>JBAZUW010000072.1:0-15176 GCA_041661205.1 Phycisphaerales bacterium
CGGGGGTGGGTGATGTGCGTGGGGAGATTTGAGGGGTGGCGGGTGGGGAGGCGTGTTTCTGGCTTGTGGAGGGGGAGTTTTGTGCGGGGCGAGATTGGTGGGGATTTTGGGGGTGGGTGGGTTTGCGGGGGACTTGGTTGCGCGCGCGGGAGCGGTTGGTAGCCGGGCACCGAAGTCCCTCAGAGCAGTGACTTGGGTGGCACGACTTTGGTGCCACCCTGCCGAGTCGGTTGTCTCGCGCGAGTCTCCGACACACCAACACCCGGCTTGAGGCGCAGAAATCGACGGCGCGGGTCTCTTTTCAGGTATGTGCCTCACACTGCGAAGCCAGTTCTGACAATCCTGAATCTGCTCGGGCAGAACTCACGAATTTCGCGAATAGAAGGGTTCAGCTCAAGAAAAAGGAACTACACATGCTGACGGTTGGCGCTTCGGACGTAGCGGTTGCGCTCAAGGCCGGATTGACGGTCGAGGGTGTGACCATGTACTTGTTCTGGCTCGGGACCGTCGCCATGGGCGCGGGAACGGCGTATTTCTGGCTGATGGCTGGAAACGTCCCCAAGGCCTATCGCTCGGTGATGGTCGTGGCCGGGATCATCACCGGCGTCGCCTGCTACCACTACTCCCGGATGTCCGGTATCTACATCGAGCAGGTCGCGGCTCTGTTTGACCCGAAGACGGGTCAACGCATCCCGGGCGCTGTCATTTCTCAGTTTCCGACCGCGTACCGCTACATCGACTGGATGATCACCGTCCCGCTTCTGGTGCTGGAAGTGCCACTGCTTCTAAACCTCGGCAAGCGCGCCACGGGCCTGTTCAGAACGCTCGTGGCATCGGCGATCGTCATGCTTGTGACCGCGTGGATCGCAGAGGAATCGCCTCTGGGCGGCGCGTCTTGGTGGGGTTTCTACATCGTCAGCTGCCTTGCGTGGTTCTACATCGTGTTCACGCTGTACACGAAGGTTAACGAGCAGATGAAGACCCAACCCGTTTCGATCGTCGCTTCGCTCAAGACCATCCGCCTGTTTGTACTGGTTGGCTGGACGATCTACCCCGTCGGCTTCCTGATGGCTCTTGCTGGCCCGCAGGGCGAGTCGGTCCGGGAGATCTGCTACAACATCGCCGACGTGATCAACAAGGTGTTCTTCGGGCTGGTCTGCTACCAAGGCGTCAAGGCCCTCTCGAAGGATGGTGCCGAGGTCGCGTAAGAGTGGTGTGCCGACGAACCCCTGAGGCTTGTGAGGCGCGTGAATCGCGTGTTCGAATGTACAGTGCGGGCCCTCAGCCCCGGCTCTCACCCTAGGAGCCGGGGCTTGCGCGTTGCCCCGATGCTGCGCTCGCTGGTTCTTGGTGGTGTGGCGATCGCCATGGTGCCAGTTCAACCTACGCCGATCGTGGCCTACGCCCTGTGGGTCGTCGCGCTCGTCATCGTCGGCATGCCCCACGGCGCGTTCGATATCGCGGTGGTCTGTGATCAGATCGAGAGCCAGGGGTGGCGTGCCGCAGCGACTACCGCCACAATCTACACCGTGTTCACCGCGATCGCAGCCGCGTGTTTCATACTCGCGCCCTCGATCACCGTGGTCGTCTTCCTCGGTCTTTCGGCGCATCACTTCGGGGTTTCGGATTGCGTCTGGACCAGGGGACGGCCCATTCGGTCATTCTCAGAGCACATGATCGGCCTGAGCCACGGCGTGGCCGTGCTTGCGGTGCCGTTCTTCTCATCACCACTCGCCGCATGGAGCCCGTTCGTGCAGATCGCGGATGCGGCGGGCGGGGCTTTGCACGTCGATGCCTCGCTCACGCGTATCGTCGCTGCCACCCTGTGGAGCATCGCGATCCTGCTTCAACTTACTGTGTGGGTGTCACGTCGAAAGGACTCCCGCCTGGTTGAGCAGGCGAGTGTCATTGTCTCGACGACGATGCTCGGGCTTGCCGCCCCACCCCTGCTGGCCATCGGCGTGTACTTCCTGGTGATACACGCCTTGGGTCACTGCAGCCGGGCAGACGCAAAGACCCGCCGGTCACGGTCGCCGGGTTTTTTGAACGCGGTGAGGGTGCACTGGAGATCGGCTCCGCTCACGATCCCGTCCGTCGGCATCGTCGTTGTGATCGCGGCGACGGTGTTCGGTAGCGTCGGCATCTCTTCCGTCGCCCACGCCTTCCTGTTGTTCTGCGTGATCGGCACGCTCCCGCATCACCTGCTCTGGCTCAGCGCCTTCGGACCGCTGCGCTCGCAGCCATAGGCGTGAAGCGGCTGGCACCACCAGCCCACGGGCCAGTGAGGCGACAGCGATAACAACTGGCTGCACCCCGCATCGAGCAACACGACCAACACAACGCCAGGGTGGCACCAAAGTCGTGCAGTTGAAGTCGGCACTTTGGCCGACTTCAATGCAGTAGCGCGTGGTGCTGCCGAAGCATTGGAGTCGCGCCGAGCGGGGAATCGATGGCACGATTTCTTTGCAGGCCCGCCGTACATAAAGGCCTGAATGTCGCGATTCCGCCAAGGCCGCCGACGCGGCATAAACTTGCCCCTCATAATCGCGGTCCCGTAAAGCCAAGGAACCCCCATGTCGCGCACCAACCTGTTCACCTCCGAATCCGTCTCCATGGGCCACCCTGACAAGGTGGCTGACCAGATCTCTGATGCTGTGCTTGATGCCATGCTGAAGGACGATCCCTTCAGCCGCGTGGCGTGCGAGACGCTGTGCTGCACTGGGCTGGTGGTCGTTGCCGGTGAGATCACGACGAACACCTATGTGAGCATTCCCGACCTTGTGCGCGAGACGGTGCGGGAGATCGGCTATGTCTCGGGTGACATGCGGTTTGATGCCGACTCCTGCGGCGTGATGGTGGCCCTCAACAAGCAGTCCAACGACATTGCGATGGGCGTGGATCGCGAGGGGGCGGGCGACCAGGGGATGATGTTCGGGTACGCGTGCCGCGAAACGCCGGAGCTGATGCCGTTGCCGATTCAGCTCGCCCACCGGCTGGTGGAGCAGCAGGCGCACGTGCGGCGTGAGGGGAGCGTGCCGGGGCTGCGTCCGGACGCTAAGAGCCAGGTGACGGTGGAATACCAGGATGGCAAGCCGGTTCGCGTTGACACCCTTGTGCTCAGCACGCAGCACGACCCGAAGTGGAACGACCGGCAGGCGGACCTGAAGAAGCAGATTGTCGAGCATGTGTTGAAGCCGGTCCTCAAGGACTGGTGGAACCCGGCGATCACGGTGCACGTGAACCCGACGGGGCGGTTTGAGATCGGCGGGCCGCACGGGGATACGGGGCTGACGGGGCGCAAGATCATTGTGGATACGTACGGCGGCATGGGGCGGCACGGCGGCGGGGCGTTCAGCGGCAAGGACCCGACGAAGGTGGACCGCAGCGCGGCGTACATGGCGCGGTATATCGCGAAGAACATCGTGGCGGCGGGGTTGGCGGATCGCTGCGAGATTCAGTTGAGCTACGCGATTGGCGTGGCCGAGCCCACCAGTGTGTTCGTTGATTGCTTCGGCACCAACAAGGTGGATGAGGACAAGATCAGTGCGGCGGTGCGGGCGAACTTTGCGCTGACGCCCCGCAAGATCATCGAGACCTTGAGCCTTCGCCACCCCATTTACGGGCCGACGGCGCGGCACGGGCACTTCGGGCGCCAGCCGGGCAGCGTGACGGTGGGGGGCAAGAAGTTCGAGACGTTCACGTGGGAGAAGACGGATAAGGCGGAGGCGTTGAAGGCTGCGTGTAAGTGAGGGGAAGGCACTAGGCACTAGGCATTAGGCATTAGGCATTCGGCATGCGGTGACGGTGCTCGGGACGAAAAGAGTCCGAACTTGGGTGTCTTTGGCCTGGGTGCGGGTGCTTTCAACCTCGGGATCGGCGTTACTGCGCCCCTGTTTGTGGCAGCTCCCGGCCCGGGGTCTGCGGTTCGGATTAATCCGGGCACGTCCGCGAACTTTAAGGATCCGCGCACACTACTCTGACTTTGCACCACCACCCTTCGGGCGGCATCAATCATTCCGTGGGTGAGAGGAGCTCCGCGATGAGTGACATGAGCACGATGTGGGACGACCGCTACGCGGCCCCCGAGTACAGCTACGGCACGCAGCCCAACGATTTTCTGCGGCACGCCCGCATGTTTTTGCCCGCGTCGGGCAGAGTGCTGTGCGTGGGCGAGGGAGAGGGTCGCAATGCGGTGTGGCTGGCGACCGAGGGGTTTGATGTCACCGCGGTGGATCTCTCGAAGGTGGGGCTGGCGAAGGCGAAGCTGCTGGCGGAAGCCGCGGGCGTGAAACTGGACACCATCCACGCGGATCTGGCCGACTTTGACCTGGGCAAGGCCAAGTGGGATGTCATTGTGTCCATCTGGTGCCATCTCCCGTCGCACGTGCGGCAGAGCCTGCACACCCGCGTGGTGGCGGCCCTGGCGCCCGGCGGCACGTTTGTGCTGGAGGCGTACACCCCCGGCCAGATTCATCGCAGCAGCGGCGGGCCGAAGCAGGCCGACATGCTCATGACCGCCAATGGGCTGGCCAAAGAGCTGCAGGGGCTGAGGTTTTACAGCGTGAAGGAAACCATGCGGATGGTCCATGAGGGGATCTTCCACAACGGCGATTCGGATGTGGTGCAGCTCATCGCTGTGAAACCTGCGGCCGAATAGCCCGCCGGGGGCGATGCGCGACGTACCATCCCGCCGCGCATGCCCTTTGAACTCTACAACACGCTCACCCGCAAGAAGGAACTTCTCCAACCCGGCGACCCGGGGCGGGTGTCGTTCTACACATGCGGCCCGACGGTGTACGACGATGCGCATATTGGGAATTTCAGGAGTTTTCTGGCCGCGGATGTGCTGCGCCGCTGGATTGAGAGCCCGCTGTGCGAGCTGGGGAACGAGACTGCCGAGCAGATGGTTCACCGCAAGCAGCACGGGCGCGTGGTGACGCACGTGATGAACATCACGGATGTCGGGCACATGACTGACGACGCGGAGGGGGGCGAGAGCGGGGAAGATCGGATGGCGGTGGCGGGGCGGCGGATCGCCGAGGCGAAGAAGTCCGGCAAGTTGCCCGCGGGAACGAGCATTGACCCCGGCGACCCGTACCAGATTGCGAAGTTCTATGAAGGCCGCTTTCGCGAGGACGCCCGCAATCTGGGGCTGAAGGTATCGATCGAAGCCGAGCGCGATGAAACCCTGCACCCCAAGGCCACGGCGAACGTGGCGGGGATGATCACGGTCATTGAGCGGCTGATCGCTGGCGGGCACGCGTATGTGGTGGGGGCACCCGGCTCGCGCGTCGTGTACTTTCGCGTCAAGAGCTTTGAGCCGTATGGGCGACTGAGTGGCAACACGTTGCAGCACCTGCGCGAGGGCGAGGGGGGGCGGGTGAATGCCGCGAATCAGGCGGGCAAGGAGCACCCCGCGGACTTTCTGCTGTGGAAGGAAGACGCGTCGCACATCATGAAGTGGGAGAGCCCGTGGGGCACGGGGTATCCGGGGTGGCACATTGAGTGCAGTGTGATGAGCCTGCGGGCGATGCAGGTGGGGGCGGAGACGGCGGGGGCGGTGGCGCAGGCCGCCCGGGTTCTGGCGCTGCCCGACGGCAACGCGATTCTCGATATTCACTCGGGGGGCGAGGACAACATCTTTCCGCACCATGAGTGCGAGATCGCGCAGAGCTGCTGCGCGTTCAATGCTGACCCGGCGGCGGGAAGCTTTGCACGCATGTGGTTTCACCCGCGATTTCTGATGGTCGAGGGTGCGAAGATGAGCAAGAGCAAGGGGAACTTTTATGTTCCCCGCGAGTTGTGCGCGCCGGTGGAGCAGGGGGGGAAGGGGCTGTCGTGGCAGGCGCTGCGGCTGGAGCTGATCAGCGGGCACTATCGCAGTCAGGCGGATTTTTATCTTGAGAACGTGAAGCGGGCGGGGCCGCGGATTGATCGGTGGCGGGAGGTGGTGCGGCTGGCGATGGCGGCGGACCCGAATACCTCGTGGAAGCCGGGAAGTTCAAGTCCTGAGGCGGAGTTGATTATCGCCGCTGGATCACAATCTGGCACCTCCGACGTTGGCGGCCGTCTCCAAGACCCGCGATGGACGGGTGAATGCAACCAGTATCAGCGAGCGTTTCAAAAGGCGATGAACGAAGATCTCAATGTGTGGAATGCCATAGGAGCTTTCGACCTTCTGCTGGGCGGCCACTCAAAGGTCGGCAGTTGTGTTCACGAGCACGAAGCAAAGGTGCAGGGCACGTCGGTGGAGAAGGTGAACGAGTCTCTAGAGGCTGCCAAAAAGAAAGTTGTACTTCCCACTGCACCCTGGCCCCATGATGCAATCGCCGCGGTGCTGAATGACCCCGCCAAGCGGGGCACCATCGCCGAGTGGCTGGCGTATGTGCATCAGCTCGACCATGTCGTCGGGGTGATCTTCACGCCCGGCAACACGCGCTTTGAGAACGACCTGGGTGTCTGGGCCAGCGGCCTATCGCCTGATCCCGCGGTCGAGGCGTTGCTGCGCGACCGGCGCGATGCGCGGGCGGCGAAGGACTTCAAGAAGTCCGACACCATCCGCGACCAGCTCGCGGGCATGGGGTATGCGATCAAGGACATGGCGGGGGGCAAGGTCGAAGTCCGGCGCGCGTGACTTTTTTGGGTGAGTGGGGGGTGGCGCGGCGGTCCCCGCCGCTCACGCCCGGCGCGGCTTGGCGGCCCGGTGGATTTTGAGCAGCATCTCGACACTGACGGCGGTGATTCCCGAAGCGATCGCGACGCGGGCGATCTCGACGCGGTTGTGGCAGCCGAGCTTTTCGCCCAGAGACGCGCGGTGCCACTCAACGGTGCGGGTGCTGCGGTGCATTTTGGTAGCGGCGTCGTCGGACGACAGGCCCTTGCCCACGTGGTGGAGCAGTTCGAACTCGCGTTCGGTGAGCGCCTGCAGGTGCCCGAGGTCGTGATATGTTGCCAGGCGGATGTTGGAGAGCTCCATCCCTTCACGGACGACGCAGCTGGTGACCAGCACGCCGCTGGGGATGCCGTCTTCGGGAGATTGAATCGGGCGGCGGGTGGTGCGAAGGAGCGAGCCGCCAACCATGTCCAGAATGGATTCCGGGTGCTTGGTGGCGATGACGCGGTCGTTAATCTGTTGGCGTTCGGCGGCGATTTCCTTGCCGAGGAGCTCGATGAGGGTCTTGCCGGTGACCTGCGAGAGCCCGAGGAGCCGGTTCCACGCCGTGTTGGCGAAGACGACGTTTCCCGTGGCATCCACGAGCATGACGAAGATGCCGGCATCAGAGCCGAGCGCTTCCCAAGGAACGGGGATTGCGGGAGCGCGGCCCGCCCACGATTGCCCTTCAAACCCGGTTGTAGTTGGCGCTTCCTTGGTCAGATTCATTCCCCCCCCTTTGCCCCACATGCTGGTATATGGGTAGAACTCGCAAAGGTTGAGGTAAAATGTAACAATCTGGAGAGCGGGAAAGGTGGTTTTGGGGGTGCTGGGCAAAGAACTAGTGAAACGCGCAGCGCGGCGGAGGTTGTGGCTGGCGGATGTCGCGGCGACCGTGGGCTACAACGGCGGTTTCGCTCCGGTATCAAGAAAAACAACCGTTCGCCATTGGATTTCCATCACACAATCACAAGCCACCAAAGCCCAGCTGATTTAGCGCGAAGCCGCCGGACTTAATAATGCCGAACGCTTCCCCATCACCCCCATGCTCCCCGAAAACTGACCCGGCAGGCGGGGTTGCTCACGGGTCTCAATGGAAATCCCTTGTATTAGAGCCTGTTCGCCGCGCACATACTGCCAATGGCAATGTGGGCACTTTGGGATCCCGCGAGCTGCGGCTGGGGGCGAAATTTAATCTCGGTCAGAGCGATGTGGCAAGAGTCGGGGTGGGATGAGTTGAGTTGGGCGGGTGAACGAGGTGGGTGGAGGGGGGCGTAAGAAAAGCCGCGAGGTTCTCACCCCGCGGCTTCGTTCGATGCGGTTGATTTAATGTCGTGCCTGATGCGTCCGGTCTCACGCCACCGTGATGGTCTTATCGAGGTAGACATCCTGCACCGCGTGCAGCAGGGCGGCCCCGTCCTTCATGGGGCGTTGGAAGGCCTTGCGGCCGGAGATGAGGCCCATGCCACCGGCGCGTTTGTTGACGACCGCGGTGAGCACGGCATCCTGCAGGTCGCTGGCGCCTTTGCTTTCGCCGCCGGAGTTGATGAGGGGGGCGCGGCCCATGTAGCCGTTGAGAATCTGGTAGCGGCAGAGGTCGATGGGGTGGCCGCCGTGGCCGTTTTCGTCCGAGCCGCAGAGGTCGGTGTAGACGCGTTTATCCCACTTGCCGTAGGCGGAGCCCCCGGCGTTGAGAGCGGCGTACCCGCCGTTGTTGGTGGGGAGCTTTTGCTTGATGATGTCGGCCTTGATGGTGGCGCCGAGGTGGTTGGCCTGGCCGGTGAGGTCGGCGGAGGTGTGGTAGTCGACGCTCTTGCCGTCGGCGCCCTTGACCTTGAACGCGTTGTTGCGGGTGTAGCACCAGAGGACGGTGACCATGCCGAGGTCGTGGGCCTCTTCGAACATGTCGGAGACGTAGGCGATTTCCTCGCGCGAGGAATCATTGCCGAAGTAGATGGTGGCTCCGACGGCGACGGCGCCCATCTCGTAGCACTGGCGCACGGAGCCGAAGTAGGACTCCTGGTAGATGTTGGGGTAGGTGAGCATCTCGTTGTGGTTGAACTTGACGAGGAAGGGGATCTTGTGGGCGTACTTGCGGGCGACGGCGCCGAGGACGCCGATGGTGGAGGCGACGGCGTTGCAGCCGCCCTCGATGGCGAGCTTCACGATGTTCTCGGGGTCGAAGTACTCGGGGTTGGGGGCGAAGCTGGCGCCGGCGGAGTGTTCGATGCCCTGGTCAACGGGGAGGATGCTGACGAAGCCGGTGCCAGCGAGGCGCCCGTGATTCAGGATGGTCTGGAAGTTGCGGAGGACCGCGACGGGGCGATCGCTTTGGGCGAGCACGCGATCGACAAAGTCGGGCCCGGGCAGGTGCAGGTGGCTCTTGCTGACGGTCTTGGACTCGTACTTGAGCAGCGCGTCGGCCTGGGAACCGAGGATTTCACGAACGTTGATCGCCATGGTCGCCTTCTCCGGAAAAAGCAGCACACGGGCCCGAGCGGAGCGTTTCCAACGCTTGCAGGACCCGGAGTTTTGCGACTATAGGTGGCGCGGGGAGGCGGGAGGGCGGAGCGTTGTGGTGCCACTGCCTCGGGTCGTTTCCGAGTGCTGGATGGCGAGTGCCTAATGCCTCGTGCCGGATTGCTCTTAGGGGCAACCGCCGCCGGCGATGGTGTTGATGAGGGCGTCGATGTCGTCTTGGTCAGCATTGCCGTCTTGATTGAAGTCGGGATCGAAACCGTAAGGGTTGTTGCCGGGCAGGTCATTGATGAGGGCATCGACGTCGCCCATGTCGATGTTGCCGTCGCGATTGAGGTCCGCGTCGCACGGCGAGTTGCCGAGGCGAACCACCCAGCCGCGCGGCTGACCATTGAGGTCACCCTTGCCGGCGATGACCAATCCATCGGCCGAAACACTGTTCGCGAACGTGAGCGTCCAGCCGGTGAGGCTGACGTTGTGCGAAGCGAGATAACTCTTAAGCTCGATCATTCCCGTCTGCGGTGTCCAAATGCACGCGAACCTGGCGTCATTGCTGCCCGGCAGTTGGCAGTAACCCGCCACCGTAGCTCCCGCAGCACTTATGGCCAGACCGAAGGAGTTGCCGAAGCCCACGGGCGAGCCAAGGTCTTCGACGACGCCAGTGAACCTGTCCCAACGAACCGCGTGAAATCCGAAGTTCGGGTTGACGTAGCTTGATCGACCGACAACGAAGCGCTGATCTGGCGTGATTTTGTTGGCCGAAGCGGTGGTGCCGCCGGGCAGGAGGCCGAGGGCCTGCATCCCGCCTGACTCGGTCCAGACAAAGGCATGGGTTTCGGTCACAAGAGTATTGTTTCGAAGGAAGGTTCGTTGGCAGTCTCCCACCGCCGCGGCCCCGTCGTCGCTGACGCCATAGGCGTGTACGTTGCCGTTGAACGGAGTGTCGGGAAGGGTGCCCAGATCTTGAACGGGCCCTCCGGACCAGCGGTAGGCGCGCTCGCGGGAAATACTGCCGACGGTGCCGACAATGACGAGGCCGTTGCCGCTGATGGAGTCGGCGGTCATGTAAGCCTGCCCGTTGATCGGGGGCAGAAACTCCAAAGCTCCGGAGGCGGAGCGTCGGAATGGGCGAAGTGAGCCGTCCGGGCCGTTGCTGTTTCCCGCCGTGAACTGGTGGTCGTTGCTGACTCCGACGCACCAGGAAGATAATTCGTTGGTCACGATGGTGGCGGTTTCAAAGTTGTTGCCATAGCCATCCCAGGTTGCGAATCGCTCGCCCGCCGGGGTTGAAACCGATCCGACGGGCTTGGAGCCTGAGGAGTCCATGCCAACGACAGTGGTCGGATAGTCCCCGGTTGTGGGGGCGAGCCCGATAAAATACGGTTGAGCCTGAGCTGGCGCGCCCAAGGCGCTGAGGTAGAAGAAGGCCGCCAAAGTTCCCCGCGATGCTCCGGACAACATTAAACGCGTGGCTCTGGACATGCTGAGACCTCCGGAAGTGGAGCTTACCGGATTTGGTCTCAAAGGGTTCAAAATACCAATAAAAGTCGCACCCAAAAAACAGCTTACAGACCCAAAGAGTGCAACCCCATCCGCGTGAAGATCTGCACCACTGCGAGTGCATACACCCCCGCGAACAAATCATCCACCAAGATGCCCCACCCCTGCGGCAGCTTCTGCAGCTGGTACGCCGGCCACGGCTTGATGATGTCCATGATTCGGAAGGCCACGAAGGCGACGGCGAGGGTGGCCATGGTTGAGCCCAGCGAGTGGAATGCCGCGGGTGGTAGTGCCACCAGGGCCAGGCACTGGCCGGCGGTTTCGTCGGCGACGGCGTTGGAGGGGTCTTTGCCCCAGGCGGCTTCGGCCTGCCGCCCTTGCAACACGCAGGCGGCAGAGAAGACGATGAAGATCGCCGCGAGCACGATGTAATACGCGAGCGGCTGCTTGTCAGGCCCGTACCCCGCCAGCCACATGGCAAAGGCGATGGCCACCGGCGGCAGCGACCCCCAGGTGCCCGAGGCGGGACGCATGTAGCCGAGGCCGAAGGTGGTAATCCAGAGGAGGCGGGGCATGGGGGAGGCTAGGGGTGTGGGGGGATGAGTGGGTGAGGGGGTGAGGGGGTGAGGTGCACTCGGCTGGCTTGTATTGGCCGCTCAGCGTGCACGCACCGCGTCGGCGTAGATTCGCAGCACGGGCACGCCTCGCGCGCCGAAGCTGGCGCGGGCGCGGGCGTAGATTTCGTTTTCAAAGGTGTCGGAGCTCACGACCACTGCGTCGATGGGGTCGCCGAGGGCTTCGGGCTTCATCACCCGGACGCCAGCGATGTCGCTCGCGCGGGGCGAATCATCCAGAACGGCGACTACGCGAACGCCGTGGCTCTCCCACGGCTCGTGCACGATTGCCGCGGTGTGCTTTCCGGCCCCGAAGAGGGCGATGCGGCGGTACCCCTTGGCGGCACACAACGCGGCGACCATCTCGACGAGCCGGGTTTGAAGTCGCATCTCGCGATGTTGGGCGGGCTTGGGTTCGTATGTGGAGTCCGGCCGCGCGTTGGGCTCATTGCCGGGCACCTCGAAGTGTGCCGACATCTGTCCCTCGCGCCGTTTCGTGCCTTCCATCACCAGCGCGATTTGCGGCACCCAGGTTCGCCCTGTCTCGCCACCGTCGTGGGAGTCGATGCCGCGTAGATCTTCGTGGGAGCTTTCGCCAAACTTGCAACGTGTGATGTCCTCGAACCCGGCGAGGCGCATCGACTGTTCGAGGGTTTCGGCGTCGTAGACAAACTTGTGGCCGTCGAGCCACATCCCGTAGTTGAGCACGATGGCCCGGGTGAGGCGTTCGCCGGGCTGAAACCTGTAGCGGTCGCCGAGCCACTTGAGGCGATGGCGGTCGATGGTGTCATCGGAGGCGGGGGAGATCTGCTTGAGCAGCAGCTTGGCTTCGGATTCGAGGTCGGGGCAGATGATGCGGACGACGCCCCCGACTTGAAGTGCGCGGCACCATTGGCGGAGGATGGTGTGCCCTTGCGCGAGGGTGAAGTGTTCAAAGAGATGCTCGGAGTAGATGCGGGAGGCGACGCCGCCGGGCAGGGCGTGCAGCGCCTCGAAGAGGTCGAGCTTGATTACCCGGTCATCGTCGGGCGCGCCGTACCACACGCCGTCGCCACCGTCGATGTTGGTCCAACCCGGCAGCGGGTGGGGCCCGCAGCCAAAGTTGAGGCGTTGCAGCGGGCCGGCCAGCAGGCGGGCGGTTTCGGACTTGACGCGTGCTCCGACCGGCTCGGCGATGATGGACATGCAGGCCCCTTTGGGGCCGGTGTGGCAAAGTACGGCCCTGAGTCTCAAATCGGCCGCGTTGGGCTTGTGGCAGCAGAATCGACTGGCACGCCTGGATGGGCCCGAAGGGCGAAGCCCGAAAGGGAGCGAGGAGTGACGATGCTCCGAGGAGTCTTCGAGGATTGGGTGTGGGCTGCCTCGTTGATCTCGGGATTCGCGTTGCTCATCCCGGGCGTGCGAGGTCGCGATTATGCGCTCAAGCCGCGCATGCCCTTCATCACGTAGGGGATGCCGCTGGCGACGGTGACAAGCATGGTGACCCACACGCCGGCGTCGATGGCGGCCCGGGCGGCGGTGCCGCGGCGGACGTCGGCGATTGCGAGCACGACAAGGATGGCCGGGATGATGCACGCCTGGAGGATCATTTTGGCTTTGCCGGCCCAGGCAGCTGAAAAATCCTGCCCGTCGCGCTCGGCGACGCTGCGGATGCTGGTGACGAGCAGCTCGCGGCCGAGGATGACGACGACCATCCAGGAGGCGACGCCGCTGACTTGGAGGTCGGGCTGGCTGGGAATGTCAAGGCGGAAGGTGGGGCCGGCGAGCATGATGAAGGAGCCGACGACGAGGACCTTGTCGGCGAAGGGGTCCATGACGCGGCCGAACTTGCTGACGACTTTCCAGCGCCGGGCGAGGGGGCCGTCGATGGCGTCGGTGAGGGCGGCGAGGGCGAAGAGCCCGGCGGCGAAGACATATTCCCAGATGGGGTGTTCCCAGGTGATGGGGGTGGTGCGGGCGGGGTACTTCCAGATGGCGAGGAGGAGGAAGAAGGCCGCGGCGATGACGAGGCGCAGGCCGGTGAGGGCGTTGGGCACCCAGCGCCGGTAGGTCCCGGAGGCGGCAACGGCGCGAGGAGGATGAGTCGCGGCGGACGACACTCGGACAATGCTAGTGGGGGAAGCGGCCCGACCCGGGGAGAAAGTCGCGAAGGTTGCGTGAAAGGCGTGGAGGGGGAAGTTGCCGAGTGCGTCAACTGTCCGCGTGTTGAACCCGGGCGGGCGTGGCTCTATCCTCTCGTCCTTCGCCCGGGGGTGTTCCTCGGGGCGGAGCGTGGGCGGCGTCGCCGCGTGCGTGGCAAAGTTCGCGAAAGAGGGAGCCCGCAAGGCGTGGGGCAGTTCATTCAACCTTTCCTGATGTTCGGGCTGTGCGTCGTGGGTGGCGCGGGGGTGCTGCTGGCGCTGCCGCGGGGTGGCCGCTCGCCACAGGTGCTGGGGGCGCTGCTGGCGGGGCTGGTACTGGGTGTGGCGCTGCTGGTGCTGGGGCTGAATGCCGGACACGAGCATCCGCTGCCTTACTTTTATATCTTCGCGTTGACGGGGCTGGGTGCGGCGCTTCGGGTGATCACGCACCCTCGGCCGGTGTATGCGGCGTTGTACTTTGTGCTCACGGTGATCGCGACGGGCGGGCTGTTTTTGCTGCTGTCGGCGGAGTTCATGGCGTTCAGCCTGATCATCGTCTATGCCGGCGCGATCCTGATTACGTACCTGTTCGTCATCATGCTCGCAACGCAGGCCCCCGAGGAGGGGGAGATCGAGGCGTTGGCGGACTATGACACGTCGGCGCGCGAGCCGGTGGCGGCGACGGTGGCGGGGTTCCTGCTGCTGGCGCTGCTGACGAGCTTTATGTTCAAGGGAATACCGAACTTGCGCCCGGGGGAGTTGGCGCCGGCGGAGACGCTGCTGGCGGACATGCCGCGGCTGATTGAACAGAACTTTGCAAGCCATGGGCTGCTCAAGAGCGGCGAGCACGTGGTGCTGGACAGCAACAAGCACGCGATCATCACCGAGGCTGGCGTCAAGGTGACGGGTGGCCAGGGCGAGCGAGTGATCGCGAAGTCCGATTGGCCCAGCGACTTGGAAGTGACGAACGTCGAGCGGGTGGGGTTCAACCTGCTGCGGGATCACCCGGGGACGATTGAGATTGCCGGTGTGATTTTGCTCATGGCGATGCTGGGGGCGGTGGTGCTGAGCCGCAAGCAGGTGCAGATCGACGAAGAAGCCAAGCGCTTGCAGGCCATGCGGTTAGGTGACAACTCCGGAGGTGCCTCGTGATGACCCTGGCACAAGCCGGCCTGCCGGCGGCGATGGGCGGAGCGACGCTGGGCCATTACCTGGTGGTGTCGGCGATTCTGTTCACCCTCGGGCTGATCGGGTTTCTGACCCGGCGGAACCTGATCATCATGTTCCTGTGTACCGAGTTGATGTTTCAGGCGGCGGGCCTGGCGCTGGTGGCGTTCGGGCGTTACCACATGAACTTCAACGGGCAGACGTTTGTGATTTTCGTGCTGACGGTGGCGGCGGCTGAGGCCGCGATGGCGTTGGCGCTGGTGGTGCTGCTCTTCCGGCGGCGCGAGAGTTTGGATGCGGAGGCGTGGCAGGATATGAAGGGGTAAGACCGGACCCCTCTCGGAGAGAGGGGGTACCCGGAAGAGAAGGACGTGGCGTGGTGAATCTGCAGAACATGCTCGCGACCGGACCATTCGCGGCGTTGGCCTCCGAAGGGGGTGCGGCGTGGGCGTCGCATTGGCCGCTGACCATGATCGTGCTGTTGCCGCTGGTGAGCTTTGTGTTGTGCGCCCTGTGTGCCGCGTTCAATGTCAAGAGCAAGCTGCCCGCGTGGATCACCGTTGCCTCGCTGGCCGCGGCGTTTGTCTTCACGTTGATGGCGTTTAACACGGCGAGCCCGATGCTGGGGGCCCATAGTGGCGCGGA
>JBAZUW010000073.1:0-9345 GCA_041661205.1 Phycisphaerales bacterium
CACCCAGCTGGCCTTCACCCCCGGTGGTGCTCACGCCGAGCGCCGCGATCGCGGGGTTGCCCCGCGCCTCAAAGGCGTACGTCGCCGCCAGCAGTGGCACGAAGATCACCAACATCGCGGCCAGTACGGCCCACCCCTGACGGCGGTCGCGCACCATCTCACCAAAGGTCCAGCAAAGCGCGGCCGGAATCAGCAGGATGGCCACCACCCGCAAAAAGTTCGAGAGGGCCGTCGGATTTTCCAGCGGGTGTGCAGAGTTCACATTGAAGAATCCGCCACCGTTCGTGCCCAGCTGTTTGATGGCGATCTGTGAAGCGACCGGACCCAAAGCGATGCTCTGTACCGTCATCACCTTGCCATCGGCCATCGTCAGCGGGACAGTCAACCCAACCTCCTGCGGGCCGCGAAAGGTCTGCACCACACCCTGGCTTACAAACGCGACCGCGAGCACCGCGCTCATTGGCATCAGGATGTACACCGTGACGCGCGTCAGATCCGCCCAGCAGTTGCCAATCGTCGAAGAAGATCTGTGCGCCAGCCCGCGGATCAACGCCGCCAGCACCGCGATTCCCGTCGCGGCACTCAGGAAGTTCTGCACTCCCAAGCCCAACATCTGCGTCAGGTACGACATCGTCGTCTCACCCCCGTACCCCTGCCAGTTGGTGTTGGTCACAAACGAGATCGCCGTGTTGAACGCAGACTTGGGCTCGACCTCTCCCAGCCCCGCGGGGTTTGCGGGCAGCACGTGCTGCAACCGCTGCAGCGCATACACGGCGACGAAGCCGATCGCGTTGAAGACCAGGATGCCAACCGCGTAAGGCTTCCAACCAGTCTCGATGGGTCGGTGCTCCGCATCAGTGCGGACGCCGCAGAGGGCGTAGATGCCCCGCTCCAGCCAGCCCAACGCGCCGCCGAGCCCCAGCGGCGCTTCGCCCGCCTTGCCCTGCAGCACGCGGGCCATGAACCAGCCCAGCGGCTTCACAAGCGCGAGCAGCACCGCAAGATAGAGCGCCAGTTGCAGCACGCCCGAGCGGCTGATCGCGCCCAGCGTCGCGGCCGGCACCACAGTTGACGCAATAATGTTCATTGGAACCACTCCGGCTTGAGCAGTGCGACCAACAGATAGAGCAGCAACGCGACGGCGACGACCGCCGCGATTGCGTAGATAACCGCTTGGTGCGTCATCTTCTTTCCTCCTGCCGGGGCAACGCGCCGCGTGGGCCCGAAGATTCGTGATGCTGCGTGCGTGAGGCTGGCCGCAGCCACTCGCACACGCGTACGAGCCCAAGGGTGGCGATCACGCAGCCGAGAAACACCGCGATAGGAATGAAGTCGTTCATGGGGTAGTCCGCGGACAAGTGAGGAACCGGTGACTCGCTTCGATCACGCCATGAGCATCGCCCCGCGTGAGGTCGTTGTCTCTCAGCAGACCATAAAGGGCGTGCCCGTCCGCATAAAGGCGACATAAAGGCAGTGATTTTGATCCGTTCTGGCGGCAGCCCCCCCCGGCTCACCTTGACGCGACCTTGATGCCTTCACGACACCCCTTGATGCTGTCTTGAGCGACATCGCTGCGCCGCCCTCCACACTCGTCTCGTCGTGCCAGGCTTTACGCGCTCGTCTGCGCCTCAACCCACGGCACATAGGTTGGAGATCACGTCATGAGCGACGCTACGGCATGGTGCACAGCAGTGGTTCTCGTGAGTGCGGGAGTAGCCGCCGACGGCTGCCTCGCTTGGATGTTCATTCGCGACTGGCAAGCGGGACGGGCGGAGGGCCTCGCCAGGCGGGCGCGCCGACGGCCCGCAGCCGCACGTCTGAAGCCTCGATCGCACCTTCCGCGCCTTCATGTCCTTGCCGCAATCGCGGCCGTCGGCGTCACCACAGGCGTCAACGCCGCCCAATCGCCCGCCGTCAAGCCCACCGGCATTGACCCGTCTGCTCCCTCTGGCCAGCCGGCAGAAGCGAACGCAGACGCACCCTCGTCCGGGACATCATCGCTGAGCGTTCAACTCAACCTCGACTTCACCAACGCCTACTTCTACCGCGGCATTCGGCAGCAGGACAGAGGCCTGCTCGTCCAGCCCGCGGCACGCCTCACCACGCGCCTCGTAGACGATGACGACTTTAGGCTCGACGGATTTCTCGGCACATGGAACAGCTTCGGCCCCAACTCCGGCACACAGACAAGCGATTTCATCGAAGACTGGTACGAGTCAGACCTGTACGGAGGCTTCACCCTTACACGCGGCAATCTCTCTCTCACCACCTCCTACACGTTCCTCACCAGCCCCAGCGATGCATTCCAGACCGTGCAGGAACTCGGCTTCACGCTCGCGCTCGACGACTCGGAATGGCTGAAGCAGTGGGCGCTCAAGCCATACGCGACGCTCGCACTTGAGACCGGCTCGAACGGCTCCGATAGTCCCGACCTCGACAACGGCGTTTACCTGGAGATTGGCATTGCGCCCGGCTGCTCGTTCGACATAGGAGAGTCGCAGGTCACGCTCACGTTCCCCGCCTCGGTCGGCCTCAGCCTGTCGAACTACTACCAAGATGCGGGCGGGAATGACGACACCTTTGGCTTCGCTCAGGTCGGCGCGAAAGCGTCGCTCCCGCTTGGCGAGCCCGGCCGCTTCGGCGCATGGACGCTCAATGCGGGCGTCTCGGCTCTCTTCCTGGGCGACCACACCAAAGCCTTCAACAAAGGAGAAGACACAGAGGTCATTGGTACGCTCGGGCTGCAGTGCAGCTTCTGAAGGACGCAGCGCCAGCGCTCACCGGCCGACGTTGGCGTCCCACACGTCTCGATACTACCAAGCTTGGGCTTTTCCGAGCACGTTGATGCCCGGGGTTGCTGCCATCTGGGGAATCACACGGCATTCTCCGCCCATATCAAAGTCCGGAAGGTGACTTCAGACCTTTGTTCGAGAGTTGCAGCAATAGGCGTCGCTCAACAGGCTGAGAATCACCTCTGGTATGCTCCCCCGATGTCCGAACCACCCACCAGTTCCAGCGATCCGCTCCTGAAGGACGACCCGGTAGGAACCGGAAGTTATGAGGTGGCGTCGGGAGATTGCATCTCGTCCATCGCGTACGAGCATGGATTTTTCTGGAAGACACTCTGGGAGCACCCGAACAACGAAGCTCTGCGCACTGCACGTGGTGACGGGCACATCCTGCTGCCGGGCGATCGCGTGACCGTGCCGCCATTGGTTCCTCGCACGGAGGATTGCCAAACTGCTCGCCGCCACCGGTTCAAGCGAGAGGGGGTGCCGGCCAAGCTGCGCATCTGCGTCACCGTGCTGCGGCCTTCGCCCGAGACTGTGAGCACCGACGTGCAAACCCAGAATAACGGCACCGAAGTCACGATCCGCGAGCCGGAAGCACCCACGCGCTGGTCGCGCGAGCCGCTGGCCAATAAGCACTGGGTCCTGGCGGTCGGGGGCGAGCTGACCACCGGCACCACCGACGACCACGGGTTAGTCGAAGCCTGGATTTCACCCGGCGCACGGTCCGGGCGCCTGACGGTGGACCCCGGGGGCGGAGCCGAGCGGGTGATGGTGTTTGACCTGGGCGCGCTCGACCCGGAGGACTCTTCGACCGGCGTGGCGCAGCGTCTGCGAAACCTGGGCTTTGACGCGGCCGACCCAACCAACCAGGCGTCCCTCGCCACGGCACTCGAGGGGTTTCAGCACGTCAAGGGAATTGAAAAGAATGGCCGTGCCGACAGCCGCACTCGGGACGCCCTCAAGGAGACGCACGGCGCGTAAGCAGTCATGCCCCTGGTCGACGTCGTTCTTACTGAGTTCAACTCCCTGCTCCCGGCGGCAAGCATCGTGGGCGACACGATTTGCTATACACTCACCATTGATGGCGAAGCGGTGCCGCAGGTGGAGTTGGACATCGTTGTTCCTGACAACCGCCGCTTCGTGCTCAGCCCGCCGGTGCAACGCAGCGTTGACGTGGCCGGTCGCTCGTCCTTCCGCGTTCGCGTTCAGGTGGACCTGGTGCACGGGCTTACGTCGCGTCGCTCGATTGGCTGGATCGAGCGGGTCATCCAGTGGCCGTTCTTCGAAGGCGAATACCGAGACGCGAACTCTAACTGGGGCGTGACGTGGCTGATTGACCGACTGGGCGAAGGCATCCGCGAGGACGACCCGACCGATCGACTGGCCTTCGCGCGCGACTCGGCGGAGGGGACGATTTTGAACACGGTCGGGGCACCGCCCGCGCCGATGCGGGTGGAGATTCACCCGGTGTTGCCCGTGCCCGCGCTGCAGCAGCCACCCGAGCAGGTGTACACCCCCGGCTCCGGCCGGGCCCGGTATTGGAGCATGGGCGTATACGACAGTGATTTGCCCGGTGACCCACGGATCATCCAGAATCCACCCGTCGTTCCGATTGTGTCGGCCGCGCAGCGTTCATTTGCCGGTGATGCGTCGACGATTCGGGTTACCTACATGCGACCCCGCACGCTGTTGCCGGCCGATCTTGTATGGTCGCAGCGATCACTCGCCGGGAATGCCCGAGTTGAGTTTGTCGGGGGCAACACGGGGCCGCACGTGCGCGTACGCGGCGTGGCCACGGGCGAGGTGGGATTGGAGCTACGCTATCGCGGCGCGATGGTCGCGCCGTACCGCCTGCTGGTGCGGCCACTGAAGGTCATTCCCTGCCGGGTGCAACTGTGCCACGCGGGAACGCCGTCCACCACACCGGCTTCGACGCCGACCGAGATTCTCGCACACATCAACATCGCCAACCGGTTTCTCATCCAGCTTGGGCTGATCCTGCAGATGGACCAAGATACATCGGTCACGGATAATGCGGTGCCCACGGGCACCCCGGGAGTGTTTCGCTTGCAACTTCCCGCGCCGGAGGTTGTCAACGCCCCCTCCACCACCGCTTCCTGCACCCTGAAGAACTCGCGACCCTTTGTCTTCAACTTCGCGTACATCATCAACGACGCAGACAGCAACCTGGGTTACACCACGGACTGGGAAGGTCCGTCGGCCACTCAGGTCGAAGATTCGGGCACGCCGAGTTCGTCGTTCATCGCGCCCTCGGGCATTCCGCCCCACGAGGCAGCCAGGACCAACATCATGCGGTTGTTCACCCCCGCCACGCAGCAACGCCGGCCCGGGCTTTTTGCAATGTACGTGACTCAGAACAACGCCACCGCCATGGACTTCGGCGGCACCATCGCGCACGAATTCGGGCACGCCCTCGGCCTGCGTCACCGCGTCAACGCTCACGGCGGAGGGTCGGACGATCGCCTGATGTATCCGCCCCGCGAAAATCTGATGCACGGTAACGCTACGACCTACGAAGCGCAAGACTTCGACTTACTGCAAGCCCGCGCCGTGGCGCTCTCCCCGCTTTTCTCACACCACTGATCCACCATGACCACCGACGCACCAACTATTCTTCTCGATCCCGAAGCATCGCCCGCGCTCTTGCGCCGCGCGGGGGTGGAGCTGGCGCTGGACAAGGACGAAGCAGCACACGCCCCGTTGCGGGCCGCACTTGGCGATGCTGAGTTCCTAAACCGGCTCGACCCGCCCGCAGCTCTTCGAGGCGGAGGTCGCAGCATGGGCTTGGCCCGCATCATCACTGCTCTGCACGACAGTGATTTCGCGGCCGCTCGGGCCACACTTGCGGGCCTCGCCAGCGACGACATGTACCTGTCGCAGTGGCGCCGCGAAAACCTGCTCATCGAGGCGACCGATGTCCTGCGGCCGCCGGCTCAAAACGTGGTCAAACTCTGGGAGCACGAATGTACGCCCGAGGGCATTCACACGATCACGGTCATCCGCGCGTGCCTGCACAACGGCTCGCCCGCGGCGATGACTTTACTAACCCAGCGCTGGCTGGACCCTCGTTTTGAGCCCGCTCGCAAGCAGTTCTGGGATCGGCAGTACGTGGTGGAGGTGCGAGCCGACGAGGCGGTGCTGGCCTGGGCCGCGGCACTTCTCGATCACGACATCCCCGAAGCGGTCGCCCTCGATCTTGCCCAAGTGATCTTCGACTTTCAAGAAAGCTGGTATGGGACGCAGGGGGCACCGGCAGCGGCGAAGTATGAAAACACGACTGACACGGCCCGCGACGCTCTGAAACAGCTGGCGGAGCTTGTCCTCACGCGATTCTCTCCCGGCGCCGATCTCAGGTTCGCGATCTCTCGCACCAAGGCCCTGGTGGATTCAAAGAACTGACCACGGCACCCAACTGATCACTCCGTGATTCAATCCGGTTGAAGTGGCTGCCCGACTTCCACCTCCAAGGCGCGGAGCCCCTCACCGCCCAATCCCTTTGTCCTCCCCGAAAGTGCTGCCACGCGCGGCTATGTCGAACTTGGCGGCCTTCGACGCCCATTCATGTAGAAGCACCTCCATGAGTCGCAACCACGCCGGTGATTGCGACGCTGGGGTGGCTCTTCCCAGAACGTGTTTTCCAAGGCCGCGCCCGCGCGTCGCTCGAACAACCGATCACCCGAGTTTGTCTCCCTTCATCCAAACACGACCCACCCAACGCCCAGCAGGAATTCACTACCTTCCTGTCGCATTTTTCCAAGGAGGCATTACGGTGTTTCGAGTGCCCACTGTCCGAAATACGCCTGGCCCGAGTAGAGCTAACGGGCGGCCGTTTGACCGATTTCAATCGCGCCACTATTTGAGCCGAGTGAGAACAGTGGTACACTGCGTACCCATGGGCGAGCACACCACCGCCGTGGTTCAGCAGTACCTCGATCAGCTCAACGGTGATTCTCCCGCTGAGCCGGTCGTGCGAGAGCTGCTGTCGCGTGCAGTAGGTCGCCTGCACCTGCTGTGTGTCTCCATGCTTTTTCGCGACTATCCGCGATTGACGCGTCCCCCGCTCAACCTCCAACCCGATGAGTTGCTCAGCGGCCTCGTCGAGAGATTGCTCAAGGCCATGAGGGAAGCTCGCCCCCCAACCGTGCGGCGATTCTTTGGGTTGGCCAATCAGCACATCCGCTGGGAGCTCAATGACCTCGCCAGGCGCTTGGATGAACGCTCGCGCATGGTTGAGTTTCGTGCTGACGTGGTGCCAGCGCCGGAGGACAGCGAGTCGGGCCTCAGCTCCAACACTCGTCGCATGCTGCAGGCCATCGAGAGCCTGCCGGAAGACGAAAGAGAGGCCTTCGAGCTTGTACGGATTCAAGGGATGACTCATTTGGAAGCCGCGGAGATTACGGGCACGGCCGAGCGGACCATGCAGAGGCGGCTGAGCCGCTCCCTCATTCTACTGACGGACATGCTCCAAGACCTTCGCCCACCCGAACGCGACTCGCGCGCGCAAGAGGGGCTCATAGGGGACTGACCTTATTGAAACACTTCGCTTTCCTATTCTGTGCGACATTGACCTCTTAGCGACCCCCAGTCATGGCATATGACCCCCGGGTAATGGCGCTGCTTGAAGAAGTCATCGACTCCGGGCGCCCCCCGGAGGAGGTGTGTCGTGGAGATCCGGAGCTCTTGCCCGCAGTTCTCGCCGCCTTGAGCCGGGTGCGCTCGCTTGAAGCCGAAGTCGCGGCCGTCTTCCCGGTCAAACGCCCTGCCCCACGTGATGGACCTTCAGACCTCGCTTCGAGTGAGTCGCCGCTCCCCGTCTTGCCGGGCTATTCGGTCCTCGGCGTGCTCGGCTACGGCGGGATGGGCGTGGTGTACAAAGCGCATCATCTCAAACTCAACCGCGTTGTAGCGGTCAAAATGCTGCTTGCGGGCGGCTTCGCTTCCCCCACCGAACTCACCCGCTTCACGCGAGAAGCACAGGCGATCGCCGGACTCAGGCACCCGAACATCGTGCAGGTGCACGACATCGGCGAGCTGGATGGACACCCGTACTTCACGATGGAATACCTCGAGGGCGGGAGTCTGGCACAGAAGCTGGGCGGCGCGCCCCAGCCCGCGCGGCTGGCCGCGTCGATGGTCGCGCTACTGGCCGATGCCGTTCAGGTTGCGCATGACGGCGGCATCATTCACCGTGATCTAAAGCCAGCCAACATTCTTCTGACCGCCGACGGGGTACCAAAGGTCTCAGACTTCGGCCTCGCCCGCAACATCGGCGACGGCGAGGACCTGACCCTGGGTGGGACAAGATTGGGAACCCCGAGCTACATGTCACCGGAGCAGGCCATCGCTCGGCAAGGCACGATCGGCCCTTCCGCCGACATTTACTCGCTCGGCGCCGTGCTCTACGAGATGCTCACGGGGCGGCCTCCGTTCCGCGGCGACTCTGCCGCCGAAACGGAACGTCAACTGCTCAGTGATGACCCCGCTCCCCCGAGGCTTCTCAATGGCCGCATCCCTCGCGACCTCGAAGTCATCTGTCTTACGTGCCTGCACAAGACCCCTGCATCGAGATACGCGTCGGCGCAAGCGCTGGCGGATTGACCTGCCCCCACGATTTATGCCACCGACAGTGTTAGTTTAGGGATGCTCCCACCCCGGTGCAGAGCCGGGCGGAGCGGAGCGAAGACCGGCTCTGCACCGGACGCCGCGACGAACGCCGCGGGTGCCGGGGGCCGGTAGCCCAGCGAGCTGTGCGGCCGCGTCGTGTTGTAGTGCTTCCGCCACATCTCGATGAGCACCTTGGCCTCGTTGAGCGTGTAGAAGATCTCGCCGTTGAGCAGCTCGTCACGCAGCTTGCCGTTGAAGCTCTCCACGTACCCGTTCTCCCACGGGCTGCCCGGCTCGATAAACAGCGTCCTCACACCGACTTTGCCCAGCCATTCCCGCACCACGCCCGCCGTGAACTCCGGGCCGTTGTCCGAGCGGATATGCCCCGGCACGCCGCGGGTCACCATCAGCCACGCCAGTCGCTCCAGCACGTCGTCGCTCCTGATCGTCCGGGCCACGTCCATCGACAGGCATTCCCGCGTGAACTCGTCCACCAGCGTCAGCATCTTGAACGCCCGGCCATCGTGCGTCCGCCCGGTCACAAAGTCATAGGCCCACACATGGTCCCTGTGCATCGGCCTCAGCCGCACGCACGAGCCGTCGTTGAACCACAGCCGCCCGCGTTTGGGCTGGCGTTTGGGCACTCTCAGCCCGCACCGCCGCCAGATCCGCTCCACTCGTTTGTGGTTCACATTCCATGCTTCGTGCCGCAGCATCGCCGTGACCCTCCGGTAGCCATACCGCCCGTAGACACTCGCCAGTTCCACGATCCGCGCCGTCAGCGGCGCCTCGTCCGACCGCGGCTGCGGCGCGTACCGCTGCGTCGCCCGCGTCTGACCCAGCACACGGCAGGCCCGACGCTCGGAGATCCCAAGATCGCGCATCGCATGCTCGACCAGTTCACGCCGACGCGTCGGGCTCAGAAGTT
>JBAZUW010000073.1:9355-15123 GCA_041661205.1 Phycisphaerales bacterium
CCGCAGGATCGCGTTGTCCAGCGCCTGGTCCGCCACCAGACGCTTGAGCCGCGCGTTCTCCTGCTCCAGTTCCTTCATCCGCCGGGCCTGGTCCACCTTCAGGCCTCCGTACTCACGACGCCAGCGGTAGTACGTCTGGTCCGTGATCCCAAGCTTCTTGGCCACCACCGGAATCGTCTGTCCCTTGGACAGCTCGACCTCCGCTTCACGCAGCTTGTTGACGATCTGCTCCGCCGTGTACCGCTTGCCCGTGTTCCCCATCTTCGTGCCCCCTGAATGCGCCCAAACCGCCAAAGACTAACTCGGCGACTGGACTGGTTCTTGGGGGGCAGGTCAGTGCTGGCGGACAAACACCTCCGCGGTGGGAAGCGTCCGCTTCTGCGAAAGGATCAACCTGCCGGTCTCCGGATCGCGCTGGCCCGGATTACTGCCCAGCGGAATTTCATCCCCATCCGGTTTGGTGACGCCCCCCGCATGGATGGTGCCCGACTTCTGCGAACTACCAAACGTGCGCGAGCTTTCGGCGATCGCCTTGTCGACCGTCATCGCGCCGTAGGTGCGGTCACCGCGCGGTTCATCCCATTTCGGCCGCATCAACGCCGACTGGCGGAAGAGCCTGTCGATCCTGGCATCATCGCCACGACACCAGAACGACAACAGGTTGCACAGCGCCAGGTCCGCGGCGCTGTCATCACCCCCACGACCACCTGTGTTGCCACAGTCAAAGAGCGCCACAAACTTCGCTCCATTCTTGGCCTGGCGAGCCTTGTCTAACAGAGTGCGGTCATCAGCGACTGCCACGTAGGCACTTGGAGTCGTGGCGGGTCGTGCTGGTGGTGGCGGCCACAGCTTGGCGCAGAGTTCGTCGAGCGCTTCTTGCCTGGCCTCGATGGTGGCGGGGGTTCCATCAGTCCGGTCGCCTGTGAAGGTGAAGTACCGCCCACGCTCATAGATTTCGATGCCGCCGCCACCGACGACACTGTTTTTTCTGCAACCAGCACCTTTGGGTTTTGTGCCCTCGATGAGGATGCGGAAGCCCTTGCCGCTGGGTGTGCGCTCGGTGTATGAGCTGAACTCGCGGATCAGCGCTGCGGCTCTTTCGTTGGGCTGCCCTTCGGCATCAACGCAGTCATCGAGGTCGATGCCCACCAGGCCCTCGCCCGAGACCGTGAACCCGATGCCACTGAGCGTGGTGTCCCGCGTGTACGCCGTGAGCGCTTCGTCGATCGACCCCCAGGTTCGAGGATCAGTCGAGCTGGCCTCTCCGCCGGACTTTGGGTCTAGAGGGACCTTCCTCGGCTTCCCATCTGGATTTGGAACGTATTTCCAGCAGAGCCAGCATGGTCGCTCGCGCAGCTGGGCTGGTACCATCGCTACGTCACATGTCGCCACCGTTCGTGGGTGGCCCGGATCAGAACTCCGATAGGTTATTTACTCACCTTTCTGCAGTGCTTTACTGCGCTACCGACACCATCAACGCGCGGAACATTTTACGTTGGATGTTCCAATCCAACTCGCGCACGACAAGGCGGAGTTGGGTTTCGCCAGTAATTTCACGCCCGCGCTCGGGCTTGACCATCTCCAGCAATTCAGCTTGAATGTCTGGCGCGAGATTCAACAGACTCGTGATCTGGCTCATCCGCGCCCGCGTGATCCCGGCGAGCGACGCCACGTCCGCGTAGTCGCGCACCGTGCCCGCCCGAACCAAGCCCTCGACGTAATGGGCCAAGGCGACCAGCCGCGCGATACGGGCCGGCACGCGGGCCCGTGGGGCAACCACGGGGGCAACGCCTTCGACGAGGTCGACGCGGCCGCGGTCACGACGAACGAAATGGACTTCGTACGACATCTCCATGGTCACGCTGCCTCTTCTGAGTTTGCGACGGGCGTCTCGCGTTGCGTGATGACCACCTTGCCATCTTCAAGAACCACTCGCTCCACCACCAGCGACAACAGCTTTGCGCGATCGCTGGGCGACAGGCCAATCCACACCGGGTCAAACGCCGCCAGCGCCGCCGCCACCTTCGCCCTCGTCACGGAGTTTTCGTTCAGCGCCGACAGCTCGATCTCCAACAACCGGAGTTGCTCCGTCGCTCGCGAAAGCCGCTGCGTGGCGGCCAAGTTGCCGCCTTGACGCAGAACTCGATTTGCGGATTCAATGTCCTTCATGTGCAGCAATCGCCTTGCCTGCAGGTCACGTTGACGCTCCTCATGCTTGGCCCGCAGCATGTCGAAGACCACTGTGACCATCTCAGGGCGTGCGAAGACCGTTTTCACTTTCGACACGACGAACTCCTCGACCTGACCCGCAGGCACGAGTCCCGTCGGACATTTGCTGCGGCCATTCATCTGGCGTTCACGGCACACGTAGTAGCGATGCACCACGCCGGATTTGCTTCTGGTGCTGGTGTGCACCATCGGCACGCGGCAGCACCCGCAGGTCAGCATCCCCTTAAGCAGCCCCCCGTACGTGTTCCGCGTCAGGCTCGCGCCACATCGCGTGTTCTCGGCCAAGATTTCCTGGACGCGTGCGAAAACCGCGGCATCGACGATCGCTTCATGCTGGCCGTCGAACAGCTTGCCCTTATGAGGCACTTTGCCAACATAGAGGGGATTGGAGAGCATGCCGCTCAGTAAGCTCTTCTGGATCACGGCTCCACCAACGGAGTGATCTGCGCGGGTCGTCCATAACTTCGTGGTGATGCCGTCGCGACGAAGTTCCTTTACCACCGCGCTCAACGAGCGCAGCTCGATGTACCGCGCGAAGATCTGCCGCACCAGCGCGGCCTCGGCCTCGTTCACGGCGAGTTTGCAGCCGGCGAAGTCATAAACGAGAATGGGCCGACCGCCCGTCCACAGTCCCTTCCTCCTAGATGACGCGATTTTGTCGCGGGTGCGGTCGCTGGCAAGCTCGCGTTCGTACTGCGCGAACGAGAGCAGCAGGTGCAACATCAACCTGCCGGACGCGCTGGTGGTGTCGAGTGACTCGCTGACGGAAACGAGACCGACGCCCTTGGCTTCCAGCGCCTTCATCAACTTGCCAAAGTCAGCGATAGACCGGGTGAGGCGGTCAAGTCGATATAGCACAATCGCGTCCACATCACCCGCATCCACTCGTTCCAGCAGTCGCTTCAACGCCGGTCGCTCGATATTGCCACCGGAGAAGCCGCCGTCCTCGAACACTTCGGGCAACGCGATCCACGCTTCGGATTTGCGACTGTGAATGAGCGCCTCGGCGCTCTCACGCTGGGCAGCCAGGCTGTTGAACGCCTGCTCAAGTCCCTCGTCAGAAGACTTGCGCGCGTAAATCGCGCATCTCTTTGGTGGTGGCGTTGGGCTCACGCGGCACCTCCGCGGCTGCTCAATTCGAAGAAGAGTCGACCGTTCCAGGCCGAACCCGTAACCGCCTTCGCCACAGCGCTCAATGAGCCGTAAGTCTGACCCTGGTATTCGAACTCCCCGCCCGCGAGTACCTGAACTTCCACGCGTCGTCCTTTGAACACTCGAGTGAGGATGGTGCCCACCGGCGGGAGCGTGTTCCGCGTCGCCGCGTTGGGCTTCATCTCGGCAAACGCCGCGTGCACATCTGGGCGAGGTCGAACACGCAAATCTTGCTCTCGCGCCAACTCCGCCGCCCGCGCACGGGCGCGATCACTCAGGCCCCCGTGCTCGGCGGCCTGGAGACGCCAGGCAATCCTCTTTATGAGGAATGTCTTGTTGTTCGAGTTGGTCGGCTCGCCCGAGACCAGTTCGAACTCAGCCCGCAGTTGGGCCACGGTCAACCCCATCAGCCGCCGCACTTCTGCATGGACGTTGATCACACACACCTCCCCGCGCCCGAAACGAACGCGTCGAGGTGATCAAGGTCTGCACATGCCGCACCGTCAAGCGCCAGAGCGCCGCGATCCGCATGCTGATTTGGAGGCGACTCCACTCCCGATCGATCCAGCGCTCGCTCTACGCCAATGGCGAGGAGCCGCGCGATCACCAAGAGGTCAGAATCACGATTTGGAGAAAGAGGTGGTGTTCTTATTAATCCTCGTCAACCAAGACCATCCAACCGGCCGGCCGCCCCGCGCGAGGCGACAAAGGAACTTCTACCGAGGAATTATATGCCGACCAGAATAAGTCAAGTGGTGGGTTTGAGTTTTTTTTGCACTTTTTTTTCCCGAATCTCCCAATCGCTAGCGATCATAACTAACAGGGCCGACGACCTCACCCTCCCAGCCCGGCGGCACGCCCACGCCACCCCCGCTCTTCCGCACCCGCGTCCACACGTCGCACACGGCACCCATTCCGTACCGCCGGCCCTATCCATATCCCCGCGCCCATAAACATCGCGCTACTTGCACGCAACCTCGCCTCTCCCGTCCACCTGCCCCTCCTCGCGGCCGCATTCCCCACACCCTGATCCCAATCCCGCTTTTTCAGCGCTCATCACATCACTCTCGCCAACCCTCCCGCCCATCCCGGGTCGGACACCACCTCGCATCTCTCAATCAGAACAGTGCTTGATCGCGAGAACATGACTTATCCACATCCACACTTTTGTCACCAGAGTCACACTGCCACATTTCGCAAGCCACCGCGCTGTTCCGCACACGCCGAGGCTGTTTGCCCATCAGGACCCGCTTCCAAGGCTCTAAGTCCTTGACATCGCTTCGCTTCACCGCCACGCAAGCCCATTCTTCTGAATGTGGTGTATTTTGATCGCGCTCACGGGGTTCGCAACACGCAATCGTTCTTCCAAGTTTTCTTGCTTTCCGCGGTTCACCCCTTGCGTCCGCAACCGTGAACTGGTATACCTCTCACCAGCACCGCTCGCCGCCCGGCGGCCACCCGCGGCTACTCCCCTTCACCACCTCCCACCCCCAAGCCACAACCCCGCCTGACCTTCAGGTTCGCTATCCGTTCGTACACGCACATTGCCGGACCTCCCCGCGGCCCCCGCCGGAGCGAATAGTCCGGATTTTCCGTTCGGTTTGCTGGTTTTCCCCGGTTCCTGATGCATGTTGTCAGCATGAAGACTCAACTATCCAAATCGGCCTCCCTCCTCCTCCTCGCGGCGTTCTCGGGCGTCGTCGGGGTGTTCAACAGCCCGGCTTCGGCTCAGTCGTTTGATCTCATCGTGGGAGCGCCGGCGACCCCTTTCACATCAATTCGCGGCCTTTCTGCGGACGGATTGCATGCCGCCGGTCAGAATTCTGGAGCGGTCGGGTTTGCGCAGGCGTTTATTTGGTCGAGGCCTGAGGGAGTGAGAAGGCTTTCGGATCTTGGGGTGCCTTCTCTCTACTCAGGCTTGGGCATCTCCGGCAATGGCCAGGTCGTGGTTGGCGCAGGAGTTGGGGGCGGGTACCGCTGGAGTCAGGCGGGGGGATTACAGACGCTTCCCCCACCAGTCGGCTACGTCGGTGCGTCTACTTCGTCAGCCAACAACGATGGATCCTTTGTCGGGGGCCAAGTTCAGATTAATCGGCCGCAGGGCTTGCCGCCCGCGTACTTCGCCACAACCTGGGATTCTGAAGGCACGCCCACAATATTGGACCCAAACCGCAACTTGGGCGACAGCTTCATCAACGCCATAAGCCGCGATGGATCAACGGTGGTGGGGTACGGCCGCGGCGGTGGGCTGCAAGCTTTCAAGTGGACGCAGGCGGGTGGGATTCAGGTTCTTCCGAATCTGTTGGGAACCAGCGATAACTACAACGAAGCTTGCGCCGTCAGCGGCAACGGGCAGTTCATCGTCGGGATTTCCAATGATCGCTCGG
>JBAZUW010000074.1:0-15009 GCA_041661205.1 Phycisphaerales bacterium
CGAGGCGGCAAGCAAGGTTGGCGGCGACAACTAAGAAGCGGCAAGGGCGGTCGGCGGCAGCTTGCAGCCTCGCCGACACCCACGTCACATCATGACCATGCAAGGAAGCCCCCCGGCCCCGACCTATCCCCCACCCGGAATACCCTCCCTCCACATGACGCCAGCGCCCGCCAAACACCCCCCCAAGAGCTCCGTCAAAGAAACCCTGACGCAGATCGCCATCGCCTTCGCCATGGCCTTTGTCTTCCGGGGCTTTGTCATCGAGGCTTTCCTCATTCCCACCGGCTCCATGGCCCCCACCCTCAACGGCGCCCACATCCGCAACCAGGCCCCGCAGAGCGGCTATCGCTGGAACGTCAACCCCCGCGACACCAGCGGCGGGCCCAACAGCGAGCCCCTCTCGCTTCAGGGCGCCGGGCAAAAACCTCTCGAAGTTCACGACCCCATGACGGGCGAACTGGTGCGCCGGCGCGAGGTGCCGCTGGCCTGGGGCGACCGCATCTTTGTGATGAAGTATCTCTACTCCATCTACGACCCCGCGCGCTTCGACGTCATTGTCTTCAAGAGCCCCCTCGACCCCACCATCAACCTCATCAAGCGACTTACCGGCCTCCCCGGCGACATGATCGCGATCATCGACGGCGACATCTTCGCGCGGCACGCTTCCCCCGGCGACGAAAAGGCCCCCAACACCTGGGTCCTCCCCGGCTGGGTGTGCCAGCGCAAGCCCGAGCGGGCCCAGCTCGCCATGTGGCAGTTGGTCTTCGACAGCCGCTACACCCCGCTCAACCCCATCCGCGATGGCAGCACGTGGTTTCGTTCCCCTTGGACGGCCGGGGGCGAGGACGCGAAAGCCTGGGAGATTGATGGCCGCCAGAACTACCACTTCGGTGGCAAAGGCCCCGCCGTGCTTGAGTGGGATTCCGTGCATCACCCGGTGACCGACTACTACGCGTACGACGAGTTCGCGGGCACGCCCCCCAACGCCAACTTCCCGGTTTCCGACCTTCGTCTCTCTACCGGCTTCCGCCCCGAGAGCGCCAACGCTGCCGTCAGCGCCGTGGTTGAATCCCGCGGGCACGAGTTCCGCGCCGACATCAGCGGCTCCAAAGTCACGTTGAGAATGCGCAAGCTGGCCGGCCCGGCCCCTGCTCCAGGCGAACCCGGCACCGCCGCCCCGGCGGGTGAGTGGGTGACACTCGGCCAGGGCGAACTGCCCAGCCCGCTGTCGCCCGACCGTGTCACGAACCTCGACTTCTGGCACGTAGATCAATCGCTGTCGCTTTACAGCGACGGCCGCCTCATCGCCCACGGTGAGTACAACTGGACCCCCGAAGAACGCATCGTCAACACCTTCGGCCTCTCCATGAGCCAGGTGACTTCCAACCCCGCCTGCTTCCTGGCCAGCGGCACCGCCTATCCCAACCCCAGAGCCCGCTTCGAGTTCTCCGGCGGGGCCTTCACGCTCTACCGCACCGCCCTCTCGCGCGACATCCACTATCAGGCCAACACCTACCACGGCGACGGCAGCGGCAATCGCCACATCTACGAGGGCTTCCCCGCCCGCGGCACCCACCCCGCCTCCCCCTGCAACCTCTCCCCCGACCAGTTCTTCGTCTGCGGCGACAACTCCCCCCTCAGCTACGACGCCCGCCTGTGGGACAAGCCCAGCCCCTGGGTGGCCCCCATGGACCCCAACGTCGGTGTCGTCAACCGCGACCTGCTCATTGGCAAAGCCTTCTTCGTCTACTTCCCCGCCCCTTACCGGGAATACGGCGTCCCCATCCCTGACTTTGGCGACATGCGATTCATCTGGTGAGAGGGTTTGGGTACCCACTCTCTCCGAGAGGGGTGCAGCGGGTAGCCCCTCTCTCCGAGAGGGGTGTCTTCTTCCTGCACGCCCGAGATGAGCAACGCGAATCCCGAGATCGACGAGGCGGCACGCCAGCGACAAACCCGGCGCTCTCTCAGCTTCGCCCAATCGCACCTGCGACATTGCAGCGCGATATAGAGACGCGACACGCCCCCGCCCAATCTCGGGATTCCGCGGCGCCTCATCCCAGGCGTGCCGAGCCTGATTTGGCGATTCGGGTCCGTGCTGTTTCGCCCTCACATTTTGCTTGCCTTGCCCTGCTCCCTATGGAATAATGAGAGGGCATTCTCATTAGCGAAGGGTTGGATTCTTCCGCCGTGCACCGCCGCCACCCAACTTCTCATCATCGTTCACACGCGTGGCTGGCGTGGGTCTGTCTGGCGGCCCAAGTACTCGTCGCCTCCGCCTTGCTCTGGCATCGTCACGACCATGACCAAGTCCGTCACGACGACTGCGCCGTGTGCGTAGCGGCCGTCATGGACAAGAGCGACGGCTTGCCCCCGCTCGTGGTAGCGCCCGCTCCCATGCCGCTGGTCGGCGTCGTTGAAGTTCCCACCTGGTGCGACACCTCGGTGGCCGTGCCCGGTCACTGCCTGGCGCGTGGCCCGCCGGACGCCTGAGCCAGCGTCCATTTTTCCACACCGGGTTTTCACTCACGCCAACTCCACAACCGGAGGTCTCATGTCACTCACGCATCGCGTGCGCTGCTCGCGCGCGTTCACGCTCATCGAGCTGCTTGTCGTCATCGCCACCATCGCGCTGCTCATCGGAATCCTCCTGCCCGCCCTTGGCCACGCCCGCACCGCCGGGCGCCAGGCCGTCGTCTTGGCCCGCCTGCACGACATGGGCGTCGGCAACGGGGCCTATCTGAACGACTACAAAGACCACCTGCCCGTTCTGCACGACTACGACGAGAAACCCATTCTCTCGCTGAGCGTGCTGGCCAGCGTCAACGAGGTGCCGCGCCTCTCGTTCATCAATCCCAACACCACGGACACGGTGGCCACCACCGACACCGTCGACGGACGCCCCGTCTTCGCGGACCTGGCCGGGGCCGAGATCGACGAGAACGTGGTCATCGACCCCTCAGACATCTCTCGGGTGAACTTCCACTGTTCCTTCTCCTACGACAACGACGCCAAGCCCCGCGCGGTGTGGAAGCCGATCGTGTACATGGGCGACCGCGCCGACTACGAGCACGGCCGCACCTTCTCGAAGAACTGGAAGGCCGAGGGGATGTGCCTGCTGTGGACCGACCAGCACGCCGCCTTCAGCAAGACTCGCACCGTGAACGATCAGAGCGACCCCAACATCTACCACCACAACGAGTTCGGGGGCGAAGGGGCGGCCGAAACCCGCGACGGCGTTGTCGTGACCCAAGACACGCTGGACACACACATGCGTTACTTCAGCGAAGACGAAGACGACGTGCTGCTGCCCGACAACCCATAAGACGATGGCCTGTTCCCGCACGCCCGGGATGAGCAACGCGAATCCCGAGATCGGCGAGGCAAACAACGCTCGAGGAGCCAACACGCTCTGAAGTTCGCCTCATCGCCCCGGGGACATCGCGGCGCAAGACATCGCCCGCTTTCGCCACATCTCGGGATTCGGCTCCGCCTCATCCCGGGCGTGCCGGTCTTGATGCCCTCGTCTCTTCGTCTTTTCGGAACTTCGTCCTTTGCTCACGCCCCCTCGCGCAGCATCCCGCCCACCACAAAGCTGGCCGCGGTCTCCAGGTGCTCCGGCTCCACCATCTCGCTTTGGGCCAGGTCCGCCACCGTGCGGGAGACCTTGGCCAGGCGATCCATGCTGCGCGTCGTCAGCGTACTGGCGTCGATGGTCTTCTTGAAGTGCTCAAAGCCGGGCGTCGAAAAGTTGCAGTAGTCGCGCACGTGCCCGCCGGGGATGGCGGCATTATGCGGGATGCCCTTCCCCTCGAACCGCTTCTGCTGCCGTTCGCGTGCCGCCTCAACAAGCGCCCGCAGCTTCGGGTTCTGCTCTTCGCCCGATTCGGCGAACCGTTCTTCAGTCGTCAGCCGCGAAAGCTCGACCTGCAAATCAATCCGGTCCAGGATCGGCCCGCTGATCTTCCCCTGATAGGCCTTCACCTCACTCGTCTTGCACCGGCACTGCGGCGTGCCGTAATACCCGCACGGGCACGGGTTCATGGCCGCCATCAGCGTAAACCGGCACGGAAACGTCAGCGTCCCATCCACGCGTGAGATCGTCACTTCGCCGTTTTCGATCGGCTGTCGCAGCGTCTCCAGCGTGGGCCGCGCGAACTCCGCAAGCTCATCCAGAAAGAGCACGCCCAGATGCGCCAGCGTCACTTCCCCCGGCGTCGGCGTGCCCGAGCCGCCCCCCACGATCGCCTGCTTGCTCGCCGTGTGATGCACCGGCCGCATGGGGCGGCGCGTCACGCACATGCCGTCGCGCTCGAGCTGCCCGCACGCCGAATAAATCCGCGTCAGCTCTACTTTCTCCGCCGCGCTCAGCCGCGGCAGAATCCCCGGCATCGCCGAGGCCAGCAAGCTCTTGCCCTCCCCCGGCGGGCCGATCAACAGCAGATTGTGCCCCCCCGCGGCTGAGATCAACGCCGCCTGCTTCGCCCGCTCCTGACCCTTGATCCGTCCAAAGTCCACGCCCTTGCCGATCACCGGCTCGAACGCGAGTTCCTGATTCAGCACGCTGGCGAGCTTCTTCTCACCCCGGAAGAACTCCAGCACCTCGGCCAGCGTCTCCACCGAGCACACGCGGCAACCCTGGCGCGTCGGGTCCGCCGTCACCAGGGCACACTCGCGCTCGTTGCCCTTGGGCACAATCAGCGTGCGGTCACTGCCCGCCCCCGAGGCCATGCTCAGCACCCCCGGCACCCGCCGAATCTCGCCGTGCAACCCCAGCTCCCCCACCAGCACGTATCGCTGCTCATACTCCGCAGGCAGGTCGGGCAGCTTTCCGGCCGCCTGCAGCATGATCACCGCCAGCGGCAAGTCCAGCCACGTTCCGTCCTTGGGCAGGTCGGCGGGGGCGAGGTTGATCAGCACCTGCACGGGTGTTTCAGTCATTCCCAGCTTGGAGAGAGCGCCAGCAATGCGATCAAGCGCTTCGTTGATGGCGCCGTGAGCCATCCCCACAATCTTCACAACGCCTTTTGATCGCCACGGCATCGGCTCATCCAGCACCCCCACCGCCCGCGCCTGCAGCTCGATGACTCGCCCGTCAAGCCCGTAGAGCACGCTGCCGTGCAGTGTGTGGTCTCGCGTCAGCAGCTCGGCCGCCGGCACCTCGTTGATTCCTCGATCATTCATGGCTGGCACCTCGCGCGCGACCGGCTTCGCGAATCGCCGCCACCACGGCGGCCCGCGCTCACCTCGCTCGCCCCTTCACAGTAACGGGTTCATTGTTTCTAAGAAAGGCGGGATGTCGTGCTGGTCGTACCACGCGGCGTCGGCCCTGGCCGCTGCCGCTCACCCGGCCAGCGTCTCAGCGCTGCCAGCCGCGGCCTGGCTCTTCTCCGCGAAGCAGTTCAGGCAGCGAGTTTCGCCCGGCACGTAGTTGGCTCCGCACTGCACACACCGGCCGGGGCGCTTGCGGGGGATCGAGACGATCACCGCACAGGCCGTGGCGGCCGCGGCGATCACCAGAGCCAACAGATCCATCGTGAGATCCTTGAGCACCATCGTCGACAGAGCGCCTATCACCGCGTTGAGCAGCCCTGCCATCGCACCAAACATGAACTGCGTCAGAGGCTGCTTCACCCGCGAATCGAACACGCGCCGGGGCTGCACCCGGTTCATCGCGAGCGCCACCAACCATGCCACCACCGTCGGGAGGACCACCGTGATCGGGACCCGCTCCCACACGTTGATGCCCGGCTGGCCCAGCCAGCCCCATTGCATGCTGAGTCCCACCAGGAACTTCAGCAACTGCAACACGAAAAATGCGGCGATGAAACGCTTCATCCGTCTTTCTTGATCCCCCAACCATCAATGCGACGCTGCCCCCAACACATTCCACGCTGGCCGGAAAAAGTTACGCAACATCGGTACGCGAAGGTTCCCGCGCAGTTCTTGAATAACCTAACCTTATCGGCCGCTCCCCTTCCCCCATCCTGGACCCCCGCCCGGGCTCAGGAACTGCCGTGCCGCATCCGCTCCACCCCTTCCGGGAAGGGAAACGTCGGGAATACCCCGACATTGCTCGCCCGCCACATGTGCGGAGCTGTATATACATCGCCCCGGAACCCGGAGTTGAACATCGTGCGAAGCACCGTCTCAAATGTCGGCTCTTGACCCTCCGGCCCCTGCAGCCGATTGGCCTTCGCGTTCAAAAAACTCACAGCCGCGGCGGGCAACCGCTCCGGCCGGTCGTGAAGCATTTTTGCCACCGTCCGAAATCCGCGGCTCAGATCCTCAAGCGTGAAGTGATCCCGCCCGCGCGGCCTCAGCAGCCCGAGAATCAGCAAGTTGTCCAGATCAAACTTCAGGACATAGGGCTCCCGATCCCCCGAAGCGTGCACATTGGCCGCCTCCTGGAACATCTTGGCATAGCTGGTGACGCTCTGGGCGGACCACTGGCTGGTGAACATCAGTTCAACCAGTTGAGAGATGATGCCACGGGTGTTGTCAACGTCGTTGACGCCGCAGACGACGACGCGGTATCGCCGGTCCAGCAAATCCCTCAACAGGTCCTGGCCCCACATGATGCGGATGCGTTCGCCGGCAACCAGCTTGCCCCCCGCGCCGGGCAGGAGGGAGACACGGTCGGGGAAGTGCTCTGGGGCGAGGAGGTGGTCGGCGTCGTCGTCGTAGAGGCGCGGGGTGCTAGGCTTGGCGTGGGTGTTGGCCATGGCGTTCCTCCGTGTGCCGCCCGGGGGAGCAGGGGGCACCTCCGAGACGAGACGACGCAAGTTTACCGGATATGCGGGAAGGGTGCCCGGGAAGCACGAACGCGACCGGCACGCCCGGTGAGGGCAAAAATGAAAAGAGCCCCCAGAGGTTTACCTTTGGGGGCTCAAGAGTCGGCGATGACCTACTTTCCCGCAGTGCAGTATCATCGGCAGCGCTGGCTTAACTGCTGTGTTCGGGATGGGAACAGGTGTTTCCCAGCGCTCATGTTCACCGACAAACCGGCCGTCAAGCTTTTCAGCTTGGGGCCGATCGATCATGACGGGGGCCACAAGGGCACACGCCACGACAAACCGGTCCGAACGAAACTCGCTGGCATTGGCCACAGCAGGCCAACACCGTCACGAAGCACGTAGGGGGCACAAGGCCCGGCTACGAATCTGCAACAAACTTGACATGAGCGTCATTCAGACGCTGAATGTTCGAGCGTCTTGCTGACGCCCGATCCTGACGCAAGCTGTCTTGTCATCGAGACGCGACAAATCGCGGAGCGATGACAAATCCGACAATGCAGCGCGTTAGGTCCATCGTTGTTGCAACGGCAAGCCGTTGAACACCAGCCACGACGGCTGGTTGATGTGACCGAACTTCGACCGTTAGTACCGCTCGGCTGAAGTCATTACTGACTGTACACCCGCGGCCTATCAACCTGGTGGTCTACCAGGGGTCTTTCGTCTTACGACAAGCAAGCCTCATCTCGAGGGGGGCTTCCCGCTTAGATGCTTTCAGCGGTTATCCCTGCCAGACGTAGCTACCCAGCTGTGCACTTAGCAGTGCAACTGGATCACCAGGGGTCCGTCCAACCCAATCCTCTCGTACTAAGGTTGACTCCTCTCAAGCTTGCAACGCCCACAACAGATAGGGACCGACCTGGCTCACGCCGGTCTGAACCCAGCTCGCGTACCACTTTAATCGGCGAACAGCCGAACCCTTGGGGCCGCCTTCAGTCCCAGGATGTGATGAGCCGACATCGAGGTGCCAAACCGCGCCGCCGCTATGGACGCTCGGGCGCGATCAGCCTGTTATCCCCGGGGTACCTTTTATCCGATGAGCTACGACCCTTCCACACGGGATCGCAGGATCACTAGAGCCCTCTTTCGAGACTGTTCGACCTGTCGGTCTCACAGTAAATCCGGCTTGTGCTCTTACACTCGACACACGGTTTCCATCCGTGCTGAGCCGAACTTTGCGCTCCTCCGTTACCTTTTTGGAGGAGACCGCCCCAGTCAAACTACCCGACATGCACTGTCCTTCGCCCAGATTCATGGGAATCGAAGTTAGGCCACAAACGTACACAGGGTGGTATTTCACCTATGGCTCTTTCCGGGCCGGAACCCGGACGTCAAAGCCTCCCACCTATGCTACGCAGTGAATGCTCGTGGCCAATACAAGTCTATAGTGAAGGTCCACGGGGTCTTTCCGTCTTGCTGCGGGTAGGCGGCATCTTCACCGCCACTACTATTTCACCGAGTCGGTCGTGGAGACAGGAGTCCAGTGATTACGCTATTCATGCGCGTCGGAACTTACCCGACAAGGAACTTCGCTACCTTAGGACCGTCATAGTTACGGCCGCCATTCACCGGTGCTTCGATCGCGAGCTTCGGTTTCCCTGACCCACTCTCTTGACATTCCGGCATCGGGCAAGCGTCACTCTGTATACTTCCACTTGCGTGTTGGCACAGAGCTGTGTTTTTGATAAACAGTTCCCAGACCCTTTTCTCTGCGGCCTCCCTTACGGGTAGGCCCCCCTTATCGCGAACTTACGGGGTTAACTTGCCTAGTTCCTTCACGACCGTTCTCTCGCGCGCCTTAGGCTATTCGCCTCATCCACCTGTGTCAGTTTTGGTACGGGCTAAACATGGGCTTTTCTAGGAACTTCGCCCCCCTGCATCGGCCACAAGGGCCTGGACATCTGACAGTCCCGCAGAGCTTTGAAATCCGTTCCCCATGTCGGCTCAGGAATATTAACCTGATATCCATCGACTACGCCTTTCGGCCTTGCCTTAGGACCCGGCTAACCCTGGGCGGAATGACCTTCCCCAGGAAACCTTGGATATATGGCGACCAGGATTCTCACCTGGTTAATCGTTACTCAAGCCGGCATATTCACTTCCTAGCGCTCCACCGACCGTTACCGATCAGCTTCGCCGCAGCTAGGAACGCTCTCCTACCGAATCTTTCGATTCCCGCAGCTTCGGCTCCCTGCTTATTCCCGATCATTATCGGCGCTGGATTCCTCGTCCAGTGAGCTGTTACGCACTCTTTAAATGATGGCTGCTTCTAAGCCAACATCCTGGATGTCACAGCAATCCAACTTCCTTTCGAACTTAGCAGAGATTTGGGGCCTTAGCTGGCGATCAGGATTGTTCTCCTTTTGACGATGGATATTGTCACTCACCGTCTATCTCCCCGGACTTGGATGTTGGTATTCGGAGTTTGGTTGAGGAGGGTAGTCGGGTAGACCCCCTGCCTCATCCAGTAGCTCTACCCCCAACATTTGCTTCCGGAGGCTAACCCTAGAGTTATTTCGGAGAGAACGAGCTATCTCCCAGTTTGATTACACTTTGAGTCCTCCCGTCAGTTCATCGCAGATCTTTTCAACGATCACGCGTTCGACCCTCCAGGCGGTGTTACCCGCCCTTCAGTCTGACCAACGGTAGATCACAAGGTTTCGCGTCTAGCCCGTGCGACTGCGCGCCCTTATCAGACTCGCTTTCGCTCCGCCTCCGGCCTGGTAGGCCTTAGGCTCGCCGCACAGACTAACTCGCCGGCTCATTATGCAAAAAGCACGCCGTCAGGCCGAAGCCCTCCGACCGCTTGTAAGCACACGGTTTCAGGTACTCTTTCACTCCGCTCATCGCGGTGCTTTTAATCGTTCAGTCGCCTTACTGGTTCGCTATCGGTTGTCGAGGAGTATTTAGCCTTGGAGGGTGGACCCCCCGTCTTCAACCCCGGTTTCCCGAGCCAGAGTTTACTCTATGGGCTGATCAGCTTCCGACTACAGGACTTTCACCTTCTTCGGTGCGTCATTCAAACGCTTCGTGTTTCCGCTGATTGATCCGCTTTCGCTCGCCGCTACTCACGGAATCGCTGTTGCTTTCTTTTCCTGTGCTTACTAAGATGTTTCACTTCGGCACGTTCGCTCTTTATTCCTATACATTCAGAATAAAGTACTCTTTCGAGTGGGTTGCCCCATTCAGAGATCCACAGATCGCAGCCTGGTTACCGGCTCCCTGTGGCTTATCGCAGGTTCCTACGTCTTTCATCGCCTCTCGACACCAAGACATCCACCGTGTGCCCTTTGTGTTCGATCACACCAACCGGACGTCGTGACCGACCAGCCCGGCACTCGCGTGCCTTGCCGTCCATCCACAAATCCTTCTGGAGTATCGCGGGGTCCCCGGGGAGGGGCAGCCCGCACGTGACACTTCCCGGTGCTTTCCGTTCGGCTGTTACACCTCACTTCTAGACCCGGTGTCAAAGACACCGACTCTTACACCTTTCTGTATCACGCTCACATCATTACGATTCGCCTTGCGCGCTGCATTAACACAACTTACACCCGCCTTCTCGCATTCCTCCACAGCTCCAGGCCGAAGCCTTTCACCACAGTCTCACACGAGTTCAGCAGGCCGACCCAGCCGCAGGCTGGATCGTTCAGGAGCTTGCTTGATGGTCGCCAATGGCGGCCACCCAGACAAGCACACTTCCCACCTCTCTTGGCCTTCCAGCTCCCGGAAAACCGGTCACCAGTCAGCCATTCAAGATGGTTCTATAGGTTTGTTGCAGCATTCGCTTCCCACGCGGGGGCTCATTGTCGGCGACGTTCTCTCGACCTTAGCCTCGCGGCCAACATCTCAAGTTCGTCCCGACGCAGTTCCGCGTGGGAAGAATTTCGTTCGTATCCGGTTGTCAAAGATCTCGAACGGTCTCAAAGCCATTTGACCGGCTTTTTCGACTTTTCACCCCCCGATCTGTTCGATCTGGGGGCGGGGAGGACTTTAGCCCTTCGCTTCTCTCAGTCAAGCCGCAGGGCCTTGCTCTTTTTGGGTTTCTTCACTAAGCCGCCTCTTTACAGGTTCTTAGCGACTGCTCCACGCGTCACTCAACCGCCGCCCCCGCCCCCACCGCCGCCCGTGCGGGGCGGCGCCGGGCGATCACGCCCAGGCGGAACAAAGGGTTTCACTGGCTCAATGGGCTTAATTTCAACGCCCTGCGTCTGCCCGGCCTTGGCCGAGGCCGAAACTCGGGCAAAGTACGGGTCCTGACGTTCCTGGTCGGGGCGCCGGACCACGATCAACCCGTGCGGGTCGCGGAAGAGGGCCGCGATTGCCTGGCTCGTGCCAATGCCCGTTCCGGCCGACAAGGGCACGACGCTCGCGTCCAGAAAGACCATGTCCCCGCCCAGTGGCAGGCTCTTGGGTCCGTCGATGCTCATCCACGCGGGGAACTTGCTCTCCGGCGTCGTGGGCTCGGCAGGGCCTGGCTGGCCTCCGGCGGGCCCGCTGCCCCCGCCGCGACCCGGCTGAAACTCCCCAGGCCTCCCGCGGCCACCAGGGCCGTTCCTGCGGCCGCCATCCTGGGGCGGGGGCGGTGCATCCGGCTGTACTCCCAGCGCCGGGTCGCCCTTTTCCACCATGGTCTTGAGGGTGGTCATGGCCGCCATCTTGAGCTCAGGGAGCTTGGCCGTGCCTTCCGCGGGTTCGCCTGGGTCCAGCCCCACGCCCGCCTGGCGGTAGTAGCACTGGTACAGGTCGACGCTGGCGTGAGGGCGGGGGACAAAGCCCCCGGCGTCCACTGCGCTCGAGACGAACATCACCCGCTCATGATCCACCTGCACAGGGGCGGACCACTCCGACCACTCGCTGCGAATCAGCGAATCGTCGGCCATGCTCTTCTGCGTGTCCTGCAGGTTGCGCCCGTACACCGGGTTGTTCACCACCACCCGCAGGTGGTAGCGGTACACCGCACCCGGCACGGCGTTCACATCGTGCACCCAGATCTTCTGCTCCCCGCCTTCGAGCAGGCCCGGGGGTGGGCCCAGCGGCTGCGTGGAGGGCGCGTTGGGGTTCACCCCGTCCACCCGCTCGCCGAGCTTCGTCAGGTCATCCACGAGGCGCTGGCGCTGGGCTTCCAGGTTCCGCATCTGGGCTTCGAGCACCCGCTTGTCGCCCTTAGGGGCTTCCGCCTTTGGAGCCGGGCCGCTGGGGCCGCCGCCACCACCACCTGGGCGACCGCGCCCGCCACCCCCCCCGCCGCCGCCTTCGCGCGGGGCGTCGGGGCGCTTGACGCCGGGGTCGGGGGCCTTTGAGATCAAGTCCTGCACGGTGGCGATGCGCTTGTCTAGCGTCGCGAGGCTCTGCTTTTTGAGCTTCACCTGCTTGGATTTCTGGTTGACGTCACCCTGCGCGACGTATTCCACCGGCGACACCCAGGCGGGGCCCGCGATCGTCTGGTAGAAGGTCGGACGCAGCACCTGGTCGATTTCGCTGCGCAACGTCAGGATTGTGGGGGGCACATCGCCCAGCGAGTGGACGTTCTGCTTCCACATGGCAAGGCCATCCACCCGGGCGGGGGCCGCCTGCACCATCACCACTTCGGGCTTCTCGGGAGACGTGCCGTCGGGGTTGCGGATCAACTCGCGTTCGGCCTCGATGCCGACGATGGAGACAAGGTCGTCGCCCTGTTCCTGCGGGTCGCGCCACCAGGCGAGCGGCAGGGGCTCCAGCGGGCCGGTGCCATCCGGGTCGGCCAGCAGGGCGTCGCGCAAGGCGGCGCCGTCGAAGGACGACTCGATGCTCACGATCATCTTGTCGAAGGGTTGCTCTTTGGGGAGCAGGCTCGCCAGCTCCGGGTGCAGCACCACTTCAACCGGGCTCACGGTCGCGCTGTAAGGGGCAGCCACGGCCGGGGCGGGAAGGGGCAGCTTGGGCAGCGCGAAGGCCGCGGCCGCCGCGACCGATTCGATCGATGCCATCTGGATCACGGGCGCCGGGCCCAGCGCCAGCGTGGTGCCACCGTCGGCCGCACCCAGGGGCTTGCCCGCGAGGTCTTCCAGCTTGCTGGTGAGCGTGAACTGAGGGGGCTCGGGGGTCTTGGGGCCCTTGGAGTCCAGCTTGGCCATGAGCTTTTTGGCTTCTTCTTCCACCGGCACAAAGGCGCTGCCGGGGGTGAGCTTGTCATTGCTGCCCACCTTGATGTAGCTCCCACCCAGGAACTGCATCGCCAGCACGCCCAGGAACGTGAGCCCAGTCACGCCCAGCACGATCTTGTCCGCATTCGCCTCGAAGACGTTCACGCCCTTGAGTTTCATGGGCCACCCTTTCCAAACGCGGCCGCCGGCCGCGACTCTGTCACCTGTTCGAACTCATCCACACCTGAATCACCCGAGCACGCCCGCACCGCCACGGGGCGCTTTAGCCACGCCCGCGAATGCGCCCGCGCCCGCCGCCTTCACTCGGAGGTGGTGGCGGCGGTGCCGAGCCACCACCCGCGGCGTCGCCCCCTTCGGTCGCTTCCTTGCCCGTCAAGATCGCCTTGATGCGGTCGGGCATCAGCGGCTCGGTCCAGCTCCTGAGCCACACCGTCTCGATGGTCAACTTGGCCCGCAGCACGTGCTCCTGGCCATAGAAGTACCCCTGCCGCAGATCCTCCCACGCATCGACCTCGGAAAGGTCCACATCGATAACGCTCATGAAATTGGTTCGCTCGATGGCATGGACCAGTTCACGAAGCCGCGATGACGACACCACCACGGTCACCTTCACCTGGCGCACGTCGAAGAAGGCGTTCCAGGCTCCGCCCGTGCGCCCGGTGATGGACACGCGGGGGTCAGTGGGGATCAGCCCGGGCTTGGCGTCGGGCGCGGGAGTCGGGGGGTTGGGATCGGTCACCAGCGGGGCCTGCCCCGCCACGGCCACGCCCATGCCCGGCACGCCGGAAATCTGCATGGATTCGAGGCGTTTGACAACGCCCTGATCGGCCATCATCAGCCGCCCGTCCGGGGAGGTGTTGGCCACGCGCAGGGCGGTCAGCACATCATCCATCACCCACAGGTCCCACTGATAGACATAGAAGTTGTTGGGTTCGATGAGCCGCGGATCGGCGATCTTATCGACCTGCACGCCGTTGGGCCCCTGGGGCAGGGACTGCATGGTCGCGTAGAACGAGATCTCGCGGGAGCGATTTTGGTATTCGCCCAGGCGGCGTTCGGCCAGCGCCTGGTCGATCTTCACCCGCTCTTCGGGGGTCAGTTCACGCTTGTTGGCGGTCACCTTTTCGGTTTCGCGAACGCCCAGGTCGTGCACGGCGGCCGCCAGCTTGACCGGGTCTGCCGGGCCACCCGCGCGGACCTTGTCGAGCAGGGCCTGATAGGGGTTGGGGTTGCCCCGCTTGCCCAGGAGCTTGTCCTCCATCTGGTTGAGCTTTTCAATCTCGGCGTCCTTGTTTTCCGCCTTGGGGAAGAGCCCGCTCACCTTCGGCACGTGCTCGCTGCGGCCCAGCTTGGCAGCTTCCGCCCCGAGCCCCTTGTTGAAATCCTCGGCCAGCTTGTACGCCGCCGCGGCCACCTTTGCCAAGTTCTCCTTGTTCTCCTTGAACCACGTGGTGAGCTCGGAGTTTGGCTCGGTCTTGTTGAGCGCCACCTCCGGCACGTTGGGGTCCACCTGGGGCAGTTTGTAATCCACCGTGGCGGACTTGAGCTTGGTCAGCTGGTCGTTGGCGGCCTTGGCGCGCTCGTTGCGCTGCGATTCGCCCCAGGAAGAGCTGAAAAACCACGCCGTCGGGAGGATCACAAGGATCAGCGCGCCGAAGACGACGATCAAAACATTGGCCTTGATCCAGGCGAGCACGGGCTTCATGAACCACCTCCGGTCTTGGCCGGGGCGGTTGAGCCCGGCGCTCCGTTTGTCGCCGCACCCTCAGCAGGGGGCGGCTCGGGGGGCAGGAACGCCGCCCACCATGTGATCGTCACGGTCGCAGTCGATTTGCGGGCCTGACCCGGGGGGGGCGTCAGCATCGCCACTTTGTTGAGCTGGTCCAGCGCCGCCTGGGCATCCACCGGCACGGTCGCCGAGGGTTCACCGCCCAGGGGGATGAACCGCCCGCCGCCCCGTTCGCCCTCAAACCCCCCCGGCCCGCTGCCACCACGAACGCCCGGGCGCCCACGCCCGCGGAAGTCGCCACCGCCCTCACCGGGAACGCCACCGGGGAAGTCGCCGGTCGGCG
>JBAZUW010000075.1:0-14950 GCA_041661205.1 Phycisphaerales bacterium
GGATTCGAAACGGTGGGGGCTTGGTCATCATTGATACCAACCACCCGACCTTCATCTGCGGGCATCTGAGCTTGTACGCCGCGCGGATTCACTCGTTCGTCGGCAAGGACCCTGCGCCGGTCGCCGCACCGGCCGGGTGGGACAGCCTGTTCAAGGCGGGGGTCAACTGCGAGGACGACCCGAAGCACTCGATCTACCCGGCCTGGGACCCAGTGCGCACCCAGCTGATCAGTTCCACCGACGCCACCATCAAAATGCTTGGCTCGCTTGATGACTCCGTGCTATTGCGGCCGATGACCGATGAGAAGGCGAAGGCCTTCTTTCCAACCGTCGGCGTGGCGGTGTCGTTCATGCTCACCACCCACGTGGCGGTGCACATGGGCCAGCTCAGCGCATGGCGGCGATGCTTTGGAATGCCGGCGGCAGTCTGAAGAGCCTTCCGTCGCATGTCGCATTTCTGCCCAATCTTGTGGCACGGGCCTCCGGCCCGTGTCCTTCATTCTCTCTTCTTACTGCCGAGCCATCCCGTTCATCGACCCGCCTCACCCGCGCACGAACGGGTTGGTTGCCTTTTCCACACCCACCGTCGTCGTCGGCCCATGGCCCGGATACAGCGTCACGTACGGCGGCAGCGTGTATATCCGCTGGCGGATGGACGCCGCGAGCTGGTCAAAGTCGCTCCCGGGAAAATCGGTCCGCCCGATCGACCCGGCAAATAACGCGTCGCCAGAGATCAGCGTCTTCGACGGTTCGTGATACACCGCGACACTTCCCGGCGAGTGCCCCGGCACATGGATAACCCTCCAGGTGCTGCTGCCAAGCGAGAGTGTTTCGCCATCCCGAAGCACCCGCTCGGGCGCGCCCACCGAGAGCGGCACACCCACCAGTGCACTCAGATTGAGCTCCGCATCCTCCAGCCACGCGCGCTCCGCTTCGTGCACGCTCACCGGAACTCCCGGAAACGCACGCCGCACTTCTTCCAGCCCGCCGATGTGGTCCGCGTGCGCGTGGGTCAGCAGCACGCCCTGAGGCACCACTCCCAACTCCCGCAGCCGAGTTATCAGGGGCTTTGGCCCAAAGCTCGGGTCGATCACCCACCAGGCGTCGCCCACCCCAATCAGGTAGCTGTTCGTGGCGAACGGCCCGAGGGTGAAGCACTCGATCTTTGGCCGGGCGGCGGAAGGGGTGTCCATCATCATCCTCACTCTAGCGTCTCGAAAAAGCCCACCCCCAAAACCCCGAACACAGTACAATCACCGCAACCGTGCATACCCGCAATGATCCGTCGCGGCGTGCGTTGTCGCCCCGCGGCGTTGAGCCTTCCGGAGAACCTATGAGCAACGTACCCACCGACCCTCCCGCGTCCGATCATGTTCCAGTCGCTCCCCTGCCGCGCGCCAAGGTCACGCCCGGTGGCGGCCCCGCGTTCTTTGTCCTGGTGTTGTTATACGGGGCGGCTCTGGTGCTCAGCGTGGCGATGGCCGCCCGGGGCAAATACGACCTTGGTGTCCAGGGCATCCTATTAGTACTCACGATGGCGCCGGTTGCCTTTGTGCTGGCCATCCTCGCGTTCGGGGCGCGTCAGCGCGCGTGGACGCAGCAGCTCGGCGACCTCTCCCGCGCGGTGCGTGTGCTCAATGAGCAAGCATCACTCTCCGACGACGCGCGACGGATCCTCAACCGGGGCGTCGAGCGCGAGGTCTTGTGCCGCGCCATTGAAGAAGACATCGCGACGCAGAACTGGGATGCCGCGCTGGTGCTCGTGAAGGAGCTCGCGGATCGGTTTGGCTATCGGGCCGACGCCGAGGCTTTTCGGACCCGCATCGATGATGCGCGGCGCCAGACTCGCGACCGCGAAATCAACGACGCCGTCGGTTTCTACAGCGCCGCTGGGACGCGGCCATGACCGACGCGGGCCGCATCATGCGTCTTTTCCCGGATTCGCCCCGCGTTGAGTCGTTGCGGAATCGCGTCGCCGAAGCCCGGGCGGCGTTCAAGCGCGATCTTGAGCGCCGGTTTCTGGTGGCCTCGCACGAAGGTAAGTCCGACGAGGCCCTCGAGCTGCTTCGCGAGCTGGATCAATACCTGACGGCCGCCGAAGCCGAGCCGCTCCGAGAACTCGCTCGAGGGGTTATCGGCAAGGCCCGCGAAAACCTCGGCGCGCAGTTCAAGCTGGCGGTGCAAGACAAACGCTGGCGCGAAGCGGTGAACCTGGGCGAGGAGATCATCTCGCAGTTCCCCAACACCCGCATGGCGGGCGAGGTGCGAGGCGTCATCGACGGAATCCGCGAAAAGGCGGCGACCGTCGCTACGGCGTGATGAGAGTGGTGCGCCTCGTCGCAAGGGGAGCTTAGACGGTCGCGAAGTTACAAAGTTGAACTTGGTCTGCCTCGCACCAGCGCCCGCATGACCAACGCTGCCGCGAGCGGGCTCATTAGAACGAGCAGAAAAAACCAACCGTCGGGGACTACTCGAACGACAAGGAGAAATACCGGCAGCGTGAGCAGTGGCGGAAGGACCTGAAGCCATATTGACGGCCGTGGTAAAGCACCCGTCCCGTCCACAAGATCGGCATCGTGATTGCATACACGGTCGCGCAGCCAACGCCGAAAAATAAGACAAAGTCAAACAATTGATTGGCAGCCGGACCACTGAGGGGTGGCTCAAACAGCGGTTCCACCATGAACTCTGCAAAAATAGCGAGCCAACCGATTACAACGCAAGCGATTTTGACCCTTCTACCGATTCGCAACGAATGCTTGCGAGATTCTGAGATGCTTCGTCCGCACTCCGGGCAGGGCCCGTCGATCCCGTCGAGCGGGTAGCCGCAGGAGAGACAAGTTCGAGTGAATGCGTCAGACACGGCCGAGTGTAGCCGACATGCCTTTCGGCCTTGTTAACCGGCGCGGCATCACGCCTCAATCTCCGTCGTTCTCCCCGTCTTCATTCCCGTCACGCGGCGCGTTAGGTGCGCCGGGCATGTTCTCGGGGAATGGCGTCTCTCCGTTAGTGGCGGCGTACCACTGGACGCGCTGGTACCAATAGGGGTCGGCCCCGTCGATCGTCTCCCAGTTGAGCTTGGCGGAAATGGCTTCCCACTTTTGATACTCAGGGCTCTGGGCGTGCTTGGGGGGTTGGCGCTCGCCCAAGGGAACGTTGTTGGGCGTGTGCTCGTACGGGGTCAGGTCCGGGGTGTCGCTAAAGCAGGTGGTGATCGGCGTCGCGAGCGCATCGAAGCGGGTCATGGGGTCCAAGCCGAGCATGAGCTCGATGGACCGGAGCATGCCCGCGGTGGTGTACTGGTGCGAGTCTACGAAGTGGCGCTTGGTGTACGGGCTGAGCACATAGAAGGGCACACGGTGCCCGTCGACGTGATCCGGCGAAGCCTGGCCGTCATCTTCGATGCAGAAGATGATCGTCTCTTTCCACGCGGCTGATTTGCTGACTGCCTCGACTACACGACCTAGGGCCAGGTCGTTGTCGGCTTGCATGGAGCGGATGGTCGGGTACTCGGGGTTCATCCCCTCGCCGTGGTCGCTGGGGAGGCTGAGGATCATCAGTTCTGGCAACGTGCCTGACGCCACGCCCTTGTTGAAGTCATCGATGAAGATGTCGGCCCGGCTCTGATCGCTCTGGATGAGGGGCCAGTAGTGCACGTTGGGGTGGATGTATGGCTTGAGGCCGTTGACGCGGGTGTGGGCGATGTAGGTGAACTTCTTGCCGTCGTTCTTGTAATCATCCCAGGCTTCGAACCAGTCCTTGGGGCGGGTGGGTTTGTACTCGGCCAGCGCGTCGTCGCAGAACTCACCGTAGACGCGGATGGTCTTGTGCTTGAGGGCCGCCGTGTCCCAGAGGCACCCGCCGGTAGAGATCGACATGGCGCAATCGCCGTCGTCGGGGTAGGTGCGCGAGTAGCCGACGTAGAAGTGCTCCATGTAGTCGTTGGCGATGGACTGGGTGCTCCAGGCGTGTCCGTCGGCGCTGTTGGTGCCGCTGACGTAGCCGTTGTCGAACAACGTGAACTCGCGGGCGAGCTTGCGATGGTTGGGCATGACCGTCTCGCCCATGGTGCAGAGCTTGGGGTCGCCGTTGCCTTCCTTCATGTCGCCAAAGATAGAGTCGTAGGTCTGGTTCTCCTTGATGCTGTACAGCACGTGCTTGACCGCGCCGCGGTACACCGGCAGGTTCGGGCGCGGGTCGTCGGTCACCTCCCAGTGGTTGTCGGCGGCCACCATTTTCGTCTCGGCGGCCAGGTCCTTCGACAGATCGACGATCGTCATCGAGCCCTGGAAGTCATGCGGGCTGCCGGGGTTGCCTTTGATGGTGTTCTCCACCGAGCCGTTACCCTTGCTGTTGAGCACGAACGCGAACTTGCCGTCGTGCGAGAGCTCGACGGCGCAGGGGAAGTAGCCGGCGTGGCGGAAGCCGCGAACCTCGCCGGTCTTGAGGTCCATCTCCGCCAGGGCGTTGTCGCCCCCGTCGGCGATGTACAGGGTGTCGCCCTTGATGGCCAGCGCGTTGGGCATGGCACCGATCACCCGCATCTTGCCCCAGCGGATCGGGAGCGTGCGCGTGACCTTGGCGGCGGCGATATCCAGCTCGCTGATCGAGTCGCTCATGGCGTTGGCAACAAACACTCGCCCGCCGTCGACCAGCATCGCGGTGGGATGAATCTCCACATCCACGTTGGTTACTTTGCTGCCGGCGCGATCAATCAGGCTCACCGTGCCTGTCGAGGGGGCCCCGCGCTGATCGACCACGATCGGTTCGCCCGCGCTGGGGGAGGTCAGGTCCGTCGCCAGCGGCTTGCGTCCGCCCCAGTTGGTCACGATCAGCGTCTTTTCGTCCGCCGAAAGCTTGACCTCGTAGGGGAGCGTCTCCACGTCAAAAGCCCGCACCCGCTTGTGCCTCGTCAGATCGACTTCGACAACCTGGTCCAAGCCGCACGCGGCGACAAAGAGTGTCTTGCCGTCCTTGGTGATGCACATCCCACCCGGCACGGCATTGCGGGTGTCTCCATCGGCGTTGAGGATGATCTTTTCCTTGGGCTGGCACTCGGAGTCCTCATATAGAAACTCCTGCAGGTGCCCGTGATCTGTCGACACAATGAAGCGAAGACCGTCGGGCGTCCAGTTCACCCCCTCGCTGCTTTTGGTCCAGGTGATGCCGTGAAACCCGGCGCTGATGCCGTCGCCGTCGGGCATGCGCCCCAGCGCGCAGCGCGACTGGGCCAGCACTCCTTTGGGCGTGCACAAGAAGACCTCGTTTTTGGAGAGGACGGCGACCACTTCGTCGCGGGGGTGCAGCGCGATGTCGCTGGGCCGCCCGGCGAACGCGATGGCGTCGCCCTCCACCCGCTGTCCGCTGCTGACGTCAAATGAACCATCGGCCTGGTGACCCAGGGGGTGGGTCGTGGGCTGGGCGTGAGGGGTCTGGGCGTGCGCGGCACCCGCCGCGAGCACAATCAACGCGGCAAGCGTGAAGCAACGAACGCGGGGCGCACAGTGCATGTCGAGATCTCCGGATCGGGGCGCACGCGCGCGAACGGACCCGAGTCACGGCAGGCGCGTGCGATGCGAGTCTAGATGATCGGGCCGGTCCCGCGTCGCCCCGAACGGCTGCTGTAAGGCCACTCGAGGGCATCTTTACACGTTTTTAGCGCTTCGAGCCTGACATCTGAGTCACGCGGAGGCGAGATCCGTGCGCCCGCCAAATACAATCGAGATTGAGCGCTTCGCAGGTCAGATTTGAGGGGCATCCGTTGAGCGGAACAACGCAAACGTACGACATCGCAATCGTGGGAGCGGGCATCCTGGGCCTCTCGCACGCCTACCAGGCGGCCAAGCGCGGCCTCAAAGCCGTCGTCTTGGAGCGACACCCTTTCGCACAAGGCGCGTCGATCCGCAACTTCGGGATGATCTGGCCCATCGGCCAGCCCGCCGGGCAGTTGTTTGAGCTCGCGCTGCGCAGCCGCCAGATTTGGCTGGATGTCTGCAAAGCCGCGGACATCTGGCACGACCCGTGCGGGAGCGTTCACCTCGTGACCCGCGAGGACGAACTCGCCGTTCTGTCCGAGTTCGTGGAGTACGGCCGCCCTCGGGGGTATCACGTGGAGCTTTGGGATCGCAAGGAAGCGTGCCGCCGCTCGCCGGTGGCGCGTGAGGACGCCGTCCTCGGCGGCATGTGGAGCGCCACCGAGATCGGCGTCGATTCACCCCGGGCGATCAGCGGCATCGCCAAGTGGCTGGCGGCCAAGCACGGCGTGGAGTTCCGCTTTGCAACGCCGGTTCTCTCTATAGATTCGCCGCGAGTGTGCGTCCCGGGGGGCGAAGTTCATGCCCCGCGCGTGGTGGTGTGCACCGGCAGCGATTTCGAGCAGTTGTATCCGGAGGTGTACGCGAAAGCGGGCGTGCACCGCTGCAAGCTGCAGATGATGGCCGCGGCGGCACCGAGCCCGGGGTGGAAACTTGGGCCCATGATCGCCAGCGGCCTCACCATCCGGCACTATCCCAACTTCGCACCCTGCAAGAGCCTGCCGGCGCTTGAGGCCAGAATCCAGCGCGAGCAACCCGAGCTCAACGCACTTGGCATCCACGTGATGATGTCCCAGCACATGTCGGGCGAGCTCATCATCGGTGACAGCCACGAGTACGACGAGAAGATCTCCCCCTTTGATTCTCCCCGCATCGACGAGCTCATTCTGGCCGAGCTCAAACGGTTCCTGAAGCTGCCGGCGTGGAACATCACCCGCCGCTGGAGCGGCATCTACAGCAAGCTCGCCGGGCGCACGCTCCTGAGCATCGACCCCGCGCCCGGCGTGCGAGTCGTCAACGCCACGGCGGGCAAGGGCATGACGATGGGCTTTGGCCTGGCCGACCTTATGTGGGAGAACTGGGATGGTTTCAAGCTCTGACCGCTTTGTGCGCACGCCCAACGTCGGCCCCGGGCGTTATGCCCTGGGCATCCGCGCGATCATCCTGGATTGGGCCGGCACGTGCGTGGACTTCGGGTCGTGCGCGCCGGCCGCGACCTTTGTCGAGGCCTTCGCCAAGCACGGGGTGATCATCTCTCCCGCGGAAGCCCGGGCGCCGATGGGCATGGCCAAGCGCGAGCACATCAAGGCGATCGCCGCCGGCAGCCAGGTCGCCCCGCAGTGGAAGCACGCCCACCAGCGTGACTTCTCCGAGGCCGATATCGACGCCATCTACGCCACCTTCCTTCCCTTGCAGGAGGCATGCGTCGAGCGCTTTAGTTCCGTGATTCCCGGTGCGATCGAGACGCTGGAGTTCGCCAGGTCCCGCGGCATCAAGGTTGGCTCCAGCACCGGCTACACCCGCGAAATCATGGATCGCGTGATGCGCGTCGCCAAGGCGCAGGGCTTCGAGGTCCAGACCATGGTGTGCGCGAGTGATTTTCCTCAAGGCCGCCCCTGGCCCTGGATGATCTTCGAGAACATGCGAAGGCTCAGCGTGCATCCCCCCTCAAGCTGTGTCGTTGTCGACGACACGGTGGTGGGCGTGCAGGCGGGGGTCAACGCGGGTGCATGGTCCGTCGGCGTCGCGGCAACCGGAAACCTCGTCGGCCTTTCGCTCGCGGAGTTTGAGAACCTGCCGGACGCGGAACGCCACCAGCGCGTTGACGATGCGCGTGCCGCCCTTGAAGATGCCGGGGCGCATTACGTCATCGACTCCATCGCCGAACTGCCCCGCGTCGTCGCCGACATTCAGGGGCGCTTGCCCCATTAAGCCGCTGTTGCGCGGAGTGATCTCCCTACGCCATCGGGGTTGAAGGTGGTCGGCCCTCCGCGAAGACCCAAAAATGAAAAGCCCCACGCATTGCGCGTGGGGCTTATTGGGTTGCTCAACTGGGTTCGGCCCTAATGCCTAGTGCCCAGTCCCTGGTGCCTTCCTCTTACGGGCAATCGCCACCGGCGACGACGTTCAGCAACGCGTCGATATCACCCTGGTCGACGTTGCCGTCGCGGTTGAAGTCAGGGTCGATGCCCGTGTCGTTGTTGCCACCGGCCACCACGTTGATGAGGTAGTCGACGTCACCCTGGTCGGCGTTGCCGTCCTGGTTGACATCGGGGTCACAGGCGGCCGAGCCGACGGTGCCCGTCATGGTGAGGTTGCTGAACGCCCACCAGCCCGAGTTGGAGTCCTCGAACCGCAGGCGGATGGTCTGAGCCCCGGTGGGGTTATTGATGAAGACCGAGACGTTCTCGTTGCCGGTCGTAGCCTTGTTGCCGGTGTTCCACACCAGCTGATCAGACCAAGTCGTGCCGCCGTTGAAGGAGGCCTGGACCTTGCTGATGTGGTTGGTGCCGCTGCCCCAGCTGGAATCGAAGTTGACGACGATCGAGCCGGGGTTGATGGCGGCGATGCCGTAGTTAGGAGTCACGAAGCGGCCGGTACCCGGGCAGCCACGCTGCGCGAAGTCCGACACGTAGGCCGTGGCAGGCAGGAAGTCGAACCGTGCGCCCCCGCCGGCGCGGGCCCAGGCGTTGGTCACCCAGGCGCTCCAGCCTTCGAAGTCGCCGCCGCTGCAGGCCGTCCCGAGGAGGGAGTTGTCCACCGAGAGGTTGCCGCCCTGGACGGCGATCTCGGAGTAGTAGCGGCACGCGTCGACCGGGGGCGTGTCGTCGAGCGGCGTGGGCTGCAGGCCGGGCACGTTCTCGAAGTTCTCGGAGAAGGTCTGCGCTCCGTTGGCGCTGAAGGCGACGTTATCGATCGCCCACCACCAGTCGTTGCGCGCGTTGGTCATGCTGAACTCGAACTTGACGGCCGTGGCCCCAGCGGGCACGTGCAGCGCGGCCTTGTCGAGCGCGATCGAATCGTTCTCGTGGATGCCATCGGGGTAGTAGAAGGGGCTGCTGGGGTCGGAATCCCAGTGGATGACTTCGACGCCGGGCTGGTCGTTCCCGCCGACGGTGTAGATCGCCTTGATGATGGCGGTCTGGTTGTTGGTGGGGGTGCGGGTGCCGGTGCCGGTGCCCACGTTGGAGGCGTAGGTGCCCATCACGGTGAAGGTGTTGCTGGTGACAGCGATGATGCGGTAACCGCCATCGACGCCCATGTGGGTGGCATCGCTGGTGCTGCCGATCACGATCGGGTTACCCACGCTCAGGCCGTGGGGGCTGTCGGTCGTGAAGACGATTTCGTTGGTCGCGCCGGGAGCGATGGAGGTGATGTTGACGACGAGATCGCAAGAGCAGCGATCATCCAGGCCCTCCGGGCGCCAGCTGGAATCGAAGTTCAGGCTGGCGGTGTTGACCGTCGCGGGCAGGGGCTGCGCCGGAGTGGTCAGGAAGGCGTTGAAGTTGCTGCGGCCGTTGGGCGAATCGTCCCAGGCGTCCGGGTCGGCAACCGCCACAAAGCCGCGGCCCTTCGTGAAGTTGGAACGCTCCTGGTTGCCCTGCTCGAAAATCCACCAGTTCTTGTCCAGGAAGGTGAACCCGCGGAACGCGGTGCGGCCGCACTGGTCAGGGCAAGCGCCGATCGGGTTGAAGATGTTGGTCCAGCCATCCGGAGCGTTGGGCGACCACGGGGTGAAGCACGCGGCGTAGTCGATGGACGGGGCCACCGCCATCGGCACGGTGCTGGGGGCGTTGGTGAGCAGGGTCACGTTCGCGACGCCCTGGAAGAGGCTGAGGTTGTCAACCGCCCACCACCAGTTGTTGCCGCCGACATAACGGAAGCGCAGCTGCACGCTGCTGTAGTCGTCGGAAGGCGCGATGACGGTCACGGCGGCCCGCTCGTTGGGGGCGTCGTTCTTGAAGGACTGGCTCTGCTGGTTGGACTCCCAGCGGAGGACTTCGGTCGTCACAGGCTCGACACCGTTGCCGGTGAAGGTCGCTTCGATCGTCGCGGTCTGGCCGCTTTCCCAGCGCCAGCTGCTGTCGAACGACAGCACCATCACGTTGCCGTTGCGGCCGGTGATGTCGATTGCGGGGGTCCGCATGCTGGTATCAAGGGGGCCGGCGGAGTGGGTGGCGTCATCGAACTCATCGCCATCGGCGACGGCGATCTTGCCCGTGCCGTTGACGAACAACGCGCCGTTGTTGGTGCCGCTGTTGTTGTTGGCAGCGCAGTACCAGTAGGGGCGGGTGGTGAAGGACCAGCCGCGCCACTCGGGCACGCCGCCGGTGGCGGGGCTGTCCACGGCCACGGTCACGCCGTTGGGGCCGTCGTGGGTGAAGACGTTCTGGCCGCAGTAGGTCAGGCGACAGCCACCGGGGGCCGCGTCAACCGGGGGCATGAGCGTGACGCTCTCAAAGTCTTCCGAGTAGCGGGTCGCGGCGTTGCCACCGACCGAGACGGTCGCGGCCAGGTTGTCAACCGCCCACCACCAGTCGTTGCCCGCGTTGGTCATGCCGAACTCGAAGCGGACCGAGGTCGCGCCGGCGGGAACGTTCAGGACGCTGTTGTCCAAGACGATGGTGTCGTTCTCGTGGATGTGGTCGGCGTAGAAGAAGGGGCCGGTGGGGTTCGAGTCCCAGTGGATCACTTCCACGGGGGCCTGCTCCACGCCGCCAACGGTGTAGTAAGCGTTGACCGTGGCGGTCTGGTTGTTCGTGCCGGGACCGTCGTCGAAGCCTTCGGGGCGCCAGCTGGAATCGAAGCTGAACGCGAGCGAACCGGCATCGGCGCCGGAGAGGCTGATGGCGGGGGTCTTCATGAAGGCGTTGAAGTAGCCGCAGAAGTTGTTGCCGCTGGCGGGGCCGCCGCGGTCATCCCAGCCGTCGGGGTCGGCGACGGCCACGTTGCCGATGCCCTTGGTGAAGGCGGAGCGTTCCTGATCGCCCTGCTGCTGAATCCAGAAGGCCTTGTTCATGTACGACCAGCCTTCGTACTCGCGGAAGCCCTTGTCGGCGCAGGCGGAGCAGTTGGTCTGCACGCCGCACGTCTGGGGGTTGAGGCAGGCGTAGGTCTTGGTGCCGCAGTTGTTCCATTCCCATCCCGGGGGCGGGGTGTGGGTGAACACAGGGGTGGGAGCGACGCAGGTGCCCTGCGCCCAGGTGTCCTGAGGCATCTGGTTGAGCACCGCGCTGTCGAAGTTCTCGCTGTAGAACACGGTCTGGGCGCTCGCCGACGAGCCGGCGACCATGGCCAACAGGCCGGTCACCTTAAGGAAACTATTCCGCATCACTGCCTCCTCACACAAAGGAAAACGCTTGCTTCGGGAACTCGACGACCGAGCACCGAATAGAAGTGCCAAACCTAGCCACCGCGCACAAAATGCACAACACGCTTTTCGTTAACATTGTGCCAATCTTGAGTCAGGCATCCGCAAAACTGACCCCTTAGCGCACCGCGGACAAGCTCTTAGCGCAACTATCACACATTCTGTGCGCCAAGAACGCGAATGCACAGGGTCACTCCGAGTAGACTTCCGCGAATCTCGACCAATCGGTCTAGATCGTTCAACTCGTGGTTTCTACGTGGGAGAAGTTACACATGACCGGATCAGGGACGACATCCGCGTACGAGAAGCGTTCTGGCAGCCGTGGTTTCACGCTCATCGAACTTCTCGTCGTCATCGCCATCATCGCGGTGCTGATCGGGCTGCTCATCCCCGCGATCGGAAAAGCCCGCGAGTCGGGCCGTGGCGTGGTCTGTGGCAACAACCAGCGTCAGCTGTACGCCGCCATTTTCGCCTACACGCGTGACTACAAGGATTATCACCACGCCTATCGCGAAAACTACGCCGCTCGGTTTCTCCGCATCAACCCCAGCGCTGGCTTTACCTCCAACAACCTTAAGATGGTCCGGCCTTATCTTCCGCCCTCGACCGGCGACGGCGCGAACAACGACGTGGCCTATTGGGGCGTGATCTACGACCCGTACTTGGGCGTTGATGTCGATCAGACGTGGTACACCGCCCGCATGCCGTGGATTTCCGAGAATGTGCCCCCGTTTGCAGGGTGGAAGGCGTGGCGCTGCCCCTCCGCCCAAGTCATGGACCCGTACCCCTACTCGGGCGACGCGGCGGGTGTGAACGAGGACACCGTCTTCTCACCGTTCCAGTACTACAACACCTATGGTTTCAACGGGTATGTTAACAACATCTCCGGAAACGCCTCGTACAGTTGGTTCCGCAAGAAGTCGCCCAACGCGGGCGGCTTCCAGGTGGAGGATCCGACTCGGACCATCCCAAATCGCTTCACCGACGTGCTCCAGCCCTCGGGCACCATCCTGTTCCAAGATGCTTTCGAGCAGATGCTCGATGGTAACGGCGACACGCTGAACGATCTGAATCAATACGACAACATTCAGAGCCAGTTGCCCCCCGGCGAGGCCGACAAGCCCATCTACTATTACTGGAAGCGTGAATACTTCAGGCACAACGGCGGTTGTAATACCTGCTGGGGCGACGGGCACGTCAAGGGCGTCGGCCGGGCCGTGGTTGATCCGAACTATGGCTGGTACTCCGGTTTGGGTGGGGGCGGCAACTAGCGCTCACACGGCCCTCCCCCGAGACTTCCTTTGCATCACGCGTCATTCACAGGCCGCACCGAATCAGGTGTGGCCTTATTCTTTGATTCAGCATTCGTTCGCGGCCCTTGGCATGATTCCCGCCCCTGCACCCATGAAAATATGTGCCGGCTCAACTCCGTCAGGCCCACCGCGAGCAATCGCGGTCCAGCAGTCGTTCCACATCCCGCCAGCGAAGTTTTCCTCACGATTCCACCGGACCCCACAGGACACCGCCGCATGAAACTCGCCATCTTCGACATTGACGGGACGCTTACCCGCACCACGCATGTGGACGACCTGTCGCTCGCGGCTGGCTTTGGCAGATTCCTCGGGGTCCACCTTCCCCGCGTCGATTGGTTCGAGTTCGGCACCTCCACCGACCAGGGGCTGTGCCTGGCCGCGTGCCGCCGGTACCTCAAGCGCGACCCCACCGACGCCGAGATCTCTCAGGCCCGCGACATGTTTCTACACGAACTTCGCACCCGCATCGAGGCCGACCGCTCTCTGTGCGAGTGTGTGCCCGGAGCCAAAGAAGTCTTCGGGCACCTGCAGCGGGCCGGCTGGCGCCTCGGCGTCGCCAGCGGCGCGTGGGAGCAATCCGCCCGCACCAAACTCGGGTTCGCCGGGGTTGAACTGCCGGCGATTCCCGCGACCTTCTCGTTTGCCCACCCGGATCGCCGCCCCGCGGAGCGTGAGGAAATCGTCGGGGGCACCATGAGCAAGCTCCTGGGCGATACACCCCGCGACCACGCAAGCATCGTCTACATCGGCGACGGGGTGTGGGATGCGCGTGCGTCGCGTAACCTGGGCATCGGGTTTGTCGGCCTGCGTCACGATGGTGAAGAGACCAAGCTGCGGGCCGAAGGGGCCAGCGCGATCCTGCCGAACTTCATGGACGTCGATCGCCTGCTGCATGCGCTCGACAAGGCGACGGTGCCCATGCTCGTGTGAGTGCGGACCACGTCGTGCCGCCGAGCACGGCGCTACTCAGCCCTTCCCCACCCGCGTGCGGCCTCCTCGTCTTCAGGCAGTCGCACTTCGTGCCCCTGGTCATCCGCGAGGGAAATCCTCGCCCCGGCCGACCGCAGCTGGGCAAGCTGTCGAGTGCCGATGCGTGCCCGCAGCGTCACGTTGGGGCCGTCGTAATCTCGCTCCAGCACTTCACCCCGCGTCTCAATCAGGTGAATGGTCTTGGAGTCCGCCATTGGCACCATCACGCGGAAGACCTTGACCTCCCCCTGCGCCTGCGCCCGCACCAGCGCCGTCAGCTCGGCGTGGCCGAGCTGCGCCTTCCCGTCCGCCCCCGGCAGCGCACAAATCGCGATCGCACCCGGGCTCTTGCGCTGCCACACGAGCAGTTCCGCGTTGTCGCGCAGCCGGTCCACCTTGTTCAGCAGCAGCACGCGTTGCGGCTCGCGCCAGTGCTGGTCTTCCTCGTGCCGACTCTCCTTGATCTCCTCAAAGAGCTCGTCCAGCACGCGGTTGACGGTGGCAAGCTGCATCTCGGCCGCGGGGTCAGAGACATCCAGCACGATCAGCAGCAAATCCGCGTGCGTCGCTTCTTCGAGCGTGCTCTTGAACGACGCGACCAGGTGGTGGGGGATGTCGCGCACAAAGCCGACCGTGTCGGAGAGCATCACCGTGAGCGAACCACCCAGGTTCCACTCACGCGTGCGGCTCATCAGCGTCGCAAACAACCGATCGTCCGCGTACGCCCCGCCCGTCGTCAGCGAGTTGAACAGCGTCGACTTGCCCGCGTTGGTGTAGCCGACGATCCCGACGGTGAAGTGTTCGCGCTTGCGGGCGGCCACCTCGCGCCGACGCCGCGCCTGAATCACCTCAAGCTCGCGCTGCAAGTCCAGCTTGCGGCGCTGCACCAGGCGACGGTCGATTTCCAACTGCATTTCGCCCGGGCCCCGCGTGCCGATGCCACCCAGCCCCGCCCCGCCGGTGATGCGCTCCAGGTGGTCCCACATCGCCCGCAAACGCGGAAAGGTGTACTCAAGCTGCGCCATCTCAACCTGCAGCTTGGCCTCCGCCGTCGTCGCGCGGCTGGCGAAGATGTCCAGGATCAGCTCCGAGCGGTCAACGATCTTGCGCCCGGTTTCCTTTTCGATTGTCGCGATCTGCTTGGGGCTTAAGTCATGATCGAAGATCACCGTGCCCGCGTTCAGCGCCTCGCACAGGCCCTTGAGCTCCTGAATCTTGCCAGAGCCCATGTACGAGCCGGCGACAGGTCGCTCAAGGTTCTGCACGCACTCGCCCACGACGATCGCCCCGGCCTGCTCGGCCAGGCTCTTGAGTTCGCCAAAGGGGTCACGCGGGTCGTGGGTCGAATCCGGGAGGCGCACCGCCGCCAGAACCGCCCGCTCCGCGGCTACTTCCAACTTTGTCCGTTCTTTGGCCATGAACGGGAAGGGTATACCAGGTGCGCCGCCCTCCACGCTCGCGTGCATTCTACACAAACCATGCAT
>JBAZUW010000076.1:0-14814 GCA_041661205.1 Phycisphaerales bacterium
AGCAACGAAGATGGCGCGAACCAGCCACCGGCCACGACGCCAGCCAGGTCGTACTCCCAAGCCCAGTTGGACGAAGCCAACCCGATCCTGGCCTTGCTTCGCACTCGCTTGGCGACCGAAAAGAGCGATCTCAAAACCTGGACGCGCTGGACCACGATTCTCAGCGGTGCCCGCCTGGTGCTCCCCAAGACCACCGAGACCGTGGACCTCCTGGAAAACGTGCTGATCAAGCCGGGCGATATCGAACGCTTCAAAGCCCCCAACGAGGATGAAGGCGTGGGTCTAGGGCGCGAGGACGACGTCAAGGTGAGCCGGTACGAAATGCGCAAACGCATGGAAAAGATCGCTCGCTCACAACCCTTGAGCTGGATTTTGGGAACATCCTTCGGCTTCGAGATCGTGGTGCTGGGCATCGCGGCGTGGATCTTCCAGCGCCGGGATTTCTAGTCGCGACCATCACTCCCCCTGCATCTTCGCCAACTCTCCTCCCCGATCCCGCCCCGCCAGAATCGCCCGCACGAACGCCGCCTGCACGCCCGCTTCGTCGAGCACGGTGGTCGCCGCCTGCGTCGTGCCGCCCTTGCTCGTCACCGCGGTTCGCTGCCCCGCCGGGTCAGTCTCGTCCAACATCCGGGCCGCACCCAGCAGGGTTTGCCGCACGATCCGCCGCGCCGCCCTCGCCTCAAAGCCCATTTCAGCCGCCGCCCGCTCCATCGCCTCCGCCAGATAAAACACATACGCCGGGCCCGAGCCCGCCAACGCCGTAAACGCGTCGAGCATCGCCTCGGGGATCTGCACCACCTCCGGCCCCGCGGCTTCAAAGATCGCGCGGGCCAACGCCGCGTCGTCGGGCGTCACGCCCTCGCCCCGACACAGTGCCGTGCACCCTTCGCCCAGCTTCGCGGGCAGATTTGGCATGGCCCGCACCACCCGCGAGCCAGGCAGCAACCCCATCACGCGAGCCGTGGGCGTTCCCGCGAGGATCGAGATCACCGTGCGTGGCCCCTCCCACCCGGGCGCGATTTCCGCCGCGAGGCTGGCGAGCATCTGAGGCTTCACCGCCAGCATCACCTGCCCGGCCCCCGTCTCCGGCTCGTGACGCCGCAGCCAGCCGATGGCCGTCAGCGCCTTCGGAAAGGCCGCGATCTCGCGCTCCTGCCACACCTTGCAACGGGCCTCGTCGGGCTCGGCGATGGCCAGCCGGGCCGGGCTGACTACCCGCGCGCGCAGCAACGCCTCGATGAGCGCTCCGCCCATGTTCCCAGCACCGATAACCAGCAATGTCCAATCCGGGTTCATGGGGTGTTTTGCTCCCGCGATCGACAGGGCGGCCGTGCGGCTCACTCGCCCGCGACCCCTATCATCTTCGTTATGTCCGCATACTACCGCTTAGCGTTCGAGCAGCCGGTGTTGGACCTTGAGCAGCAGATCGAAGCCGCGGAATCGCGCCTGGCGGTGGAAGCCGCGGGCGGACTCCCCGAGGCCGACCGCACCCGGGGCGAAATCACCGATCTTCAGGCCAAGCGCGGCGAGCTGATCCAGAAGCTGTACCTGAACCTGTCTCCCTGGGACACCGTGCGGGTGGCGCGGCACCCCTCGCGCCCGCAGACGCGCGACTACATCCAGCTCATGTGCCGCGACTTTGCCGAGTTGCACGGCGACCGGCGCTTCGGCGACGACGCGGCCATCGTCACCGGCTTTGCCCGCATCGGGCCGCTGAAAGTGCTGGTGGTGGGTCACCAAAAGGGCAAGCAAACCAGTGAGAAGCTCGCCTGCAACTTCGGATGTGCGCACCCGGAGGGGTACCGCAAGGCCCTCGCCAAGATGAAGCTGGCCGCGAAGTTCGGTGTGCCGATCGTCACGCTGGTCGATACGCCGGGCGCGTACCCGGGCCTGGGTGCCGAGCAGCGGGGCCAGGCCGAGGCCATCGCCGTGAACATGCTGGAGATGAGCCGGCTGGAGACCCCGATTGTCAGCGTCATCATCGGCGAGGGGGGCTCAGGCGGCGCCCTGGGCCTGGCCGTGGCCGACAAGGTGGCGATGATGGCGTACTCGTGGTACTCGGTCATCAGCCCGGAAGGGTGTGCCGCCATCCTCTGGAAGGAAGCCAACGAGCAGACCAACAACGCCGCGGCCAAGCAGCTCAAGCTCACCGCGACCGACAACCTGTCCCTGGGAATCATCGACGAGGTGATCCCCGAGCCGATGGGCGGAGCACACCGCGACAACCGAAGTGCGGCCGCCGCCCTGCAGGCGTGGATTGTCCGTGAGTTGCAGCAGCTCAAGTCCCTGGACATGCAGACGCTGCTGGAACTGCGCTACCAGCGATTCCGCAAGATGGGGTCGTACCTGGAAAACACCGAACCGGCCGCAGCCGGGTGAGATGGATCACGATGGGGTAGCATCGCCGTGGCGGGGCGCAGAGGTGCCCTTACTGACGGTTGCGAATATTTTGACCGGGTAGGCGGGGGCGAATACCCTTGGCTCCCCCGCAAAGCGGCGTGGTGTGGGGCTTCCACACACGCCGGGACGGAATGGCGGGGACTTTCCGGGAGACGCGATCGTGGCCAAGAAGGCGGGCGCATCTCGAAAAACCGACAAGAAGTCGAAGAAGACCAAGTCTTCCGTGGCCGCCAAGGCTGTGAAGCCAGCGAAGTCCGCGAAGGCAAGTGCGAAGGCGGGTAAGCCCGTCAAAGATTCCAAGCGCGCGAGCAGCGCGAAGGCGGCCGACATCAAGAAACTTAAGTCGCCACCCAAAGAAACCCCAGCCAAGGAACCTAAGGAAAAGCCGACGGCCAAGAAGCCGGTTGTCGCCCCCAAGGCCCCCACGGAAAAGCCCGCGAAGGCCGCGGCGGAGAGGTCGGCCAAGGCCGCCGAGAAACCCGCCAAGGGGGCCAAGCTCGCGGAAGTGGCCGCCACCAACGGCACGACCGCCGAAGCGAAGAAGGACGACGCGAAGAAAGTCGACGACAAGAAGGACGCGGGGCGCAAGGGCATCACGATCGTGACCCCCAAGCCGATGAAGCGTCCCAAGGCCGCCCCGGCCGTAGCGATGCCCACGGGCCTCGGTCGCCTGCTTGACCCCAAGGGCCCCGCCCGCAAGCCGCTGATTCCGTCGGGCCCCAAGAGCCCTCCCAGCCGGGCGCTGGGGCAGCACGGCGGGCCGGAAGAGACGATCGCCAAGCCGGAGCTCAAGACGCATCTGGGCAAAAAGGAACTCGAGCACTTCCGGGCGCTGCTCATCCGCAAGCGGGCCGAACTGGTGGGCGATGTCTCGACCATGGAGAAAGAGGCGCTGCGGGGTGAAACCGGTTCGCTCAGCAACGTCCCCAGCCACATGGCCGAGCAGGGGTCGGACGCGTCGGAGCAGAGCCTGTCGCTCGACCTGGCCGCGGCCGATCGCAAGCTCATCCGCGAGATCGACGACGCCCTCAACCGCATCGCCGACGGCACCTACGGCGTGTGCGAACTGACCGGCAAGCCCATCCGCAGCGAGCGTCTCGAGGAGTTGCCCTGGGCCCGGCACAGCATCGAAGCGGCGCGGGAGCTGGAGCGTCTGGCGATGCGCGGGTAACGCGGGAACCCGCCCAAAGGCGAAAGGGCGAGCTAGCCATATTGCTGCATCGGGATTCTGATTCGAGCGCTTGCCGCGATCGCCGCGGCCCTTGGAAACTTGGACATTGTCTTCCGCCGCGAACCTCTCTCCGCACGCGATGCACTCTCCCTGGCGGGACGGGCGATCGTGGATGGTCCTGGTCGTCACCTCCGTGCTGGGGCTGGCCACCGATCTCTCGAGCAAGTGGCTGGCGTTCCAACATGTCGCGGGCGCTCCAGTGGTGGTCGAGCGTTCGCAGGTGCTGAAGTTTCGCAACCCTTCTGATCTGATCCCCATGCACGCGCCGGTGCAGGTGGTGCCTGGTGTGCTCGACTTTACATTGCTCCTCAACCCCGGCGCGGTCTTCGGCATCGGCGCGGGCAAGCGCTGGGTCTTCGTCTTCTTCACGCTCGGGGCGCTCGTGTTTGCCCTCGGGCTCTTTGCCAAGTGGACGGTGAAGCGCGACTGGGTGAGCCATGTCGGCCTTGGGCTCCTCATCTCCGGCGGGCTGGGCAACCTCTACGATCGGCTGATGTACGCCTGCGTACGAGATTTCATCCGCCCCCTGCCCGGCATGCATCTCCCCTTCGGCTGGTCCTACCCCTGGGGCGGGCGCGAGGTGTGGCCGTACGTATCCAATGTCGCGGACTTGTATCTGATCATCGGAGTGGGGATGCTCATCTGGCGGGCGCTGCGGCCCCATCCGCTGCAGCGTGAGGCCGCCAACGCTGACGGGAAACGCGGTTGACCGCATCCGCCCTTCGGCGGCGTGTTTCGATTTTCGCCTCTGATTCTGCCCGGCTCGCCGTTTTGACTACCCCCCCCGCTCTCGGAGTGAGGGGGGCACCCCAAAGGAACAAAGCATGCCCTCGATCCTTGTCGCGTTGGTGTTGATGAACGGGGCGACGCTGGCGCAAGTCCCTCCTCCTCCCCCGGACGGCGGCGACACGCTTCAAGCCAACACGCCCGGCGAGCCCGCCGCGCCCGGCGATAAGAAGGACGACGCCAAGTGGGACGTCGCCAACCCCCCCACCGATGGCAGCCTCGGAGGCTGGGGATGGCACGACATCAACCTCGACACCACCACCGGCACCTGGACTACGCTGGACGTCTCACCCGACGGCCAGACCATCGTCTTTGATCTTCTGGGCGACCTGTACACCATGCCGATCGGCGGCTCCGAAGACGGCTCGCAGGTCACCTGCATCGCGTCGGGGCGCCAGTGGGACATGCAGCCTCGCTTCAGCCCCGACGGCAAGTGGATCGCGTTCGTCTCAGACCGCACCGGCGACAACGGCAAAGGGGGCGACAACATCTGGATAATGCACCCCGACGGGAGCGGCGTTCGCCAGATCACCAAGGAGACATTCCGGCTCGTCACCCAGCCGGTGTGGACGCCCGACTCGCAGTACATCGTGGCCCGCAAGCACTTCACCAGCCGCCGCAGCCTCGGCGCTGGCGAAATGTGGCTCTACCACATCAGCGGCAAGACCGATGGCCTGCAACTGACCGCCAAGACCAGCGACCAGAAAGACACCGGCGAGCCCGCCGTCTCGGCCGACGGGCGCTACCTCTACTACAGCCTCGACGCCAGCGGGGGCGACTCCTTCCGCTACGACAAGGACAGCAACCCCGGCATCTACGCGATTGACCGCCTTGATATGAAGACCCAGCAGACCGAGCGGCTCATCGCCGGGCCCGGCGGGGCGTGCCGCCCGTGCCCCGCGGCCGATGGCAAGCGCATCGCCTATGTCCGGCGCGTGCGCGGGCAGAGTGAGCTGTTCGTCATGGACATCGCCAGCGGCGTGTCACGCCTCGTCTACGACAAACTGGACCGCGACAACCAGGAGACCTGGGCGGTGCACGGTGTGTACCCGGCGATGGCGTGGATGCCGGATGGAAAGAGCCTGATGTTCTGGTCGGGCGGGAAGATCCGACGCGTTGACGTTCCCGAAGCAATTGTTCCCGCGAGCGATGACTCGCCCTTGCCCGCGTCCAGCGTGATCCCCTTCCGTGTTCGTGGCACACGCAGCATTGCCAATGCCATCCGCTTCCCGGTCGAGGTCGCGCCCTCCACATTTCCCGTGAAAATGCTACGAAACACCACGGTCTCGCCGCAGGGCGACAAAGTGGTCTTTACGGCGCTCGGGCACCTGTGGGTCGCCCCGTTCGCGGCCGGCAGCGTCGGCACGCCCGCCCGCCTGACGAGCGACGAAACCAACTTTGAGTACTACCCCAGTTGGTCGCGCGATGGACAGCAGATCGCGTACGTCACCTGGAACGACGACGCGATGGGAACCGTGAGGGTGGTGTCGTCGCAAGGCGGGGAAGGCCGCGTCATCACCACCGAGCCCGGGCATTACCTCAATCCCGCCATCTCGCCCGATGCCAACACCGTGGTCTACGAAAAAACCGGGGGCGGCTACGTCACCACGCCAATCTGGGGGCGCGAACTGGGTGTGTACGCCATCGCCACCAGCGGCGGGCAGCCCCGGCTCATCTCCAAGCGCGGCGAACACGCCCAGTTCGGGGCTGAATCCGATCGGGTCTATCTCACCGTGAGCGAGCCCGAAAAAGACAGCGACAAGGTGTCGCTGATCAGTGTGCCCCTGACGGGAGAGACGCCCAACAACCGCGAAGAAACTCTCTATCGCAGCGACTGGGCCACCGAACTCTCGCTGAGCCCCGACGGGAAGTATCTCGCCTTCGCCGAGCGATTCAATGTGTGCGTCGCGCCGTTCATGCGAACCGGCAAGGCGATCGACATCGGCCCCAAGTCCACCAATGTGCCAGTGGCGAAGCTGACAAGCGAAGCCGGCTCGTACTTGCACTGGTCGGGCGATGGGACCACGCTTCGCTGGGCGATCGGGCCGACGGTTTATTCGCTGCCGGTGCAGGAGGCGATCGCCGCGGGCGGGTTTGATGCCGAGCAGCCCAAGCCGAGTGACGCAGACCAGGCGGAAAAAGACGGTGCGTCCGGAACCAAGGACGACACCACGATCGCGGACAAGAAGAAAGACGCCCCAAAGCCGCCCCCGGCGCAAACCGCTGAAATCACCCTTCAAGCCACCTACGACGCCCCCACCCTCAGCGACGGCTCACCCAGCGTCATCGTGCTCACCAACGCCAAGATTCTCACCATGGAGAACCTGCCAGGCGGGCCGGGAACCAACCCCAACGCGACGCGCGGCATGAAAGTTATCGATCATGGCACCGTCATCGTTCGCGGCAACCGCATCGAATCCGTTGGCGACGCCGCCAGCGTGCAGATCCCCGACGGTGCCACCGTGGTCGACCTCGAAGGGAGCGTCATATCACCGGGGCTGATTGACGTTCACGCTCACGGAGCGCAGGGCGAAAACGGGTTCACGCCCCAACGAAACTGGATCGATCACGCCAACCTCGCCTTCGGCGTCACCACCATTCACGACCCCAGCAACGACACCGAAATGGTCTTCTCGGCAAGCGAAATGGCCAAAACCGGGCAGATTCTCGCACCCCGAATCTTCTCGACCGGCACGATCCTCTACGGCGCTCAGGGCTCGTTCAAAGCCGAGATCGACACCCTCGACGATGCGTTGTTTCACCTCAAGCGAATGAAAGCCGTGGGCGCGTTCAGCGTGAAGAGTTACAACCAGCCGCGACGCGACCAGCGCCAGATGGTGCTGGAGGCCGCCCGGCGACTGAACATGATGGTCGTTCCCGAAGGCGGCGCGCTCTATCAGGCCAACATGACGATGGTGGTCGACGGGCACACCTCGGTCGAGCACACCCTGCCGGTGGGCGAGATTTACGACGACACCACGCAGCTCTGGGGACACAGCCAGGTGGGCAACACGCCCACGCTCATCGTCGCCTACGGCGGCATGGGTGGCGAAAACTACTGGTACGCCAAGACCAAGGTGTGGGCCAACGAGCACCTGGGCCACTTTGTGCCGCGGTTTATTCTTGACCCGCGCTCGCGCCGCCCGGTGGACGCGCCCGACGACGAATGGAATCACATCGCCGAAGCGCGCGTGACGAAGAAGATTCTGGACGCGAAAGCCGCGGGCGTGGGAGCGGAGCTCGCCGCGGCCCAAACCGGCACCGACGCGCCGACAGGAAACCAGACCTGGGGCGGCCCCACCCTCGGGGCCCACGGCCAGCAGGCAGGCATGGGGGCGCACTGGGAGATGTGGATGATGGTGCAGGGTGGCATGTCGCCGATGGAGGCGCTGCGGGCCGCGACCATCGACGGGGCCTGGTACGTCGGCCTCGACAAAGACATCGGCTCCATCGCGCCCGGCAAGCTTGCCGACATGGTGGTCTATCGCGAAGACCCCAGCGCCGATATTCGCAAGTCCGAAAGCGTGCGTCTCGTGATGCTCAACGGCCGCCTCTACGACTCGAAGGACCTTGCACAGATCGCGCCGACCAAGACCCCCGCGCCCAAGTACTTCTTCGAAGACCTCCAACGCTTCGGCAGCACGCCCCTGGCTTTGGAAGCGATCATGCGTCAAGCCGCGAAGGACGGGGCGTTCTGCAAGGGGTGCGGGCGCGGCGCGGAGTAACTTCAACTTTCCTCCCCGCGTGCTGCATGAATCGCCCATGAAGTCCCGCTGAACTGGCGTCCGATGCGCGGTGACCCGCCGCGTTGGCCGGCAGGTCATACGATCCCGGATGATCAAGAAACTGCTGCTCCTCGCCGGCGTTCTGTTCCTCTTGCTTGTCATTGGCGTCGTCGTCGCCTTCTTCGCGATCGACTCCATCGCCAAAAGCGCCATCGAGAAGGGCGGCTCGTACGCCCTGGGTACCCCCACCACCGTCTCCAGCGTCAGCGTCGGCGTGCTCAGCGGCAAGTTCGCCCTCAACGGGCTCACCGTCGCCAACCCCACCTCCGGCGGCTCCTTCAAGTCGCCCCAGTTTCTCACCCTCGGCTCCGGAGGCGTCGACGTCTCGCTCTCCACCCTCAACCAGCCCACCGTCGAGTTGCCCAAGTTCACGCTTTCGAACCTTGACGTCAACCTCGAAAAGCGCGAGGGCAAGACGAACTACGGCGTCATCCTCGACCACATGCAGCAGGTGACCGGCGGCAAGTCTGGCGGGGGTGCGGCCAAGCCCGCGCCCAAGTCCGCCGACGACAAGAAGTACATCATCCACGACCTCGACATTCAGCACGTCACCATCCACGCCAGCCTGGTCGACGGCCCCGACGCGGTGAAAGACCTGACCTCTGTCACCATCCCCATCGACAGCATTCGCCTCAAGGAAGTCGGTAAGACCGGCACCGGCGTCGGCGGCTCGGGCGTCACTATGGAGGAACTCACCAACATCATTGTCAAAGCAGTGCTGAGTGCGGCCACCGACAAAGGCGGCGGATTGCTCCCCGCCGACATGCTGGGCGACCTACAGGGCAGGATTACGGCCTTGGGCGACCTGGGCAATCTGCCCGCTGAAGTGATTGCCAACACCACAGGCACCGTCGAGAAAGCTGGCCAGAAGGTGATCGATGAAGGGAAGAAGGCGATCGACAAAGCGACTGATCAGGGTAAGAAGGCGATCGACGATGCCGCAAACAAGCTCAAAGGGCTGATTCCCGGTGGGAAGTAAGCAACAATCGCCTGCGTGATGTGAGGCCCGCAGCGGGTCGCGATCGACCCATAGGCAACAAAAGACCCCACGCGGTCGCGTGGGGTGTGTGATTTATCCCTAATGTTCAATGCGGAGATGCGAACCGAGTGCCGACGGCTCAGTCTCTACCCCCTTCCACTTACGGACACGGGCCACCAGCCACAACGTTCAGCAGCGAATCCACGTCACCCTGGTCGACGTTGCCATCACGGTTGAAATCGGGGTCGATGCCGGTGGGGTTGGCCCCGCCAGCCACGACATTGATGAGATAGTCAACATCACCCTGGTCCGAGTTGCCATCCTGATTGACGTCGGGGTCGCACGTGGCCCCGCAGTCCAGGCAGACCCGCTGGATCCAATAGTTGATATCGTTGTCCGAGCAGAGTCGCCAGTTTTCAGGAAAATCTGACGCCCCGATGCGGACTTCGTGGCGACCCGCGACCGGAAGGTAGACCAAACCCGTGTCAAAGGTGTTGACGCAGCGTCCGTTCAGGTCCGTCTCGGAAACCCAGTTGCCATCGCAGGTGTCAAAGCCTCCGTTATCGATGACCAGGACATAGCTGGGGTATTCGGTCTGGCCGATGAAGCGGACGTAGCCCGGCTCCTGAAGATCGAAGTAGTAGCCGTCGAACACGTCGTTGTAGACGGTGTCCGGCGAAAAGACCGACTGCGTGCCGAAATAGGCCTGGTCGGGCAGAATCTCTGCAATCGCGATGCCTTCGTTGCACCAGCCGTCAATGCGGGGCGCGTCGCAGGCTTCCGGCTCGGGGGTCGCGATCTCAGGGACACTGAACACTTCAGTACTAAAGGTGAGTTTGAGTGTGCCCGTGCCGAAGTCCAGGGCATTCACGGCGGAATCGTTGATACCCTCGCTCACCGCGACGTAGTACGTTTCGCCAGCGTTCATGTAGATGCACAGATCGTCTCGCAGGTCACCGTCGGCACACAGGATGCTCGGACCACCACAAGACTGGTGAACCGTCATGGCCACTGGCACGCCGCGCGTGTTGCTGGCCCGCATCGACACATGCCCGTTGTACGGAGCCGTGAACTTGTACCACACCTCGCGATAATAAGTCGTTCCCTGGACATTCGCGCTGCGGCACGGGATGTCCGCGATTCCGCACCCCAGCGTCGTGTTGTACGTGTTGTTTCCCGGGTTCAGCGTGATGGCGCCGGCGCAGGTGTCGTTGGCGGCCACCGCGTTGCTGGAGATGTTGAGCACGCCGGGCCCATAGCCGCCATTTTGACCGGCCACGAGAATGATGGTGCTCTCGCCCGGCGCCAGACATACCCGTACGGTCGAGCCGTTCGGGTCACCGCTGCAGCCGCTGCCGCCGTTGGAGGTGGTGATCACGTCGCTGCCGCAGTCAGGGAAGGCGAACATGTACGTGGAAAAGGAACTGCCGCAGGTTCGGGCCCGGATGCTTCGCAACGTCGAGGTGGTGTTGGTGTAGCGGAAGTAAAGGGTCTGAGGATTGGAGGGATCGCACGCCAAAGTCGTGTCGAACGCCGTGTCGCCGTTGGAAACCTGCTTCGCGTTTTCGCAGGTGGTGTTATTTGGAATGGGGGTTGCGATGGGCGCGGAGATGTTGAGCATCGCGTTTCCCGAGGTCAACTGCGGGTCGTCGGGCGCGATCCGGATGAGATAGGTATGCCCCTGCTGCACGGGCAACGCACAGATCCACGGGTTGCCGCCGTTGCGCGAGGTGCACGCCAGCACGTCACCGCCGCATGATGAGTAGATCGCCAGATTCACGAAGGTCAGCCAGGGCCGATAGGCCTCCCCGGGGCTACTTAGCCAAAGATTGACCGCGCCTGTTGACGGAGCCGTGTATGAGTACCAGGTATCCGGGGGAGAGCTGGTCCTCTGAAATGCGCACGGAGGCGGCAGGGTGTTGTTGTCGAAGGCATTGAGCGTGCTCACCAGGTTGGCACCGGTCGTGACCGGCGTCGCGTTGGCGCACACGTCGTTGGGGGGCACGGGTGTGGCCTCGATGACTAGCGTTCCCAGACCGACGTTGGGGGGGTATGGCGCGGGGTTGAGACTCGCGACCCGCACCAGTACCGTCTGCCCGGCGGCCATCCCATAGTCGATCGACGGGGCGATGCCGTTCTGCGAACTCTTGCACGCCACCGCAGGCCCCCCGCAGGTGCTGTGCAACGAAACAGCCGCGTACACCAGCCCGCTCGTCGACCGCTCTGTGCGGAACCGGAACGGGCCCGAGGCCGGCGCCGTGAACGCGAACCACAGGTCATTGGAACTGCCCGGGGCGCACAACGCCACACCGTCGGTGTTGGCGACCCGATTGTCGAATGTGAATGTCCCGACCGAGACCGGCAGCGCGTTGCTGCACGTGTCGTTGGAAGGCGGGGCGTCGGGACTGAAAATCAGGTTGCTCGCCCCCGGACCCTGGCACCCGGAACAGTCCAGCCCGTCGGCCTGCACCGCCAACTTGTAGGTGACCCCGGCCAGCACCGGGAAGCGGTCGATGAACGGGGAGGCGGAGTCCACGCCCCCGCACGCCAGTTGTTGACCCCCGCAGGAATCGAAGATGCCGACCGCGCCCCCTGGGTAGACCGTCAGGGCGCCGCTCACCGTGGGGGTAAACGTGAACCACACGTCGGCCTCGGGACGATTCTGAAAGACCTCCGAAAGAGAACAGGAGAGCTGGACATCGTCAGTCGCCTGCGTGGTGTCCCAGTTCAAAAGGAACGAACTGCTGGTGGTCGGGAGCGTCAGAGCCTGGGCTTGGGCGCAGGTATCCGCACCCTGAGCCCTGGCCGCGACCGTCGGAACCGCAGCTGCGAAGAGCGCCGCAGCCAATGAAATCGCCCCAGACAAGCTGAACGTCTTGGGTCTCGGACACGATGCCGCGCCACTGCGGCCCGGTTTGAGCCATGAGAATCTGGGAACCATGGGGAAACCTCCGGGTGAAAGTTCGATCGGGCCATTTACTGGTGCAATCTCCTGGGACGGCAGATCCAGTTGCAGGAAAATACCATTTGGGTGGGTCTGGGTCAATCACTAAGTGTTCACTGAGTGAAAAATGTTTGGACTTTTCTGTTTCGGTTCGATACCTTAATGACACCTTATGAAAGCGCCCGCAACCCAATCTTTGGCACACGGGACAGTGCGTGAGCGCATCGCCGCGATCGGTACGGAATTGGTTGGTTCGCTGGAGCGGGTGCTTTCGGGCTTTGCGAGCCCGATAACCAACGCGGGGCAGCTGACCAAGTTAACGGGGCTAAACAGGAACTCGGCAAGCAAGATCATGATGGCGCTGGGGAAGCGTGAGGCACTGGCGTCGCTCATCGCGATGCCCGGCCCGGAGGCTTTGCGAAAGCTGGTAGCAGGAGCGCGGCGGGCTGGGCTGTCGGCGGAGCGCGTGATGCCACTGGAGGTGGCGCTCGCCCGCTACGAACACCTGCTGGAACAAGAGTTTGAAGGCAAGCCCGCGCTGGACGGGGCGATTGCATTGTGGCTGCCCGAGGTGCGTGAGCGCGTCGAGACCGCCAATCGGCATCTGGTATATCGCGGCATGTCGGCGCTGCGCGGGATCAGCGTGGACACGTCGTTTGAAACGATGATCGTCTCCCCCAACGCTGCGACGCCGGAGCGTTGCGACGTTCTGTTTTGTGCGGGCATGCTGGGGATGCGGCGCGTGATCCCCGGCGCGCCGTTGCGCCTGCTGGCGATACGTCATCGGACCGAGGCCGCTCGCTACGAGACTGTGGACGGCGCCCCGATGGAGCGGCGACCCATCGACGGGTTGCTGAGAGAATACTGCTCCAAGCCGACCCCGACAATGACGGAATCCCAATCCGATGACAATATCACGATCGGAATCAGCGAGGACGATTTCGGAATCGAGCAGAGCCTGGACCTGGTCTTTGCTGAGGTGGGTGTGGCTCAGGGTGTCGCCAACCCCGAACCTGGGCGGCGCATGGGGCACGGACACACGGTGGTAAAGCCCACGCGCGAGCTTGTGCTCAACACGTTTGTGCATCGAGACCTCTGGCAGGGATTGAAGCCCGAGTGCGTCGTGTACGACACGGCGGGCCACGGAAACGCTGACCCGCGAAACCGCAAAAGAGACATCGACCTCGTGCCGCAGGCGATTCAGCTGGCGGAACTGGGCGAAGGATTGGACGGCGTGGCGACTCCGTCAATCCCGAACTATCGCGGCTTTCTCACGGACATGTGCGGGCGTCGTGGGTGGAACCCGGCGGCGTTTCGGGGCTTTCGGTTCACCGTAACCTACCCGATCTATGCGGGGCAGTACGCGATGGTGTTTACGGCACGATGATGTGAATAGGGACGCGGCCTGGTTGCGTCTACGCTCAGGTGGTCGCAGAGCAATCGCGGCCGCACCACCGTGCCTCCGGCGCGACCGCTCACGGAAGAGCAGCTGCCCCGAAGATTCACTTGGCTGAAAACAAATGAAAAACCCCGCGGTGCCAGTCCGCGGGGTCTCGGTTCACGGTGTGAAGATTAGAACGTCGGAACCGTTACGGACAAGCCCCGCCGGCAACCACGTTGATCAGCGCGTCGACGTCACCCTGGTCCACGTTGCCGTCGCGGTTGAAGTCGGGGTCAACGCCGCTGGGGTTGGGGCCGCCGGCGACAACGTTGATGATGTAATCCACGTCGCCCTGGTCGCCGTTACCGTCGTGATTCACGTCCACATCGCAGCTCGGCAGGGCGCTCAGGCAGATTTGCTGCACGATTCGCGGCTGCAGGCTGAGGATGTACTGCGGAGCCGCCTGGACAGTTGCCGGGTCGTAGAAGGGCACGCCCCAAGTCGTAACGCACAGCTGCTGGCTGGCCTGGTCGACCTCAAACTCGGTCCAGCCGTAGGAGTTGGTTTGGCTCCAACCCCCGGAGTGGCTGACGACCGGAATGGGCGAACCGTCAAGACCCAGCGTGTCGTACCCAAGGCCGAACAGCTGCGTGTTGATGATCGCGCTGATGTAGCTCTCCTGGTCTTCGCTGGGGAGCGAGAGGTAGACCGAGAGGGGGATAGAGCCGGGAATGTTGAACGCTGCGGCGGCGCCCGCCACGGTGGGGCCGAAGGGCGCGAAGTACGCGCCCGGGCCGGTGCTGATCTCCCACGCGCCGCTTTGCTGCTGGGGCTGGAAGGGGCCGGCGTTGTAGGTCACGTTGTTCACGACGGTGCCGTGAATGTCGGCGGTGATGAAGACCACGTTGTTGATGTTGTTCTGGCGGATGAAACCCAGCAGGGCGTTGCGCTCGGCTGCGTACCCCTCGTAGCGATCGCTGGCGGCGAGGGGGCCGAGGTTCTGGATGGGCTCGGGCATCATGACGAACTTCCACGTCACGCCAGCGTTCTGCGCGTCGAGCAGGTCGCCTTCGAGGCGGACGAACTGCGGTGAGCCGAGCATCGTGCGGGTGGGGTTGAAGGTTGAGATGATGAAGGCCGCGATGCTGGCCTGACTGGTGATATCCGGATCGGCGAGCTCGGTATCGCGGAAGGAACGTTCATCGACGGCGAAGAACTGCGCGTCGCGCCCGAAACGCTGCGTGCGATAGAGATCAGGGCGGCCATCCACACGCGCGTCGCCGGTGCCGCTCCACACGCGGGGTG
>JBAZUW010000077.1:0-3534 GCA_041661205.1 Phycisphaerales bacterium
GCGCGCGTCGCCCGCGCAAGCGATCTCGGGATTCGGACTGACGCCCTCATCCCGGGCGTGCCGCGCTTTTTTCACCATCCTCAGTGCTCAGTCCCCATTGACTTCCTTGACCCATATTCCCCTCCCGCCTAGTCTCTCCCCGATTGCATCAAGAGTCCGAAGACGCACACGCGATCTTCGGCGGCAACCGAGCGGCGTTTCCACACGCCCGCCACGGTGCCGAGTCCAGCCCCGGCACGGGGGACGATGCGGACGCCTTTCTCGCACTTGGCGAGACGTCAAAAAAGCGGCGATGGTTCGCCGCGACCCCGCGCCAACGCTCGACGCTTCTGATGCTGTGAAGGAGTTCACAGATCATGCCACTCCCCGCCTCCGCTGATTTCCACGCCGATCTTCTGTGTCCGGGTTTGGGTCGTGAGCTTGGCGACGGGCACGCCGCCGTCACGCCGCTTGTGCAGTCCACCACCTTCGCCCGCGACGGCATCGGCAGCACCTGCGAGCACCAGTACAGCCGCGTCTCCAACCCCACCGTCGCCGAACTCGAACGCGTGCTGGGCGAACTCGACGGCGCGCCCCCCGCGCCCTGCTTTGCCACCGGACTGGCCGCCGAGACCGCACTGTTCTTGGCACTCGTCAAAGCTGGCGACCACGTCGTCTGCGGCCAATCCGTCTACGGGGGCACCACCCGCCTGCTGCGCGAAGTCCTCGCGCCCCTCGGCATCGACTCCACCTTCGTCGACGCCACCGACCCTGCCAGCATCGCCCGCGCCATCCGCCCCAACACCCGCGTCATCTTCGCCGAAACCCCCGCCAACCCGTCGCTGGAAATCTGCGACATCGGCGCGATCGCCCGCATCGCCAAAGCGGCCAACGCCAAGCTCGTCGTCGACAACACCTTCATGACCCCGGTGCTGCAAAAGCCGCTGGATCTGGGCGCGGACATCTGCGTTTACTCCACCACCAAGTTCATCGAAGGCCACTCAACCGCACTGGGCGGCTCGGTCTCTTCGCGCGACGAAGCCTTCCTCGCTCGCCTTCGCTTCATCCGTAAGTGCACCGGCGCGATCCAAACACCCTTTGGCGCGTGGCTCACGCTGCAGGGCGTTCGCACGCTGCCCCTTCGTCTGCGCCATCAGTCGGCTTCAGCCGCCACCATCGCCACCTGGCTCACCCGCCAGCCCGGCGTCACCCGCGTCAACTACCCAACCCTCGCCGGGGGCGAGCAGGCCCGCTTGGCGAACCTCCAGCATCTGGGCGGGCACGGTGCCGTCGTCTCGTTCGATGTTGGTTCGCTCGAGGCCGCCTGCGACCTTGCCCAGAGCGTTGGCGTGTGTCGCCTCGCCGAACACGTTGGGTCCGTTGAGACGTTATTGACGCATCCGGCGACGATGACCCACGCCGATGTGCCCCGCCAGCAGCGAGAACTTGCGGGAATCACCGATGGTTTGCTGCGCCTGAGCGTTGGTCTGGAGCCCCCGCAGGCGATCACCGATGATCTCGCGGCCGCCCTCGCGACCGCTGGCAACCGCCTGCCGAACGTTCGCCTTGGGAAGCCGGAGGTGCCCGCGTGTCTGTGAATTTCGTGCCAAACCAGATCATCGTCCTCAAGTTCGGGGGCTCCGTGCTTCGCGATGTCGCGTCGCTCCGAGGAGCCGTCCACGAGATCTACCGCTGGCGCCGCCATGGCGTGAAAGTCGTCGCTGTCGTCTCCGCCCTCGCCGGCGAGACCGATCGCCTCCTTTCCCTCTGCGAGCGCGTGTGCGAAGACGTCTCGGGGTACGCCAAGGCTGGCGTCGCGGCCATCGGCGAACTCACCAGCGCTGGCCTCCTCGGCGTCCAGCTCGAACGCGCCGGCATCCCCGCCTGCGTCATCACCCCTGCAGCCGCGTCGCTCGTCGCCACCGGCGATCCGTTTGATTCCACGCCCGTGCGCGTCAACGCCCGCGTGATTCACGAAGCTCTTGATCGCGACGGCGTCGTCGTCTTCCCCGGCTTTGTTGCCGTCGATGAACAAGCCCGGCTGGTGCTTCTGGGTCGCGGCGGCAGCGACCTCTCCGCCCTCTTTCTCGCCGCTGAGCTCGGCAACACCCGTTGCCGGCTCATCAAAGACGTCGACGGCCTCTACGAGCGCGACCCCGCCGGTGCCCACCCCCCGCCCCCCCGCTTTGACTACGCCACCTGGGACGACGCGCTGCGCACCGACGGCTCGATCATCCAATACAAGGCAACTACCTTCGCCAAGAGCCGCGGCCTTGCCTTTGAACTCGGCGCCATCAACTCCGAACACGTCACGCACATCGGCCCCGGCCCCACCCGCGTCGTCGCGGGCTCGTCGCGCCCCGCTCCGCGCACCGTCGCGCTCCTCGGCGCGGGCGTCGTCGGGGGCGGCGTCTTCGAGTTGCTGTCGCAGTGGCCCTCGTTCGTTCGCGTGGTCGCCGCCGCCGTCACCAACCCCGCCAAGCATTCCCTGCCCGGCGTTCAGCTTTCAACCGACCCCCTCGCCGTCGCCTCCCGCGGCTGCGACATCGTCATCGAGGCCATGGGCGGCATCGACGGCCCACGCGCCGCCATCACGCGCGCCCTCGAAGGCGGCTCGCACGTCATCACCGCGAACAAGGCCGTCATCGCCGCCCACGGTGCCGAACTGCACGCCCTCGCCAAGCGCCGGGGGCTGCGTCTGCTCCACTCCGCCGCTGTTGGTGGCTCTACCACCGTGCTCGAGGCAATCGCCTCGCGCCCCGGCACCCGCCTCACCCGCGTTCGTGGCATCCTCAACGGCACCACCAACTTTGTGCTCAACCGCCTCGTCCAGGGCGACACCCTCGCCGCCGCCGTCAAAGAAGCCCAGCACCGAGGCTTCGCCGAGGCCGACCCCTCGCGCGACCTTGGCGGCATCGACGCGCTCGACAAGCTCCGCGTCATCGCCCTGGCCGCCGGGCTCGGCGAAATCCGCGAGCCCAAACTAGAAACCTTGAACGACGCCGCGCTGGCACGCCTCGCGTCCCGCGACCCGCGCGCCAATCTGCGCCACGTGGCTTCGCTCGACGCGACCGGCCCGAATCTTATCGCGAGCGTGCAGCTCCAAGCCCTCCAAGCACCCGACCCGCTCTTTGACATCCCCGGTGCCAAGAACGCTGTGCAGCTTGAGTGGTCCGACGGCCACACGCACACCCTCCACGGCAGCGGCGCGGGGCGCTGGCCCACCAGTGAGTCCGTCGTCGGCGATGTCTTCGAGCTGCTCCGCCACACACCCGCCAACGCCGCGGAGGCCGCGGCATGAGTCGCCACACTCGCTACTGCATCATCGGCGCTACCGGCGCAGTCGGGCGCGAGGCCTTGGCCATCCTCGCGTCGCGCGGCGTGCCCGCGGGCAACATCGTGGCCGCCGCCTCTGCCCGTTCGGTGGGCAGCACCGTTGACTACCTCGGCGCCACGCTGCCGGTGGTGCTCGCCACGCCCGAGGTCGCGAAAGACTGCCACGTCACCCTGATGTGCGCGTCGGCCGATGTCTCCCGCCAGCTCGCCAAGCCCATC
>JBAZUW010000077.1:3544-9750 GCA_041661205.1 Phycisphaerales bacterium
AGCCCATCGCGGCCTCAGGCTCGCTGGTGGTCGACAACTCCTCGGCCTACCGGCACGATCCCGAAGTGCCGCTGGTCGTCCCCGAGGTGAACCTCGCTGCGATCCGCCCATCCCACCGCCTGATCGCCAACCCCAACTGCTCGACGATTCTGCTGGTGATGGCCGTCTCCCCGCTGCGTCGCGCCTTCGGCGTCAGCCGCATCGATGTGTGCACGTACCAGGCCGTATCCGGCGCCGGCGCCGGGGGGATTCACGAACTGCGCGACGGCGCCCACGCCGCCCTGCACGGTCGCGACCATACCCCGCGCGTTTTCAAAGAGCCCTGCGCGTTCAACGTCTTCAGCCACAACTCGCACGTCGACCCTCACACGGGCCTCAATGGTGAAGAGACCAAGATCATCCGCGAGACCCAGCGCATCTTCGACGACGACACCCTCGAAGTATGCCCCACCTGCGTGCGCGTCCCGGTCTTCCGCGCCCATGCAGAGGCGGTCACGCTCACGCTCCGGCGTGACATCTCCGAGGTTGACCTGCGGGCGGCCCTCCAGCACGCACCCGGCGTTCGCATCATCGATGATCGCGAGGGCAACAGCTTCCCGACCTCGCTTAAGGCTTCGGGGGGCGACGATGTGCTGGTTGGGAGGCTCCGCCTCGATCCCGGCGCGTCGCCCGGAGATCGCTCTCGCCGGGCCTGCCTCTTCCTCGCAGGCGATCAGCTTCGCAAAGGTGCGGCCCTCAACGCGATCCAAATCGCCGACCATCTCGTCGCGTCAAAAGCCTTCTGAGCGGTGCCTGACGCGGAGCGATTTGGCGTGTATATTTTCGGTTTTCCCCTCAACGGAGACCCATCATGGCAGACACTCAGGCCCCCACATCGCCCCTGTTTCTTGCTCCCAATGAAGGCGAGCGAATCAACGTCGTCGGCGACGACGTACGCGTCCTGGCCGACTCGTCCACCACCGGTGGTCGCTGCTTCATCTTCGAACTCCGCACCCCTGCCGGGAGCGGCCCGCCCCTCCACACTCACGGCATTGACGACGAGTTCTTCTTTGTCATCGAAGGCCACTACCGCTTCCTGCGCGACGGCACCGCCATCGACGCCGGCCCGGGCGCCTTCTTCGTCGCCCCCAAGGGCAGCCAGCACACATTTGTCAACGTGGGCGCCACCACCGGCCGCCTGCTCATCATCACCACACCGGGAGGGCTTGAAGTGCCCTTCCGCAAGACGCATGAGGCCTCCAAGGCTGGCCAACCGACTCCTGAATCCCTCGCCGCCATCTTCGCGCCCTTCCAACTGACCATCGATGGCCCACCCCTAGGTCGCGTCTGAGCTCTGGAGGGTTCCAGCCCCTCTGCGAGCCAGTGCATTCAGCATTCCGCCCTCAACTCATAGGGAGCTTTCCCCTATGAGTGGCCGCGCATGCTGCATTTCTGGCGGTGCATCGGGTTGTGTCACATGCATGGAGCAGCGGGCCATCATGCCGCCGGATTCCCAACGTGGGGCCCGGTGTGGCGGTTCCGATGTCGGTACCGAACGAAAGGCAGAAACTCCACATGTGCAAGACCCTTCTCACGATCATTTTGGCGGGCGGCGTCATCTCGACGGCTTCGGCTGGTCAGATCCAACTCTCCCCGATCGGCGGCGGCGTTGTCCTCAACTCCGGACCCATGTCCGGGATCAGCTTTGGCAGCGAACCCGGTGCGTGGAATACCTCCAGCACCCTTGGCGTGAACGCGGCCCTGACCGCCAGCGGCATTTCCACCAACGGCAAGATCACCTTCCTCGCCGCCGACACCGATCACGGTCTTGCCTTCATGGCGATCGTGGATCAGGAACTGGTCCAGGAGTCCGCGTCGCTAGGCAATCTCGGCTTTGTCAGCGTCGCGAACGGCGCGAGCTTGGCATACGTCAACGACAGCAGCGGCAGCGTTGACGTCTCGGTGACGGGGCCGAACTCCCGCACCGCGACCGGCAGCTTCATCTGGAACAGCAACGGCGGCGGGGCGGCCTTCGCCTGGGCTGGGCTCGTTCCCGGAAACGCGATCACCTATCGCTTCAACAAGGTCAGCGGGCAGGCCTTGGGCCTGGACGACGTCAATACCTTCCAGTTCGCCAACTGGACGGGCACGACGTGGGAACTGCTGAACATTCCCGCGTCCGATCTCAACTTCTCCGCCACCGATGACTACGGCTTCGCGTCCACAGTGGTCCCCGCTCCGGCGTCCATCGCTCTGATCGGCGTCTCCTTGCTCACCATGAGCAGCCGCCGTCGCGCTCGCTGATTCAGCACCAACCTCAAACACGGATAAGAGGCCCTTGATCGGGCCTCTTTTCATTTGACCTGTCGCTGTGGTCACGGTCGATCAACCTTCGACTCACGCGGATCAACCGCGTCTTTCCCCGCGATCCTCCACATCCCAGCCACTTCGAGATTGGGGGAATCTTCCACGCTAGACGATCGCTCCATGGGTGCCATGATGATACTGACTCAAGTTTCTCTCCCCCAGAGGTTGAACACCCACGCCGATCGCGCTGCCAAGTCCCGACGTTTCGCGAAGCGTTCCAAGAGGTCTGAACTGATCGCGGGAGCAGTCACCTTCTCTGACGACATTATCGGGTCCTCGCACCGGCCTCTCGAAACACCCCCATGAACACACCCAACCTCAACATGATTCAAGCTCCCTTGTCGTCGCCTCGCGGGCGTGCCCATCCCAACCTCACTGCCTCCGAACTCGGCAAAGATCCGCGCTCGACCCGCCTCCGGCACCCCGCGCCAGCGCGGACAACTCAAGAGATATTCCCCCTTCAGTCCGAGACACTCTCCGCAGAAGCTGAGAAAGAACTCGGCTGGAAACTCGTCAACGAGAAGTGTGCGTCAAGCCGCGAACGACTGGTTCGGGCAAACCTCGGACTAGTAGTCAGCATCGCCAAGCAGTTCACAGCACGCGGCATGATTCTCGCCGATCTCATCCAGGAGGGAAACATCGGGCTGATTCATGCCGCGGACGGCTTTGATCCGGCTCGCGGCGTGCGATTCGGCACCTACGCCACTTCGTGGATCAAGCACGCGATCAGGCGTTCATTGCTCGGTGCGACTCAAACGGTTCGAGTCCCGCCATACATGACCAGGCTGATTGCTCAGTGGAAGGCGGCCTTCAACGCGTTCGAGCAGGAAACGGGAGCCGCTCCCACCTGCGATGAGCTTGCGATTTCCATGGAGCTGCCGTTGCAGGTGGTTCAGGAAATCGGGCGAGCCGCCCAGCAAGCTGAGCATTCAACAGAGGCCGCACGAGATTCCTCAGGCACACTGGTCAACCTCCGCGACACCATCGCGGACACGCATGAGCCACGCGCAGATGCACGCTCGATGGGCAGTGACGATGTGACAAAGCTCCGCGAGTGGATCCGCACCATCGACGAGAAGCAGCGGCGCATGATCAGCATGCGATTCGGGCTGGATGGAAGTACTCCGCTTTCACTGGATCAAGTTGCATCCAAGTTGTCCGCGAGCCGAGAAAGTGTTCGTCAGCGCGTGAGCGAGCTGCTGCTCAACGCCGCCGCCTGTTTCGCACACAGTGCCACGTAGACCGCGGCGTCCAAGTAATCGCGCTCGCACCAAGTTCCCAGCCACACCCGCATAACCTCGGGGTCAGCGGGGCTTCACGGCCTGCGCAGCGGCTCACGACATCGCTCCGATCACAAACTGATCAATGTGCCGAAGACTGCCTTGGCCACCAACGGTCACGCTGCCGCCCTGGAACTTCTTGCTCGCCGCGGCAAACGAACTCGCGCCGACCCGCGAAGCCAACGCAAGACCTCGAAAGAGCTCTGGGCCGCCACGTCCTATCCCGGGTGCTAGGTGTTCAGCGCACAGAATCGCCTCGCAAGGCGTTGATGCGCCGCGGCGATCGTTGCGGCCAAGCTACAGGATCGGATTGAAAATGCCGAGAGGCGGACTCGAACCGCCGACCTGGACGTTATGAATGTCCCGCTCTAACCAACTGAGCTACCTCGGCTTTTGGGCCAAGTCTACGCACCCACAACTGCAGGGGAAACCCACCGACCCGGGATGTTGGCAGCGGCATTTGTTTGCGAGAGCGAACCACACCCCAGGGCGTTCGGGTGCGCCAGCCCGTACCAGGAAACCTCGGGATTTTTCCCTCATTCTTGAACCGTCCTCTCAGGACGAGTATCGTGGCCGCTCAACGTTCGCCATGCGACCAGCAAATGTCTTGCGGTCACTGCATCTTTACCGAACGGTGAACTCGGGGGGTGGCGTTCCGGGCGCCTTCTTTCGCCCGTGAGGAGGTATCTCAGAATGTGCGCGACACGCGTGAGATTGGTGGCTGGCTCCGTAGTTGCCGCGGCATTGCTGCTGAGCAGCCCCGCTGTCCGGGCCGACGACTACGTCCAGCTCAGCACCGGTGAGGTGCTCAAGGGCAAGATCATCAGCCAGACCGACACCGAAGTGCGCTTCGCACATCCGGTGCTGGGCGAATGGATATTCCAAAAGAACGCCGTAAACATCCTCCCCGGCCCGCCACCCGCAGACGCGGGCGCTCCAGTGGTGCCCCCCCCGCTGCCCACGCCAGCTGCCGCCACCCCGCCCGCGGCCCCACCTACGCCGCCCAAGCCCCCGGAGCCAGACAGCTTCTGGAGCGGCTGGAAGCACGCGGTAGACGCCGGCCTCAACGGCGCCGACGGTAACTCGGAAAACCTCGCCATCCGCGCGGGCATCAAGATCAAGCGCACGGTCGAGGCAATGGAAACCAGCGCCGACGCCGGGTACATCTACAACTCCAGCAACGGCGTGAAGGACAAGAGCCGCTTCGAAGCCAACATCCGCAATGAGTGGTTCTTCAAAGACACCAACTGGGGTCTCTTCGGCCAAGGTAAGGCCGAGTACGACGAGTTCCAGGATTGGGACTATCGCCTCTCCACCTTCTGGGGTCCCAACTACACCTTCATCAAGGACGACAAGACCCTCCTGCGCGGCCGTCTCGGCGGCGGTCTCAGCAAAGAGTTCGGCGGCGAAAACAACGCCATCATGCCCGAAGGCCTCATCGGCTTTGACTTCGAGCACAAGTTCACCGATCGCCAGAGCGTCTACGCCAACGGCGATTACATCCCCAGCTTCCAGGACATCAACGAATACCGGCTCAACGGCAAGGCCGGCTACAAGATCATCATCGACCCCGAAAGCAAAATGAACCTGCAACTGGGCGTGGCCGACCGCTACGACTCCCGCCCCGGTGGCAACGCCAAGAAGAACGACGTCGAGTACTTTGTCACCGTGGGATGGGAGTTCTAAGGCACCCGGGCCCTTCGCCCGAGCGTTGCACAGAGGAGAACGTGTATGGGGTTCATTCAAGAGTTTCGCGATTTTGCAGTCAAGGGCAACGTCTTCGACATGGCCGTCGGTGTCATCGTGGGCGCCGCCTTCGGCAAGCTCGCCGGCTCATTCGTGTCCGACATCATGATGCCCCCGATCGGCATGGCCGCGGGCAAGGTCGACTTCAGCAATCTGAAGGTCGTCATCCAGCACGCCGACGAGGCCAGCAAGACTCCCGAAGTCGCAATTCTCTACGGCAAGTTCATCTCAACGGGCATCGACTTCCTTCTCATGGCGCTGGCCGTCTTCATCTTGGTGAAGGTCGTCAGCAACCTCAAGAAGAAAGACGCCCCCGCGCCCCCGCCCCCTCCCGGCCCCACCAAGGACCAACTCCTGCTGACCGAAATCCGCGACCTGCTCGCTAAGCGCTGATCCATTTACTCCACACAAACACAAGACCCCGCTCACCGTGAGCGGGGTCTTTCTTTTACTCATCCGCCGCACTCGCGCCGCTCAGCCCGCCATGCGGAAGCCGCCATCCATCGGCGGCACCTCGCTCAGCACCACCCGGTTCCGCCCGCCGCGCTTGGCCACATACAGGTTCGCATCCGCCATCTGCACCCACGTCTCGGCGTTCACCGTCCCCTTGGCCCGGCACCCCGCCACCCCCACCGACATCGTGACCGGGGGCGACTTGCGAAACTCCCACGTCGCCGCGTTGATCCCGCTGCGAATCCGCTCGCACACGCTCATCGCTTCAGCCGGAGACGTGTCCGGCATGATGATCGCAAACTCCTCGCCCCCGTAGCGGCACGCAAGGTCGGTCCGGCGCGCCTCCCGCGAGAGCAACTTGGCGATCGCCACCAGCACCAC
>JBAZUW010000077.1:9760-14808 GCA_041661205.1 Phycisphaerales bacterium
GATCCGTTTGAAATGGTCGATGTCCAGCATCGCCAGACTCAACGGGTGCCCCTGGCGGCTGTTGCGCGCAAACTCCTCCGCCCACCTGCTGTCAAAGAACGCCCGGTTCCAAAGCCCCGTAAGCCCATCCACCTGGGCCCGCTGCGCCAGCAGCCGGAAGAGCCGGTGCGTGCGCAGCAACGACCTCAGCCGCATCCGCAGTTCGGCAAACTCAAAGGGCTTGCTCACAAAGTCGCTCGCGCCGGCTTCAAAGCACTCGACCTGCCGCTCCGCCCCGCGCTCACGCGCCAAGATCAGCACCGGCACATTCTGCGTTGCCTCATCCGCCTTGAGCGCCCGTAGCACCGCCAGCCCGTCCATGCCCGGCATGTCAAGATCAAGAATAATCGCCGAAGGGGGCTTCGCGCGGGCGACATCCAACCCGGTCGGCCCGTCATAGGCGCTCAGGCAATCCAGCTCCTCGCGCGACAGGTGATGCGCCAGCAAACGATGAACCTCCGGCGCATCGTCGATGACGAGCACCGTGTCCGCACTATCCCCATCGATCTGTTCGCCCCGATGATTCAAGTCCCGCCCTCGCAGTTCGTTTCGCCTCAGGCCCGCGCCGCCCGCTCACACACCTCAAGCAAGTCATCCACATCCGCGCGAATCCGCTCCAGTTCGCTCACCGGTGCTGTGCCCATCGCCTTGATCGCATCTTCAACCTTCGCCGCGGCTTCACCAATCGGCCTGAGCCCATAGCTCGCAGACGCCCCTCGCAGTTGATGGGCCAGGCGACGAAGTTCATCCACCCGCTGCGTTTCCATCGCCACCTGGATCGCATCGCGACGTTTCGCCAAGTCAGCCACAAACTCCATGACCAACTCGGCCATCTCCGGGTCATCAGCCAGCGTGCTCTTGAGAGGTGCCTTGCGGGGTTTGGAAGGGTCCATCATACCTCGATACTCCGTGATTCGACACGAAGTCATCGGCCCGTCCACGCCACCCATTCAGTCCGGTAGCCGCCCACGGGCGGCGGATGCCGGACAATCACCCGACCCAGGGGAAAATCCAACGCCCCATAACGGCCCACGCATCACACATCCACCCACTGCCCGCCGCTACGCAGCGCCCCGTCTACGAACCGCACGCCCGCGGCTCCCTCGCTCACGTCAGGATAAACCGCGTCACCCTCGCCCCGAATCGCCGAGAAGATGCCCCGGTACACATTCGCAAACGCCTCGATAAACCCCTCCGGATGTCCGGGGGGCAGCCGCGTGCCCGCCGCGGCCATCGGGCCCGCCGCGGCACTCCCGCGCGTGATCACCCGCCGCTCGCCCTCGAGCGAGTTCACACCCAGTTCGTTCGGCTGCTCTTGTCGCCAGCTCAGCCCGCCCTTGTCGCCATACACACGCAGCGTCAGGCCGTTCTCCTCGCCCACGCACACCTGCGACAGGCTGATGTGCCCGATAGCGCCGCCCGCGAAACGCAGCCGCACCAGCGCATCATCGTCGACGCGGCGACCCGGCACGATCGTCCGCACCTCCGCCGCGAGCGATTCAATCTTGAGGCCGGTGACAAACTTCGCGAGGTTTTCCGCGTGCGTGCCGATGTCGCCCAGCGCACCAGCCCCGGCCAGAGCCGGGTCGCCACGCCAGGCCGCCTGCTTCTGCCCGCTGCCCGCAAGATCCGTCGCCAGCCACCCCTGGTGATACTCGACGATCACTTTGCGAACGGTGCCAAGATCACCGCGCGCGATCCTCTCGCGGGCCGCCCGCACCAGCGGGTAACCGGTGTAGTTGTAGGTGACTGCGACGACCCGGCCGTGTTTTGCAGCCGCCGCTTCCAGGGCCGTGGCGTGTGCGGGTTCGATCACCATTGGCTTGTCGATCGCCACATGAAACCCCGCCTCGATGCTGGCCAGCGCCGGCTCAAAGTGCGCGTGATTCGGCGTCACGATGACCACCGCGTCGATCGGGTCGGGGCGCGTCCGCTCGGCGTTCAGCATCGTTCGCCAATCCGGATACGTCCGCTCGCGCGCGAGGCCGATTTCGCGCCCCGACATCATCGCCCGCTCCGCCGTGGACGAGAGGGCTCCCGCAACCAAGCGGGCTTCGCCATCAAGCTGGGCCGCGAGCCGGTGCACCGCGCCTATGAACGCGCCACTGCCGCCTCCCACCATCCCAAGCTGCAACACTCGGCGGCTCACGATTGCTTCCCCGCATCGCCCTTCCCAGAATCAAACGCCGCGTCAAACGCCCGCCACGCCGGGGCAAACTCCAACCGCTGTACAAACTCGCACGCCTCGCGAGCCCCGTGCTCGCGGTCCATGCCACTATCTTCCCATTCCACACTCAGGGGCCCACCATAACCCGCGGCGTTCAACGCCCGGATGATCTCCTCAAAGTTCACACCCCCGCGCCCAGGTGATCGGAAATCCCACCCGCGCCGCGCATCTCCGAACCCAAGGTGGGAACCGAGCACGGAAGTCTCTCCATCCAACGTGCGGATCGCGTCCTTCACATGGCAGTGAAAAATCCGGTCCGCAAACGCCCTCACAAACTTCACCGGATCCACAAACTGCCAATGCAAGTGCGACGGGTCAAAGTTGAAACCAAAAGCCGGGTGCCCCCCCACCGCCTCCAGCGCTCTCCGCGCCGTGTGAATGTCGTACGCGATCTCGGTCGGGTGCACCTCCAACGCGAACCTCACGCCTACCCGCGCGAACTCATCAAGGATCGGTCGCCAGCGCCCCGCAAACTCCGCATACCCCGCGGCTACCGCCCCCTCCGCCAGCGGCGGAAACGAATAAATCCTGTCCCAGATCGGCGACCCCGTAAACCCGTTCACCACACCCACACCGAGCTTCGCCGCGGCTTTCGCCGTCGCCACCATCTCCGCCCCCGCCCGCTCACTCACGCCCCGCGCCTCGCCATCTCCCCACACCCGCGCAGGCAGAATCGCCCGGTGGCGCTCATCCACTTTGTCGCTCACCGCCTGGCCCACGAGGTGATTGCTGATCGCCCACACCTTGAGCCCATGCCGGGCCAGCAGCTCGTGCCTGCCGCGGCAGTAGTCGCTCTCCGCATTCGCCCGCGCCACTTCAAAGTGATCCCCCCAGCACGCCAGCTCCAACCCGTCATACCCCCACGCTTTGGCCATAGCCGCGAGGGTTTCCAAGGGCATGTCAGCCCACTGGCCGGTGAAGAGCGTGACAGGGCGGCGGGTGAAGTTTGGCGGTGTCATACGCCACTAGCGTACCGGCCCGGCCGCTCCCCGTGCCACAACCCTTCGCATGTTGCCGCGCCGCGCGGTAGGCTCTCGGGCGTCCTTCCCCGTCAGGAGTCGCCCCGCCCCATGGACAGAAAACCCGCGCCCACCGTCTCGCTCTCCCTCATGATGCTCCTGCAGTACGCAGTGTGGGGAATCTGGCTTCCCTACCTGGCCAGTTACCTGCAGGCTTCTACCGGCGAAGGTGGCCTGGGCTTCACCAGCTCGCAGGTCGGCTGGATTCTGGGCTTGGCAGGCTCCATTGGCGCCGTCTCCGCCCCCTTCCTCGGAGGGCAGATCGCCGACCGCTTCATGAACGCCGAGCGATGGCTCGCCATCCTGCTCATCATCGGCGGCATCCTCAAGTTCATCACCGCCAGCGTGCACGACTACTCCACGTTTCTCACCCTCTCCATCCTCTACTCAGTCTTCTACATGCCCACCCTGGCGCTCACCAACTCCATCGCCTTCGCACACCTGCGCAACTCCGAGCGAGATTTCCCGATCGTGCGAACCTGGGGCACCCTTGGCTGGATCATCGCCTCCAACGCCTTCCCCTTGATCCACCTTCAGCAAAACGTGCACTTCTCGCCGCTGCCGCCGTTTTTCGTCGGCGAGCCCATCGCCAACAGCAAGGCCCTCATCGCCGATGCACTGCGCGTCTCCGGCGTCATGGCGGTGCTCTACGGCGTATGGGCCATGTTCTTCCTTCCCAAGACCCCGCCCACCCGCTCGGTGGAACACCCACTCGCCTTCCTGCGGGCCTTCAAGCTCCTCTCGCACCCGGGGTTTCTCATCGTCACGCTCGCGGCTCTCCCCATCGCGATGATCCACCAGGTCTTCTTCATCCGCACCAGCGTCTTCCTGAACAGCTTTCTCAAGTTCGAGGATCAGTACGTCGGCCCGATCATGTCCATCAGCCAGTTTTCCGAGATCTTCTTTCTCGCCATCCTCGGGTTGTTCCTGAAGCGCCTGGGCTACCGCGCCGTGCTCGCGATCGGCTGCCTCGCCTTCGCCGCCCGCTACGCGCTCTTCGCGATCTCCACCGAACAGACCCGCGAGATCGCCATCGCCGCGTGCGTGCTGCACGGCATCTGCTACGGCTTCTTCTTCGCTGGCTCGTTCCTCTATGTAGAGCGTGTCGCACCGCCCGATTCGCGTCACTCCGCCCAAACCGTGTTCGGCATCATCATTCTGGGCCTTGGTCCCGTGCTCGCTGGCATCTACAACCAGTGGCTCGACAAAGCCTTCCCCACCGCAGGCACCAACCCCGCGTGGAAGGGCCTCTGGCTCGTGCAGGCCGCCATCGGACTTACCTGTGCCATATTCGTGGCCCTCGCTTTCCGCCCCGGCCTTCCGAAAACTACCCCCCAGCCCGCCGCCGCGTAATTTTTCCTTTCCTCCCTGTAGCACGCACTCCCGCTTCGTGGTACACCATCTTCGTAAGCCCTCGAAGGAGCCCGCCATGACCAATCGCTCGAACAACCCGAACCTCTCCGGCCAGCCCGGTCAGCCCGACGAATCCCGTCGCGGCTTTCTCGCCACCACCGCCGCACTCGCCGGGGCCGCCATCCTCGCCGGCTGCAAAGCCGGCGGAAGCAGCGCCCAACCCAACACCATCGCCACCTTCGAGGCCCCCAAGGCCAAACCCCGACTCCCCGTGAAAGATGGCGAACCCATCAAGATGGGCGTCATCGGCTTGGGCGGGCCGGGCGGCTGCGCCATGGGCCTGAACCACGTCATCTCCTTCGCCAACTTCAACAAGAACGGCGAAGAGAAGGTTGAAATCGCCGCCATCT
>JBAZUW010000078.1:0-9958 GCA_041661205.1 Phycisphaerales bacterium
GAGTGCTCGACGGCACCTGCGAGAAGACCTCGCGCAGCGTCGCTTCGGGCAGTCCCGCAACTTCGCCGGAGAAGAGCGCCTTGGCGGCGTTCTCCGCCTCGTCGCACGCCGCCTGCCCGTGCAGCAGCGCCGTCATGTGCCGGGCCAGTTCGCGATGGGTCTCGCGCTTGCCCGGCTCTGCGGCGTGGGTGGCTTCGAGGGCCTCCACCTGCTCACGCGGCAACAACGTGAAGAACTTCAGGAACTTGGGGATGTCCGCATCGGCCGAGTTCAGCCAGAACTGGTAGAAGGCGTACGGGCTCGTGCGATCGGCAGTGAGCCAGATGGCCCCGGATTCAGTCTTGCCGAACTTGCCGCCGTCGGATTTGGTGACGAGGGGCCAGGTGAGGCCGAAGGCGTGCGGCGCTCTGATGCCCTCAAGCTCGCGTGACTTTGCGGCTTGATCAACAACGTCAAACCCTCCGCGAGAAAGCTGAAGTCTTTCCCACTCCACCCGCTTGATTAGGTCCAGCCCGCACACGATATTTCCAAACTGATCGCTTCCCCCCATTTGCAGGCTAACTTTTTCGTTTTCGTATAGCCAATTAAAGTCGTACGCCTGCAAGATCATGTAGCTGAACTCGGTGTAGCTGATCCCCTGATCTCGATTGGTCAGGCGCTCCTTCACCGACTCCTTCTGGATCATCATGTTGACCGAGAAGTATTTGCCCACATCGCGCAGAGCGTCGAGGTAGCTCAGTTTCTGGAGCCACTCGTAGTTATTCCGAATCGGCGGCGTACCCAGCTTCGCATTACTCCAAATCGCATCAAAGATCCGCTTCTGCCCCGCGATGTTGGCGTCGACGCGCTCCGGCGTGAGCAGCATGCGCTCGGCGCTCTTGCCGCTGGGGTCGCCGATCAGGCCCGTGCCGCCACCGACCACCACCACCGGCGAATGCCCGGCCTGCGCAAAGCGCACCAAGGCCATGATGCCCACCAGGTTGCCGATGGTGAGCGAGTCCGCAGTCGGGTCAAAGCCCACGTACGCCTTGCGTGCCCCGCTCCCTAAGTGAGCGCGAAGCTCCTCCAGCCCGGTGGTCTGGGCGATCAGCCCGCGCCAGGTCATTTCTTCCAGGAATCCGCTTCGTTTCGCGTCATTCGACATGGGCGGAGGGTAGGACCGAAGCGACGAACTTCGTCTCTTCGTCTCTTCCTTGTCACTGCGTCGGCGGCGCCATCCCCGCCGCGGGGTTGCTCGCCCAGGTGTGCACGGCCAGCAGCAGATACAACAGAATCGCGATGCCCGCGTGGGCACCGGCCAGAATCTGCATCTGGCGGCGGGGCAAGCGGAAGAGCACCCACACGATGGCGTAGTACAGCACCGCCGCCGCGGGTGCGATCACCCAGCCGTTAAAGTTGCGGAGCGCCGCAAAGCGCAGCCCCAGCACCAGCATGAACGCGGCGACCGCGACGAACATCCGGGCCGCCGCCAGCTCGATGCGCCCGGTCGGGCGATTTTCCGCATACGCGAGCGTCGCCACCGCCCCCACCCCCGTCAGCGTGTGAAAGAGCGTCAGGTAGCCGGTGGAGACACCGGCGGCGAACTGCCGCGACTCGGCGTTGACCACCGACACGATGACCGCCGCCACCAGCACCGCCGCCCCGATGATCGCCACGGTCTTGGGCTCGCCCCGCCCCTCCTTCACCACCGGGTCCTGGGGCAGCTTGATCTCTTCACCCGTCACCGTGTCGTCGCTGGGGTCGCCGCCTCGCAGGGCCCGCTCCACGTCGGGGTCGCGCGTCAGGTCGGCGTCGTCGTCCATGTCATCCATCAGCTTGGTCGCACCCAGGTCGGCCTTGCGGGGAGCCATGCTGGGGAACTTGCTCGGCTTGGGCGGGTCGGGGGGCGCGAGGGGGATCGACTCGTGCTCCTGCGGGCCGCCGCCGATCTTGAGGGGCTCGTCGCCGCCACCGGGTGGCGCGAACTTGGTCACGTCCAGCGGCTTGGGACCTTGCTGGCCCACGGCACGCGCCGGAGGGGGCACGCCCTCCGGCTCCGTATGGGAGTCGTGCTTGGGCAGGATGAATGCGTCATCATCGTCGGGCATGTGGACCTCTTGCTCTGCGCCACTGGACTCGTGCCACTGACCTTTTCGCGCTTCGTGAAAGGGTCAGTGCCTCCGGGGGACCCGCGTGACCTTCTCCGGTTCGCACTGACCTCGGGACGAGGTCAGTGGCACATATCGCCTCACCTACCTCGCACATTCGCCAGCCCGCCCCGCAGAAAATACTCCATTAGCTCGTGCCCAGGATTGATCACCAGATCACTGGCCGTCCCCGCCGCCTCGCTGAAGGGCCGCTGCACCACGCTGCGCACCCACGCCCCGGCCATGAGAAAGGGCACGGGCGTGCCGTCGTGCTTGCGCGTGCTGCACAGCGTGAAGTGGTCGGGCATCACCAGCAGCCGCCACCCCTCCGCGTGCGGGTCCTTCTCCGGGTCGCCTCGTTCTTCCAAAGCCGCGGCTACCGGACCCACGATGTGCTCGTCGATCGCCTCCAGCGACGCCACCTTGGTTTTCCAGTCGCCCTGGTGCGACATCTCGTCGGGGGCCTCGACGTGGCAGCACACCACGTCAAATCCATTAATCGCAGCCACCGTCGCACGCCCCTGGGCGGCGTAGTCCGTGTCGTGATAGCTCGTGAGCCCCGGCACCTGCAGCCGCTCCCAACCTATGTACGCCGCGATCCCCGCCAACAGATCCACCGAAGTGATCATCGCGCCACGCAGGCCGAATCGCTGCTTGAAGTTGGGAACCGCCGGCTTGGTCCCTTGCCCCCACAGCCACGCCATCGTCGCCGGGCGCAAGCCCTGCTCGCGCCGGGCCAGATTCACTTCGTGCTTTGGGAGAAACTCCCCGGAGAGTTCCATCAAGCGGCGCAACGCCGCGGCTTCGGCCTGACTGCCCTGGGGCAGGTGGTCTTTCCACGGCTCGCGCGGGATGGCATGGGGCGGCGTCGTCGCTACGTCCGCGTACTTGCGCCCCGATGAATCAACCAGGATGTTTCGGTAACTCACCCCCGGCGTCACCGACACGCCCTTCATCAACTCCGGGGCCTTCTGCTGCCACATCGCTACGAGGTCCCGCACCAGCAGCCGCGCCTCGGCATCGCTGATCGCTCCCGCCGAGTGGTCGAGCATCAGGCCTTCGTCCTCGGTACCCGGTGCGCCGGTGGTCACGAGGTTTAACCGGAAAATCCAGTCGGTCGCGGCCAACTCCAGCCCAAGTGCCGCGGCCTCCAGCGGGGCCCGCCCCGTGTGATACTTCTCCGGCGAGTACCCAAGGAGCGACATCGAGCACACATCCGACCCGGCCTCAAACCCCGGGGGCGTAGTCACCGCGGCCCCCACCTTGCCAGCCGCCGCCAGCTTCGCCAAGTGCGGCATGCGGGCGGCCTCGAGGGGCGTGCGGTCATCGAGCTCCTCAATAGGAAGATCGGCGGCACCGTCAGGAATGATGATCACGTACTTCACAGGGGACAGAGTACACGGGGAGGAAGCATCGAGTCTGTCGGAAGCCCCGCTTCAGACACGGCATTCGGCATTCGTGATTCGGCCTTCGGCATTCGTTGAAACCCTCACCCTCCAGAGCCCCGCCCTCTTCCTACCCTCTTCCCTTTCTTCAATTTAGCCATTAAGCAATTTAGCCATTTAGCAATTTGACCGTACCATCCCCCATGCCATTCGACCCCGACGCCGCCGCCGCCCCCGGAACCGGAATCTTCGGCCTCCCCAACACCCGCGCCGACAGTCGCGTCGTGCTGCTGCCGGTGCCCTACGACGCCACCACCTCCTACCGGCGTGGCACCAGCGAGGGGCCTGCGGCCATCCTCAACGCCTCCATGCAGGTCGATCTCTTCGATCGCCGCTTCGGGCGCATCTACGAACGCGGCATCTTCATGGAGCCCGAGCCCTCCCGCATCCGCGAGCTCTCCGATGACGCGGGCGTGCTGGCCGCCGACATCATCGCCCAGGGGGGCGTGCCCGATGGTGTGCCCAGCGACGGTGCCATGGCCAACGCGCTGCGGGTGATCAACGCCGCGGGCGAGGAAGTGAATAAGTTCGTCGCCGACGCGGTTCGTGCCATCGTGCGCGATGGGAAAATCCCCGGCGTGATCGGCGGCGAGCACAGCGTCCCCTTCGGCGCCATCGCCGCCCTCGCCGAAATCCACGGCGACATCGGCATCCTGCACATCGACGCCCACATGGACCTGCGCGAGGCCTTCGAGGGCTTTACCTGGTCGCACGCATCAATCATGTACAACGTGCTGCAGCGCGTGCCCGGCGTCAAGAAGCTCGTACAGGTGGGCATCCGCGACTTCGGCGAGCGCGAGATGCAGCTCGCCGACGAATCCGGCAGCCGAGTGAAGGTGCACTACGACGACGCGCTCGCCGAGGCCACGATGCGCGGCGCCGCGTGGCCGGACCTGTGCCGCGACATCGTGAAGGAGCTGCCGAGCAAGGTCTACGTCAGCTTCGACATCGACGCGCTGGACCCATCCTTGTGCCCTCACACCGGCACGCCCGTCCCCGGCGGGCTCGCGTTCCAGCAGGCTGTGAAGCTGCTCGAGGCCCTCAAGGACAGCGGCAAAACCGTGGTCGGCTTCGACCTCGTCGAAGTCGCGCCGGGCCACGAAGACGAGCCAGAGTGGGACGCCAACGTCGGGGCTCGCATCCTCTACAAACTCTGCGGCTTGGTCTAGCTCCCAAAGACCGACGAGTTCGAACCGAGCAGCTCAGCAACTTGTTCGACCCTATCACGCCAACAGCCTGAGCCCCGCATCCACCATCCAGTCGCTGAGCTCAAAGGCGACGCTGTAGATGTATGCCCCGCCGTACCAGAAGAGCCCCCATGTCGCGATGATGCCGATCACCCCGCCCCGCTCTCCCTGCCAGATGCGGTTATACGCGGGTACAAAGTCGCTCAGCGCCCGCCATCCGTCCAGCGGCGGGATCGGCACCAGATTGAACAGCACACCGACCAGATTCACCACGAGTCCGGCGCGAAAGACCAGTCGCACGTTCTCTGCAAATTCTGGCGGCAGCGGAAACCGACGCGACTCGGACATCACCAGCACTGCCGCGCACAGCAGCGCCAGCAGCAGGTTCATGCCAGGCCCGGCAAGAGCCACCCGGGCGTCGTCATAACGCCTCCCGAAGTTTCGCGGGTTGACGGGCATGAGCCCCCAGGTGAACCCGAACAACGCGAAGGTGATCCACGCCATCGGCCAGGGGATGTGCACGAGTGGGTTGGGGGTCATGTGACCCAGAAAAACGGGGGTGTTGTCGCCGCAGTGCACGGCCATCCAGCCGTGCGAGAGTTCGTGCAGCGTGATCGAAACGATCACCCACGCGACCCAGGCGCTGGCCAATACAGGGCTGACTTCCCAGAAGCTTGCGAGCCACCAGCTTGACATATCGGGAGAGTATCGCGATGCACCGGGATGTGCCTGTGCCACGACGATTCGGCTTCGAATCGTCGTGCGCCGGCACCGTGATTGGCCGAGGGAACGATCCCGGAACACGCACGATGCGGGGCGCATCGTGGTGGCACAGCGATTCTCGTTCTCCCAACGAAAAAACCCGGCGAAGTTCGCCGGGTTCGGGTCTGCGATTTGTCGGCTCGCCTTACGCCGCCTTCGCGGGCGTTGCCTTGCTGGCCTTCACGGCCTGCTGGCAGATCTTGTCGAAGAGCTTGGGGTCTTCGATGGCGATCTGGCTGAGCATCTTGCGGTTGATGAGAATGCCGATGCGCTTCAGGCCGTTGGTGAACAGGCTGTAGCGCGTGCCCCGCATGCGGCAGGCGGCGGTGAGGCGGGTGACCCACAGGCGGCGGTAGTCGCGCTTGCGGCGGCGACGATCGCGGAACTGGTAGACACCCGCGCGGGTGAGCGTGTTCTCGGCCTGGTACTTGTGGCGGCTCTTGACGCCGTAATACCCACGGGCCTTGCGAAGAATCCGGCGGCGTGCCTGCGATTTGGCGGCACCCTTGCGTACACGAGGCATTGCGAAACTCCTTCAACCACGGGCCCGAACGGGGCGTGCGTTGCGGGCTCCTGCGGCCCAAGTATCAACGCGACGACTTAGATCCCGGCGGGCACACCCTCGCGAGCAGACCAAAGGCCCTCGCGGTGATTCGACTCCGTTGGCCGGAAGACTCCGGTCAACACACGTGATTCTCTTGGCTTAATCCTTCTTGACCGCCGCCTTGGCCGCCTCGCGCATGGCCTTGCGCTGGGCAGGCGAAGGGCTGCGACGCATCGCGCTCTTGGGCTGCGTGCGCCCGCGGAAGCGGCGGAACAGCAGCTTCTCGATGCGCTTGGCCTCGGAGGAGGACATGTACGGATCCTGGCGCATCTGGCGGAGGCGCTTGCCACCCTTACCGGAACGCAAGTGCTTGTGCCCGGCCGTGCGATGGCGCACCTTGCCGGACTTGGTGATGCGGATCCGCTTGAGCAGACCCTTGTGGCTTTTGTTCTTGGACATGGCCGAATGCTCCAACCAGCAAAATAGGACCCGGACCGCCTTGGCCCGGGCCAAGACTCTAGGGGCCGCCCTGTCAGTGTTCAAGTTGTGTGTGCGGAGGCGGAGTTGAACGGGCCCGAAACGCCGGCAGAGATCTCTCGAAACCTCCAACCAGCAAACCCTGCCGTCACGGTCCCAGGAAGGAATCCTGGGCCGAACTGGGAAGCTCGTTGCCGTGAATCTCAATGGTGCCGCTGGTTTCGCCGGCCCCGATCCTCTCGGCCGCTTTCTGCATCGCCAGCTCCATTGCCGCAGGCAACCAAATATTGTCCGAACCGATCTCGGGCTTGGTCAGCCAGCGACCGGAGCCGTCGGACAGCAGCGCCCACTGTCCGCGCCCCTGGTGATTTTGCGAGTTCTGCTGCGGATGAATCGTCAACCCGGCCGCGGCTCGACGCGTCACGGGAGAAGCATCCGCAAGGACCACCACCGGAGTGGGCTGCTTCCAGATGGGGCGGTCGCTGCCGAACATCACCTGGTAGCTGTATGAAACGTCGGTGAGGCAGCCCCAGTCATTGCTGGTTTTGGTGCAGGTGCCTCGCGGGGCTTCGCTGTTCGAAGGGCACGCCAACGTGGCGAGGGTGGCGTATTGCAGCTTGGGAAGTTGGTACAGGTTCGCGCTGTTGGACTTGCCCGGCCCGGCCCCAACATCCCACCAGGTGGGCCCACCCAGGCTGGCGGCCGCCACCGGGAAGTGATCCCGATAGTCACCGGCGTAGGTGCCCATGGCGGAGCCGATGCCGGCGAAGTTGGAGCCGCAAGCGAGCTGCTGCTGATGAGTTCGCAGGGTGGACAAGAGCGGCCACACGACGGACGCGGCGATGAGCAGCACCGCGGCGATCGAGACGAGATCCGCCATGCGAATGGTGCCGCCGCTGAAGCTGAAGCGTTCACGCGGGCGCACGCGGAGAGGAACATTGGCGAGCGTTCGCGAGACGAGGTCTTCGCCATCGCCCCCTTGCAGGCGAGACTCGACCGCGACCGGCGTGCCGGAGAGCGCCAGCAAGTTACTGATCTGCGTGGCGCGTTGGCGAAGCACCCCGGGGACGCGCGACACGTCGTAGCCGGCAGTGATCAGCGCGTCGAGGGCTTCGGCGTCGTCGGGAGAGAGTTCGTCCTCGCCTTGAGCGTTGCTCGATGCGGCGCGGCCAACGCGGGCGACCGTGACATCGGTCAGTGCGTCGAGGTCCACGTTTGCCGCTGTGGCGGGCGTGCCCACAAGCGCCATCAGCGCCGCCACTTTCTTCACGCGGGCGGGCTCGGCGTGCTTCGCGCCCTCAGCCTCATCGCCCTTGGCGTTGATCCATGCGTCCACCGCGCGGGCGTCGGCAGCGCCGAGAGTCCATTCAAAGTTCTGGTGATCGTCAAACAACATGGAATCCGTGAACTCAGCCATACGCCACATCACCCCGTTGGTATCACCGCCCGGTCGCCAGGTTGCCAAGACACATTGCTGCCGCCCGAATTTCAGCTCTTGCCGTTCTTCTTCGCGTCACCATCCGCTGCGGGGGGCGATGGCCGCACCGGCTCTTTGACTTCTCCGGTCACGATCGCCCACTTCTTCGCAAACGTCGCCACCGCGGCGTGTAATCTCGACTTTACCGTCCCCAGCGGGATTCCCAGCTCTTCGTGCATCTGCACGTAACTGAGCCGCTGGAAGTACGCCAAGAGCAGAATCTCCTTGAGGATCGGAGGTAGCAAGTCCAACGCCCGCTGCACGAGCTTGCTGGTTTCTTCCGCCGAGAGCCGCGCGTCGGGCGCGGGAATGTCAATCTCCAAGAGGTCAACGAATGTGCTTCCGCCATCCTGTCCATCAGATCCGCGCTTCCCATCCAGCGGTGCCGAGAGCTCGAGCATCCGCCGGCGCCCTTTCCTACGCAGGTGGTCCCGCGCTTTGTTCGCGGCAATCGTAAAAAGCCAGGGGCGAAATCTGCGGGTGGCATCAAAGGTGTCGGCCGACAGGTGTACCTGCAGGAAAGCGTCCTGAAATACGTCCTCGGCCCCCGCCACATCGCCCACCAGGCGGGTGAGGAATCGCATGAGCTCAATTTTGTGGCGGTCGATGAGCGTGCGCAGGGCCGCCCGGTCGCCCTTGCGATATCGGTCGAAGAGAATCTCGTCACTGGTTTCAGGCACGCCGCTGGGTCCTCCGGCCGGGGTTCAAGCCCCCAGCAACTCGCCGACTTCTCGGACGAAACTCACTCGATCGCCAAACTTGGCCAGCCCCTCGGCCCGCAGGGCCGGGGCGAACTCTTTGATGTACCGGTCCAAGGCGGCCCGACTGGGGAAACCATACCGGGCTTGGACTCGCAGGGGTGCCGCGGGCTCCAGAATCCTCACTACCTCGGCGTGGGTGGCCCCGCCGGCCACCACCTGCTGAATGTGCCCCCCAAGAAGCCATTGCTGGTACTCCAACGCCAGGGATTCATCGGGGAGGGTGGCGGTGACGACATACGACAGGCGGCTCATGAACGAAAGCCTAGCGAGTCGGCCCAAACTTTGCCCCCGTACTCTCCAAAGAACGCATCTATAGGACCACGCCCTTCCGGAATGGATTCTGGACAGGGAGGGGTCGAAGTCGCAGCAATACGCACGCTGACAATACGTTGTGCGCTGGGAACTGGAGCTTTTCGGCAGTGACGAATCCCGAGCCCGACGACATGCCGGCGCTGCTCGCCGCGGCCGCCCGGGGGGAAGAGCCCGCCTGGCGAGAGCTCGTGAATCGATACGGGCGGCGTGTCTTCGCGCTCGCGAAGAGTCGCTGCGGGGATGTTCACGTGGCGGAGGAAATCACCCAGTCGGTGTTCGCGACCGTGGCCGCCAAGCTGGGCGGAGGCGAGTACACCGAGCTGGGCAAGTTTGAACCGTGGCTCTTTCGGGTCGCGATGAACCGGCTTCGAGATCACGTACGCCGGGCGCGGCGGCGGCCTGTGAGTTCGGACGATGGGGCGATTGAGGCGACCGCCGCGCCAGTTGCCTCGGCAGCGGCAGACGAGGCGGCCTTGGAAGGGCTTCGCGATGCGATGGAGCAGTTGGCGCCGGCGGACCGGGAGATTGTGGAACTGCGGCATCACGGCGGGCTGAGCTTCAAGCAGATCGCCGAGCTGCTGGATGAACCGATGGGGACGTTGCTGGCGAGACATCACCGGGCGCTGAAGAAGCTGCGGGAGATTCTGGAAGGCAAGCAGGACGGCAAGGTGGGCGGGAAACAAGCAGAATCGCACCGGGTGCGTGCGGCAGGAGCGTGAACGATGAACAAGGACAACACAACCAACCAAAGCGTGATGGAGTTTGGCGATGCCGCCGACGCCGCGATGGACGGGCAACTGGCGATGCTGGCGCGGGTGGACGGGCTGGCGATGCCCGAAGGACTGCACGCGGCGCTGGTGATGAACA
>JBAZUW010000078.1:9968-14799 GCA_041661205.1 Phycisphaerales bacterium
CGGCGGTCGCGCGTGGGGCGGCCGCGCCTTCGCTGAAACTCGCTGGCGACACGGTGTCGCACGTGGCGCGCGTTCGCGTCGTGCGGGCGCAGCGTTGGCGTTTGACGGGCGCGAAGCTGGCGGCGGGAGTGGCACTGATACTGGTGCTGGGCCTGGCGGTGATGGCCAAGCGCGAGGGGAGCGATTCGTCGAGCAACCCGGGTACGAATGTGGCGACCAATACCACCAAAGGTTCGAATAACGGGGCCTCTGGCGCGGTGGCCAGTACGGGGACGGCCGCGACGCAGGAGGCATCCGACTGGGCGATCGTGACGGCGGTGCTGGGCGACACGCCAGCGAATGACCTGCGCGATTTGTGGACCGACACCGCGTCGCTTGACGAGCGGATCAAGTCCAACCCTTCCAGCTCTGATTTGTTGACCGCGGAGGGATCACTCTAATGACCTTCAAGTTCTTCACGCATGTTGTTCCGGTGGCGTCGCTGGCCGCGTTGGTGTTGCTGGCGGGCACCGTGAACGCGCAGCCCGCGCCGGATGACCAGCCACCGCCGCCCCGCGAGCGAGGGGACGACGCGCCACCCCGCGAAGCCAACCCCGAGCGGGCGAAGGCGTGGGTGGAGCGGATGCTGAAGGAGACCCGCACGCGCGAGGCGCGCTTGCAGGAGGCCCTGGAGCGATTGAACAAGGGCGAAGCGCCCGAGGCAATTCTGCGCGACATGACGGACGAGCGCCTGCGCGACGCCGGGCTGGGGGGCGGACCGGATGGACCAGGCCGGCCTGGGGGCGCTGGCCCCGAAGATGGCGGGCGTCGCGGCCCCTTGCAGCGCCTTCGCGATCGCGGGCGGGAGCGTGCTCAAGGAGATGGTCCCGGACGGCCCGGCGCAGCAGGTGACGAAGGCCCCGACGACCAGATGGGTCCGGCGGGCGGCCCGGGCGAACGAGCCGGTGGCCGCGAGGGGGGGCCCAAGGGCGGGAAGGCTGGCCGCCCCGGTGAACGACTCACTCCGGAAACCAAGCAAGAAATCCACGAGTTCGTGAAGCAGAACATGCCGGTGCTCGCGCGGCGGCTTGAACTGGGCAAGGACGATGGCGAAGATCGCGACCGCGTGCTGGAGCGACTGGCCCCGCGCATTCTGGACGCGATGGCCGCCAAGCGGCGTGACCCGGAGCTGTTCGAGAGCCGGGCGGTGGAGATTCAGGCGGGGCTTGATGTGTTCGACGCGGTGCGTGCGTATCGAGACGCAGCCCGCGACGACAAAGCTCCGGACCACGCCACCAAGCTGGAGACAGCCACCAAGAATCTGCGTTCGGCCCTCGAGCGCGGCATCGATGCACGCGACAAAGTTCGAGACCGCGAGATCGACCTGCTCGCCAAGCGTGTCGAGAAGATGCGCAGCGAGCTGGAAAAGCAGAGAAGCGACCGCGACGCCAAAGTTGCTGACGAACTCAAGCGGATTCAGAAGTCTGGAGGCAAGGGGCCGCCCCCACCGCCGCGCCCTGGGGATGACGACGCCGGTCGCTGAGACCCGAAATCGACTTTGCCACCGACCCCGAGCACGGGGACGGTTTCGCTTTTGGGATGTCTCGCTTGATTACGAGACGATCGCGCCCGGCGCGATGTCGGACGCCGGGGTCAGGATCACCACCGCGCGGTTCTCGTCGCCAGCGCCCTTGGGGGCGCTGCTGGCGGCGAGGAGCATGCCGCGGCTTTCTTCGCCCCGAATCACGCGCGGGGCGAGGTTGGCCACGATGATGATGCTCTTGCCGACGAGCGCCTCGGGGGAGTAGTGCTGGCGGATGCCGGCGCAGATCTGCCGGGGCGTGCCCGAGCCGTCGTCGAGTTGCAGCTTGAAGAGCCGGTCGGCCCCCGGGTGGGGCTCGGCGTGCAGAATCTTGGCGACGCGCAGGTCAACCTTCGCGAACTCATCGAAGGTGATGGTGGGCTTGGGTTCGCCCGGCTGGGCGGCGGGCTTGGGGGCGGGCGACTGGGGCGACGGGGTAGGGGCTTGCGACATGATGCCCCAGTGTAGCCGAGGCCTCACGCGCCGCTGACGCCCGCGGGGTTGGGCTTCGGTTCCGGCGGCTTGGCAGGCGGCTTTGCAGGGGGCTTGGGGCCGTTCGCGGGCTTCGGCGCGGGTGATCCGTCCGGGGTTTCCAGCCATTCGCCATCGCGCCAGTAGACCCGGGCGGGATCGATGCCGAAGAGCTGGGAAATGCCGTCGGGGCTGGCCTCGATGAGCGGGGCGCCGGAGTCTGCGGCGACCTGGGCAGCCCAGGAACGCTGTGCGCCGTCGAGCAGCCAACTTTCGAATCGCAAGTGGCCGATGAGTTCTGAGTTGGTGAGCGCCGGGCCCGGCGTGCCCGCGCAGTTCACGCACAGGCGAGGCTGGTTCACCGCGCGCCCTCGCTTCTGCACACGCTCGTTGCCGCAGTCGGGGCAGGGCCACCGCTGGGCTTCGCGCTCCAGCCCGCTCGCGCCGTTACTCACGCCGAGCCTCACCAGCAGGCGGTCGTAACTTTCGAGCAGGCGTTCGACGCCGGGCTTGTCGAGCAGTTGCCTCGCCTGCACGCCGTCGCCGGAGCGCACGAGCCCCAGAAACGTCGCGAGTTGCACCGATGCCGAATCGTCGGCCGGGGTTTCGGGGCGCCTGGTCCACGTTGGAGGCACTGCCTGCGGGCTCAGGAGGCGGGCCGTGCTCACGAGCCAGCGGCGGTCGCGATCGCTGGTGGCCACATCCGCCAGCGCGAAGCAGGCGGAGGACGCGACATGCCCGCCGCGATCCACATCGAGCGTCGCGGCCAAGACAAAGAGGGTGGTGGCGAGATCGGTGTCGGCCCGGCTTTGAGCGGCCTCGGCCACTTCCTCGCCCAACTGAAAATACGCCAGGGCGTTGTCGGGCGTGAGCGCGGTGAGTCGATCGTGAAACCGCGACTCCAGTGGCGACAGATCGCGAGCGTGGCCCTTGGAGGGGGCAGTGGCCTGAGGCCCGGGAGAGGCGGGCGTCTGCGCGATGGCCGTCCCGCACGCAAGGAGCAACGCCAGCAGGGTTGAGCGGGTGGACCACCTCATGATTGACCGTCTCCAAATCTCAAGAGCCAGAGGCGCAGGATGGCCCGCTCGCTGACATCAAGCTGGTTGTAGATGTGCACGCTGAGCCGGCGCTGCGCGTCGAGGTCTTGCAGGATGGCCTTGGCCTGCGTGTCGCAGGCCGGCTGCTCTGCCACGCAGATGAACGCGAGGGTCTCAGCGATGTCCGCCTGCGTCGCGGCGAACTGCTGGAGCTGTCCGCGCGCGACCGCGTGCCGCCCGGCGGCCCGGCGCTGAATTTCCAGCAGGCCCATCGGCTCGCGCCCACTGGCGATGATCGAGGAAGCCTCGCGCGAAAGGCGAGCCGCGAACTCGGACGCCACTGCCTCTGGCGTTTGGAGTTCATCGTTGCCCGGGGGCGACTTGAACAACTTCGGCGAGCCGGTGGTGTCGGGCGCGTTGGGATCATTGGGGCCGGACACGTCCGCCCCGCGCGGCCGGAACTGGGCGTAGGTTTCGGCGAGCTGTTTCGCCAGCCCATCCACCTGTGCGAGCTCGCTTTTGCCCGCGGCCAGTTGCAGCAGCCGCTCCACCAGCGCCCGACGGACCGCCACTCGCCACGTCGGATCACGCGGGCCGGGAACCTGCCCCAGAGAGACCTTGCGGACCAGCTCCGTATTGCTGAGGGTCTGCGGAATGAACGGGGCGAGGCGCAGGAAGGAGTTGACGATCGGGGGTGTTGATGCGAACCGATCGACGAGAGCCGCGGCATCGGCCCGGATGGAGGCGGGTGAGCCGCGGACCGCTTCATTGACAATGAGATCCGCCTCGAAGGCGTTGGGCGGACCGCCAACTTGGGCGAGTATTTCGTGCCGCTGAGGAATGTTCCGCCCGGCGAGCACGTACCTAACGCCCCAGGACGTCTCAGTGGCGATGGGCAGCAACGGCTCGCTGTCGGGAGCGTCTTCGGCCTTGGTTTTAGGGATCGCCGCGTCGACCAGGTCTTTGACGCCCGTCACTTCGCCGGCACGAAGCTTCCACGCGGCCAGGTTGAGCCCGGCCACATGCACGACGCTGGCCAAACGCTCCAAGCCTGCGGGGCGCGGTTCATCGGCTGTGGCCTGGCGTGCCGCGTCGATCCAGTGGGTCGTGAGGGAATCACGAGAGGCGGCGGGCGAAAGCCCCCACACCGCGGCGTAGCGATCGCGCAGCTCGGCCCGCTGCGAATCACCCGCGCCCACCGAAAGCACCATGCTGTAGTCGACCCCTTGCGCCCCGCTCTGCGTTGCGAGCGTGGAGGTCACGGCCTGCAGGTCCGCAGCACTGATGGCGGGGGTATCAAACCAGCGCAGCAGCGTGGCGCGGGAGTCGTCGCTCTTGCGCCAGGTGATGCGGGTGGTCAGCACCGACACCGCGTCGAAGACGACCTGGTCTTGCGAGGGTTCGGGGCTGGTGGTGAGCAGGCGTTCGAGCGTGTTGAGGAGAAGTCGCTGTGTGAGCGGCCCTTTGGGTCCGTCGAGGGCCGCGAGGGCGTCCGCCCAGTCTCGCCAGGCCTGGCCGGCGCGTTTGTTGATCTCCTCGGTGCGCCCAAGGCGGGGCGGGATGAGTCGCTCTGGAAGTGCGGCGAGGGCTGCGGCCGCCCCGCTGCGGAAGTCTGAATCCGCCGGACCGGGCGAGTTCTTGAAGATCGCGAGGAAGGCGTCGCGCACCTGCTCGCGCCGGGCACTGGGCAGGTCGCGCTCTCGCATCAGCCGCGTCAACACCCCTGCCGACCAGGCGGCCGGCGCCGCGACATTGTGGTGGG
>JBAZUW010000079.1:0-6168 GCA_041661205.1 Phycisphaerales bacterium
GCCGCTGAATGCCGGCACTGCGGGCGTGCTGCACGGCGCGCGCCAATACCTGATGCAGGACGCCAACGGCCAGATCATCGAAACCCACTCGGTTTCCGCCGGGCTGGATTACCCCGGCGTCGGCCCCGAACACTCCTACTGGAAGGACAAGGGCCGGGTGCAGTACTCCGCCGTCACCGACGACGAAGCCCTCGACGCCTTCACGCTGCTGGCCCACACCGAGGGGCTGATCCCCGCGCTCGAGAGCGCCCACGCCATCGCGCAGGCGGTCAAGATCGCCCGCACCATGAAGCAGGACCAGAACTTGGTGGTCAACCTTTCCGGCCGCGGCGACAAGGACGTGGACGAGGCGGCCCGCCTGCTGGACCTGCGGGGGAAGTGAGCCAGTAAGAAGCACCTGTCAAACTCTTACACCCGCCTGGCCGCCGGACCCTTGGCTTCGCTGTAGATAATCTCGCCCTCTTCAGGGATGCTCATGCGGATGGCGGTGCCGCTCGGGCGGCGCTCACATTCCACCCAGCCCTGGGCTGTCATCGCTTCCAAGGACTGCATTGCCTGGCTGAAAACCGGGCCGAGGTTGCGCTCATTGGGGTACTTGGCCGCGAGCTGCTGCTTCAGGGCCGCCACCACTCGCTCCGCCGCTGATTCCTTCGCGAGAACGTCTTGCAGGATCTGGTAGTGCCCCACCAGCGGCAGCCTCATGCCGTCACGTTCCAGCACCTTGATCTTCAGCACTCGACCAAGTTGCGGGGCGGCCATGGTGGCCTGTGTCGCCCCCGCCACGTTCAACTTGAAATGCGTGGCCCCGTCGATAGCGCACGTCACGGCTTCGCCTCCCTCGTGCGAGAGGCGGTGCTGCACCGCCTTGACACCCGACAACCCCAGCCCGCCGATCGCGAACTGGCCGAGGTGATCGTCGATGCCGCCGTGGCTGAGCCAGCGGAAGGCTTCGCCGGGCGAGAGGCTAAGCCCGGCCGTCTCGGCGATCTTGGAGCAGTTGTCGAGGATGTCCTTGAATAGGCCGTTGGCCGAGTACCAGTACTCGGCGAACTTGATGTGCTGGCGCACGCGGCGCTGTTGCACGTCCTCGTACTGCCCGCGCAACCAGGATGCGTCCTGCTGGCCTCGCTCTAGCTCCAGAATGGCGCAAGCCAGGTGCTCGGCGCAGGTGTGCGTGAGGGTGAGACCGGCGGAGAGGATGGGGTCGGCAAAGCCGAGACACTCGCCGCACAAGAACCAGTTGGGGCCGTACGCCCGCTGCGCGACATATGACCAGTCGGTGGTGGTCTCAACCCGGCTTCGTGAGGTTGCCCCTTGCAGCAGTGCATGCACAGAGGGCTCGGCGGCCAAGCTCTCCGAATAGATCTCGCCCGGGCGCTTGCCGCTGGCCTTGTAGTACTCCGCATTGCACACGAGCCCCACGCTGGTGCGGTCATTCGAAAGCGCGATGTACCAGATCCATCCGTAGGCGAGACTGCGGATCTGAATCCGCACCGTCTTGGCGTTCAGCAGCGCTTCGTTGAGCCCCGGACGCTCCCAGTAGTCCCAGAACGCGATGTTCTGTAAGACCTTCGGCGCATCGACCTCGATTCCGAGTTGGCGCCGAATGATCGCGGCATTGCCGCTGGCATCCACGTAGTGCTTGGCTGTGATCCGCTCACCCTCGCCGGTCTCGATGTGCGTGATACGCGGGCCGCCGGCCGCGGCCTCGTGGTGCACCTTCGCCACGCGCACACCCTGTCTTACCTCGCACCCCAATGAGGCGGCATGCTTCAACAAAATGTCGTCGTAAATCGCGCGGTCCACCTGCATCGCCACGCGGGTGCGCCACCCTTCATACTTGCCGGGGCGCGGCGTGTCTTTTATCTCCGCCGCCGGAATGAACCCGAAGACCCATGGCTCGGTTGTCTTACCCCAGGTGTACGTCGCACCCAGCTTCACCGGAAAGCCCGCCGCCTCGATCTTGTCCCAGGCGCCCATCTCGTGCAGCACCCGGCCGATGGGGGGGAGCTGGCTCTCGCCCACGTGGTCGCGCGGGAAGTGTTCCTTCTCAAGGATTAGCACCTTGAGCTCGGGGTTGTACTTGCGCAGCAAAGACCCCAGCGTGGAACCGCCGGGCCCGCCACCGATGATGACGACGTCGTAGCTCGCGCTTGGCGAACTTGATGCATGGGTATTCAAAGCAGCTGGCCCCCCGTAGTCACGCAGCCCCAGCCTAGCAAACCCCCGGCGTTGCGCCAAGAATTCCGGAACTGCCAAAAAGCCAATCACCCCGCCAGGGCGGGGTGATTTGGACATTCATCAGGCTTTGTTTGACTTCCGAGAGGCTTACTTCTTCCGCAACCACTTCTCCCACAGGCCCTCATAGTCCTTCACGTTGTCCTTGGTGACGATGGACAGATCAAAGTGGCCGATCACCTGGGCCGGGTCCTTCTTGTTCACCAGCTTGTCGACCAGCAGCTCCACCGAGTGGTACCCCCAGCCGTAGCAATCCTGCCCGATCAGGGCCTGCACCTGGCCGTTCTTGACGTACTCGAGCTCTTCGGCAACGTGTCCACCGAGCACACCTTCACACCCTTGTCGGCGATGCCGTTGAGGGCGTTCTGAGTGAACAGTGGCCAGCCACCGACCATCGCCCAGCCGGCGATCTCGGGGTTGGCGGTCTGTACCTGCTGGATCGTCGAGGCGGCGTCGCTGGCCGTCTCCTTGTGGTAGTACACGTCCTTGAGCTTGAAGCCTTTGTCCTTGAGCTTTTCGAGCTGGTCTTTGACGCCCTTCACGCGGGCCTGCAGGTTGGGGGCGGTCTGCGTGCCACCCAGAATCGCGATGGTCCCGCCCTTGTCGCCCATGGCCTTGGCGAGCTGCTCCATCACGGCCTTGCCGGCCGCTTCGTCGTTGATGCCGTAGTAGGCCATTCGCTTGCTGGAGGGGGAATCCGAATCGAAGGTCACGACCAGCACGCCCTTGCTCACCGCGTCGTCGATGGGCTTCTGCAGCACCTGGCCATCGGTGCAGGAGATGGCGATGCCGTCAACCCCCTGGCTGGTGAGCTGCTCGATGAACTGGGCCTGCTTCTGCGCGTCCTCGGCCACCGGCGTCTGCCAGTTTGCCTTAATGTCGATGCCGTACTTCTTCGAAAGGTCGCGGCAGGCATCCTCAGCGCCCGTGCGGGCGGCGATGAAGACCGGGTTGCTCTGGCTCTTGGCGATCACGCCGATGACCAGGCTCTTCTTGGTGCGGGCGGGGGCAGCGCCCTCGGCGGGCTTGCTGTCGGCGGGCTTGGCGGAAGTGGCCGCGGGCGTAGTCTCGGCGGGTTTGGCTTCGGTCTTGGCTGGCGCGGGGCTGGCTTCTTTGCTATCACAGCCAGTGACAAAGCTGCCGGCAAGGGCAATAAGCCCGGCGGCGGCCAGACGACGAGAGAGTCCCGAGATTCGTTCAACGTTCCACATGTCATGCACTCCTTGTTGTGCCGCGATCGTATCAAGTTGCGTGCTGAGATTAAACTCGACCGCTGGTGAAGCGGCTCTTGGTCTGGTCCAGCAGCACCGCGATGACGATGGCCGCCCCCATCACGATATTGGTCCAGTTTGAATCGACATCCAGAATAATCAGCGCGTTGGTGATGAGTTGGATGAGAATCGCCCCCAGCACCGCGCCCAGCGCCGAGCCACGCCCGCCGGAGAGGGCCGCCCCGCCGATCACCGACGCCGCGATCACCGACAACTCGTACCCCTGCCCGGCGTTGGCATCCGACGCACCGAGATACCCGATGTTGACCGCGGCACTCAGGCCCGCCAACATGCCGACCACGGTGAACATGATGATCTTCACGCGGCCGACGGGAATGCCCGCGTAGATGGCCGCGGTTTCGTTGCCGCCGATGGCATAGGTGCGTCGGCCGAGCACCATGCGGGTCATCACCATGTGGCCGAGAAAAGCCACCAGCAGCATGACGAGCACGGGCACCGGGTAGACGCCGCCGATCTGGGCTTTGAAAAAGCCGCTGGTGAAGGACTCGGGCAGCGAACTGACCGAGGTGCCCTTGGAGACGATGAAGACCGCCCCGCGCAAGGCGCCCATGGTGCCAAGGGTGATGATGAAGGGGTGCACGCGCAGGCCCACCACCATGCCGCCGTTGGCAAAGCCGCAGACGGCGCCCACGAGACAGCAGACGCCCACACCCACGAGCACCGAGACGTACAAAGGTGCGCCGCCGGTGGTGGGGATGGAAAGCGTGGAATAAGGCAGATGCAGCCACTGGGCCTGCAGGGCCCGCAAGGCCATGGCACCCAGAAGCGCCGCCAACGCGTAGATGGAGCCAACCGAGAGGTCGATGCCGCCCATGACGATGATCGCCGTCATTCCCACCGCCATGATGGCGATGAAGCTGGCGTCCTTGGCGAGCAGCACGATGTTCTCAAAGTCGAGAAACTTGTTGACGGTGATCTTGGTCCACTCGCCGGTGGCCAGGTCTTTGACGCGTTTTTCCTTGCTGCCGCCGAAGATCGTCAGCCCCACCATTACCAGGATGATGACAAGCACCAAGCCGGACTCCTGCGCCAGCACGAGGCGGCGGAGCATCGACGAGCGTTGGGGGGGCTTGACAACCACGGGCATCGGAGACGTCGAATCCACGCAGCGGACCCTTCGAGAAAAGACTCACAGCGCCCGCGCGAGCGGAAGGCTCGCGAGATGATGTGCAGAGGGAATCAGCATACCCGCGCGGAGGCCGTCAAGCGAGCGGCAGACGGTTTGGCGGCGTGGATTCGGGGCGGCTGGAGGCGCGGATGCGTCGATCAGTCGATCGTCTGCGTGCGGGCAGAGCGGTTCGGATCGATCGAGCTGATCGAGAGCGGGCCGGGCGGGTTGTTCGGGTCGGTACCTGAAGCAAAGAACTTGTTCTCGATGTCCCCAGTCAGGAAGGTCGCGTGACCATCGCTGAAGACGAAGTTGGCCCCGGCTCTACCGTGATTGTCGCGGGGGCCATACAGGTACTGCGACGTCTGCGCCTCCGTCGCGTCCGCCCCGTTGGCGTACCACGCGTTGGTCGAAACGTCGTAGCCATTGGTCTCGTCACCCCACAGCGGAGCGGGGTTGATGACCGTGGGTTCGTCAGTTCGGAGCCCTGCGATGTACAGGTAGCTCACGTTGTAGGACACTACGTCCTGCTCACTGGCGCACACCTTGGGCACCAGCGTCTCCTTGCCAGCAATTCGCACGGAGTTGGGGTCAGAGGGAATCGTGGGGCCATACCACTTGTCTTCGCGATCCGCCGGGCAGGTCAGAACGCCCAGGCCGTCGAGATAGGAGCGAAGCAGCGGCACGGTGTTTCCATCGAGGTATGCCTGCGTGGCGGGGTTGGCGGGGTTGCCTCTGAAACCCGTATGGGTGCCATCGCCGACCTGGTCAAGGCTGAACAACGAGGCAACGCCGCCGCGCAGCCACTGCTCGGTCAGATACCGATTTCCAGCGGGGATGCCCTGGTAAAACGCCGTCCAGCCCATGCTGGCACCGGTGCCATTGACCGGATTGCGGAACGGCACGATGGGGTACCACCCCTTCCAGTCGTTGGCGTACAGCGTGAGTGTGGTGCCGATCTGGCGAACGTTGCTCAGGCAGCGGCCCAGGCGTGCGGCATCACGGGCCTTGCCCAGCGCGGGCAGCAGCACACCGATGAGCAGTGCGATGATCGCGATCACCACCAAAAGTTCGATCAGGGTGAACGCCGAGCGACGACACCGGAGGGTTGCCATGTTCATTCCATTCCTCAACAACCTGCTCAACGCAGGCTTTGCGAAAACTTTGCGAGCCTTTTACGCACCGGCGGAAAACGCTCTCTGAAACACCGTACCGACATCGACCGGTATCAGTCAAGCCCACAATGAAAGATCTCGGACTCGATTTTCCATATGCGTGCATGAACCACGATGGGAGGCCCAAATGTAAGGGCTTTCATTTTTCATGCCCTGCCGCGCTGACCCCTAGAACTTCCGGTTTCTCGGACGACCAGACGTCCCGCCATGTCTGATACCGGTCGGTACGCAAGAAGTGGCGAAAAGTGCGCGGAATTCTCTCGATTCGGAGGGGTATTTGCCTTTATCATCCGAACGGTACACGGGCTCGCCGCGCGGCGGGACCATTGCACTCTGGATCGTCGGGCGCGGTGCG
>JBAZUW010000079.1:6178-10016 GCA_041661205.1 Phycisphaerales bacterium
GCGCGACGCTCTTGCCTCTGGAATCGGCCCGTCCGGCGGGCCGCGGCTTTGAAGAACCGTTTTTCGTAAGCGGTTACTCGGGAGAGATCTTATGAAGAAGTATGCTGGCGTTTCCGCAGTTGTCTTGGCCTGCCTTGCGGGTCAGGCCATGGCCCAAGTTGTAATCGACGGCAAGATCGGGCCAACGGATGGCTATGGCGCCCCGCTGTGGGTGCAGAACGTTCCCACCGGCTTTGGCGACAACGTCGCGGGCGGCGTGGGCACCCCGGGCAACCCGGCGGATGTGAGCCGCGGGCTGGAAGTGGCGATCCCCTTCGCCAACCTCGGCGGCATCACCAGCGCCAACGGCCTGAAGATCACGGCCATGCTGGTGCGCGACAGCGACAAGAGCATCGGCAACCAGGTGATTGACAACGCGCCGGCGGCCTTCGCCGCGGCCCGCTTGGGCGACCCCCGTCTGCTCAACTTCCAAACCGTGGCCGGCACGCAGACGCTGACGCTGAACCCCAGCGTTTCGACCGCCGCCCCGACGATCGACGGCATACTTGACACCAACGGCTTCTGGAACGGCAAGCGCGTGTGGGTGGAGAGCAACCCGACCCAGGACGGCGACAACAACAACACCGGCCAGGCGGGCAACGGCAGCGAGATCGACAACCTCTACGCCACGACCTTCAACAACACCCTGTACCTCTTCATCGGCGGCAACCTGCACGCCAACAACAAGATCGCCCTCTTCATCGATGACACCGCTGGCGCGGGCCAGAACCGCCTGCTCTTTGGCAACAGCAGCTGGAGCTTCGGCCTGCTGCAGCGCATGAGCGAAGCCACCGCCGGCGCGGGCGGGGGCATGACCTTTGAAAACGGCTTTGCGCCGGATCGCGTCTTCTTCTTCGGCAGCGGCAACGCGACGCTGTACACCGATCACATCACCATCCCCACCGACCCTGTCGCCGTTGCCGGCGCGGGCACCTATCTCGGCAGCGTCGCCAACGGCTCCGGCATCTCAACCCCCACCGGGGGCAGCGGCGCCAACCTCGCCAACTTTGCCGACGTGCGTGTCGCCCTCAACAACAGCAACACCGCGGGCGTGGGCGCCTCGGCCAGCGGCACCGCCGCCCCGGACCGTGACGTCGCCACCGGCAGCGAACTCGACAGCATGTACGGCAAGGTCGAGAACGGCGAGCTGTACCTGCTGCTCACCGGCAACATGGAGAACAACTTCAACAAGCTGTGTCTCTTCCTTGATGTCAACGGCGGCACCGACGGCCAGAACCAGCTGCGGGGCGACAACCTCAACGTGAGCTTCAACGGCCTGAACCGCATGGGCGCGGGCGGCAACGGCACCACTGGCGCGGGCCTCGGCCTCAAGTTTGATTCCGACTTCTTCGCCAACTACACCATCTTCTACACCAACGGCAACAACCCCGTCGAGGCCTACATCGACGCCTGTGTCCTCAAGGCTAACGGCCCCACCATCATCTCCGGCTTCCCCTTCGAATACGCCTCGACCGATGGCGGCGTCAAGACCGACCACTTCCCCATCACCTTCCCTGCCACCTACGCCGACTACCAGGACTTCTCGCTCACCCAGCTGCAGACCAACGGCGGCGCTCGCGCCGTGACCGACTGGTCCAACACGCAGGGCCCGCCGAACCCCGGCCCCCAGTACACCAACCTGCCCCCCGCGTTCGCCAACCTGATCGTCGGCGCGCTCGACAACAACAACGTGCTGGGCGTGACCGGCACCGACGCCTCCGGCGCCGCCTCGGTCACCACCGGCCTTGAGATCAAGATCAACCTCGCCGAAGCCGGCTGGGATGGCTCTTCGCCGATCAAGGTCGCCGGGTTCATCAACTCCGACGGCTTCAGCTTCGTCTCCAACCAGGTCATCGGTGGCCTGCCCGCCGACAGCCAGAACCTCGGTGAACCCTCCTCCGTCGACTTCTCCGCCATCCCCGGCGTGCAGTATGTGGTGGTTCCGACCTCCAGCGGCCCGGCCTGCGACCCGGACGTCAACCAGGACGGCAACTCCGACCAGGGTGACGTGGACTACCTCGTGAACGTTGTCGCCGGCGGCCCCAACGACACCGGCATCGACCCCGACTTCAACCAGGACGGCAACGTTGACCAGGGCGACATCGATGCCCTCATCAACGTGGTCGCGGGCGGCAACTGCCCGTAAGAAGAAGGCACTAGGCACTAGGCAACAGGCATTGAGGGCCGGAGTGCCGGTCTGACCGTCTCAGAGATTGAAAAGCCCCGCGCACTCGCGCGGGGCTTTTTTGTTTTTGGGCCCCCAGTGCTGCGAATATTCGGATTGCGCGAAGGCCGGAGAAAATCGGCCCTGCGGGCCTCGCGAGATCTACCATCGAACCACTATGAACACCTCGAACCTGCTGTTGCGTGGCGCGTTCTCCGGGATTGTGTCGCTGGCCGCGTTCGCCGCGAGCGCCGGCGCGCAGACGAAATCCGATGCCGGGCAGGAGCACCCCGCGTCGCGTGTGGTGATCGTGGTGTGGGATGGGATGAGGCCGGACTTTGCACGGCCCGACATCGCGCCCAACCTCTGCAAGCTCGCCGAACGGGGCGTGCGGTTTCAGAACAACCACTCGGTGTATGTCACGTCAACCGAGGTCAACGGCACGGCGATCTCCACGGGTGCGGTGCCCGCCGTCAGCGGCATCGTGAGCAACCGCGAGTATTTGCCCAAGGTCTTTCCGGGTCGCCCCGTGGACACGCAGGACCCGATGGTGATCGAGATGAGTGACAAGGTGACCGGCGGGCACCACATTCGCCTGGCGACGCTTCCCGAACTGGTGCGCGAGGCGGGCTTTACTACCGCCGTCGCCACCTCCAAGCAGGTGGGATTCATCTGGGATCGCACGCTGGACATGTCCAAGCGGAAGAAGTGCATCACGCTTGCGGAGGGCGGCACGATTCCGGAAGGTGCCGCCAAGGACATCGAAGCCGCGCTGGGCGGGGACATGAAGAAGTTCGACGATCACACGCCCGGGCGGCTGTCTGATGATCGCTGGACGACGCGGGCCCTGACCGAGTATCTGTGGAAGGACTCGGTTCCCATGCTTTCCGTGCTGTGGATGGCCGAGCCGGACTATTCGCAGCACCAGACCGGCCCGGGCAGCCCGCAGTCGATCGGGGCGATCAAGAATGCCGACGCGTGCCTGGGTACGGTGGTGAGCACGCTTGAGCAGCGCGGTCTGCTGGAAACCACCGACATCATCATGGTGTCGGATCACGCCTTCTCGACGGTGTCGCAGGGCTTTTCGCCGGTGAAGGTGGCGAAGGCCGCGGGGTTTGATGCGGTGGACCAGCTTCCGGAAGGCAAGACGCTGGCGAAGGGCCAGATCATGATCTCGGCCAACGGCGGGTCGGTGTGCTACTACGTGGGCGATCACGATCAGCCCACGATTCAGAAGTTTGCCGAATACCTCAAGACCACCGACTACGCCGGCGTCATCTTCACGACCGGGGGCGAAGCGGGGACGTTCAAGTTGGAGGAGGCGGCCATTAACGCCAGCGACGCGCCGGATGTGGTGGTGGCGATGAACTGGAACGCAGAGAGCAGCGACTTTGGCGTGCCGGGGATGGTGGTGTCCGAAGGCCGGCCACGTGGTGAAGGCATGCACGCGTCGCTCAGCCCCTTCGACACGCACAACACGCTGATCGCCGCGGGACCGCACTTCAAGCAAGGCATGCACAGCACGCTTCCCAGCGCGAACACCGATATCGCCCCGACGGTGTGCGAGATTCTGGGTGTAAAGCCCGACCCGCGCCAGACCGGTCGCGTGCTGACCGAGGCGCTGGTGGGGAAAGT
>JBAZUW010000079.1:10026-14749 GCA_041661205.1 Phycisphaerales bacterium
ACGCCGAGCACCGCGACGATCATCGCGGAATCCAGCGGCTGGCAGCAGTACCTGACGCGCACGACCTTTGCGGGGCGGGTGTACGTGGATCAGGGCGGGCGGGGGACGACGCCCAAGGACGTGGGGCCGGCGCCGGTGGGGATGGCTCCCGCGAAGCACGAGTGACTCGGGCTGATATGGAATCGGCCAGCCGTGACATCAGGTCCGGGGTTTGAGCCCGCGCCGCAGCCGCTCGCAAGCCTCGCGCATGGTCTCCTCTCGCTTGCAGAACGCGAAGCGCACGAGGTTTTTGCCCATGCCGGGCGTGAGGTAAAACACACTGGGTGGGATGGCCGCCACGCCGACGGTTTTGGTGAGATGCTCGCAGAAAGCGCGGTCGTCTGGGTACCCCAGCGCGGTGTGGTCGGCCATCAAGAAATAGGTTGAGTAGCTGGGAAAGACGGTCAGGCCGCAGCGGCGGAGCGTCTCACTCAGCATGTCGCGGTTGGAGGCGTAGAGCTTCTTCAAACCCGCGATGTACTCATCCCCGGAGTCGAGCACGGCGATGGCCCCGTGCTGCATGGGGGTGGAGCCGCTGAAGACCATGAACTGGTGGGCGGCCCGCACACACGCCGTGAGGGCGGGCGGGGCGATCGACCAGCCGACCTTCCAGCCCGTCAAGCTAAATGTCTTGCCCAGGCTGGAGAGCGTGATGGTGCGTTCCCACATGCCCGGAAGCGTGGCGAGGCTGATGTGAGGCTGTGAAGCGTCAAAGGTCAGGTGCTCGTACACCTCGTCGGAGATCGCGACGACGTTGTGCTGCCGGCACAGGCTGGCGATGAGCTCAAGCTCGGCGCGGGAGAAGACCTTGCCGGTGGGGTTGTGCGGCGTGTTGACGATGATGGCCCGGGTGCGGGGGGTGAAGGCGGCGCGGAGCTGGGCTTCGTCGAACCAGAAGTGGGAAGAAGAGGACCCGGCGGGGACCGCCGGGCCACCCAACGCCGGGCCTGCGCCCGGCGGATGCAGCGTCACCACGCGCGGCACCGCCCCCGCCATCGCCGCACACGCGGTGTAAAAGTCAAAGTACGGCTCGAAGATAATCACTTCGTCCCCGGGGTTCAGAAGACCCACGAGCGCCGCCCCGATCGCTTCCGAGCACCCCGCCGTAACGGTGACGTGGGCCTCGGGGTCGATCTCGCCCCGCCCCGCACGGGCCCAGCTTCGGGCGATGGCCTGATTGAGGGCGGGCACGCCGATCATGCGGGCGTACTGCGAGTGCCCGGCGTTGATCGCGGCGATGGCCGCCTCGCGAGCGATTGGCGGGCCGTCGAAATCCGGAAAGCCTTGCGAGAGATTGACGGCCTTGTGGGCCGCGGCCATCGCGGTCATCTCGGCGAAGATCGACTTGCCAAAGGCGCGAAAACGCTCGGCGACCGGGGTGTTGAAGGCGGGTTGCATGGCAGAGCGTACCGCGGCGAGAGAGGCGAGGCGAAACTAAGAAGGCACCCAGGCAAGCGGCATCGAGGCATCAAGTCCCGGACTGCTTCCAGAGGACATACGCCCAGTTGGCGGCAACGAGCACGCCCAGCAGCGTGAGGACCCGCCATGACGGATGCCAATCGATGAGCCGCAGCCCGCGACTCTTGCGCCGAATCGCCCAGATCGGCACGATCACCAGCCCGATCGCGACGAGCGGATTGAACGCGAGGGCTTCGAGCGGGTGAAGCGTGGCGAGCGAAACAAACGCTCGGGTGCCGCCGCAGATGGGGCAGGGGATCCCGGTGTAGCGGCGGAGCGGACAGATGATGACGGGGCGGCCAGTAACTTGACTCGCCCAATAAGCTCCGAGGGCACCCAGGCCCCAGATGACCACCACGCTGCCAATGAGCAGCTTGGAGGCGATGGAAGAGTGCTCGGCGGCGGACATGTGCGAGGGTACGACCTCGATTCGCCTTTGAGTGGCAGGCCCCAGACCATCACACATGCTCAACCCCGGCGACGTGGCCCCATCTTTCTCACTCACCAGCGACAGCGGCACCACGGTGACGCTGGCAGAACTGATCGCGCAGGGGCCGCTGATCTTGTACTTTTATCCCGCGGATTTCACGCCGGTGTGCACCGCCGAGGCGTGCATGTATCGCGACGCGGCCTCCGAGCTCGCGGCGGTCGGCGCCCGGGTGGTCGGCGTCAGCCCGCAAGACACCAAAAGCAAAGCGGCCTTCAAGAGCAAGCACGGATTGAATTTTCTCTTGCTCGCCGACCCGGGCAATGAGGTGGGCAAGAAGTACGGCGCGGAGGGGTGGTTCGGGCTGCCCTTCGGCAAGCGGCGGCTGACATACTTGATCGGGCGCGACGGAAAAGTGGTGGACGCAGTGGCCGCGGATTTCCGGGTGTCGAAGCACGCGGCGTTTGTGAAGCGGGCGATTGAGAAGCTGAACGAATCAAAGCGCTAGACGTGCCACTGACCTTTTCACGCCCTGGTGAAAAGGTCAGTGCCGAACCAAAGGCATCTCGCGACACGCCCCACTGACCTCGCAGACGAGGTCAGTGGCACTACACCTCCACCACGCGCCCTTCTGCGATCGCAAAGACCCGGTCGCCCGGCCCCCGGCGCAGCCCCGCGCCAGCGGTCAGGCGGCTGAACGCGGGCAGCACGCCGATGGTGGGCGAAAGGTGGAAGCACGCGAGTTTGACGGGCAGGCGGCCCCCGTGAATCTTGATCGCCGGGTGCAAGTGCCCGCACCACGAATACACGCTCTCGCCGATTTCTGGCGTGGGCGCGTGCGTGAAGAGCACGCCCTGCTCCTCATGCCGCGCCCCGAGCAACTCGATGTTCCACACTTCGGCCGCCTCGCGCACACGCCGGTCGTGGTTCCCCTCCACCAGTTGCATCGGCAGCGAAAACTCCTGTCGCCAGGCCGCCACCGCGTCGATCATCGCCGTGGTGTTGCCCGCCGGGGCGTGCAGCAGGTCACCGAGAATCAGCACACGCTGCGCCCCGCTCACGCGGATGGCCTCGCCGAGGCGCCCAAGAGTCTCGTCGTGAATGCCCCCCGGGACCGGCACGCCCGCGCCGTGAAACGTTTCGCACTTGCCAAGGTGAAGATCAGCCACGAGCAGGGTCTGGCCCACGCCCCAGAGGGCCGCCCGCTGGGGCAGCAGCGTTACCAGCGCGGAATCGTCGGCCGGGGCGGACGCCTCCGCCGCGGCTTCGAGGCCGGTTCCACTTCGAGTTTCGGCACCGGCAATGCATCGTCCCACACCGGCGGGCGCGAAGTTGAGTCTGACGCTGCCTTCCATGGTGACGTTGCCCCCTCAACACTGCCGTTCACCCAACTCTCACGCATTTTCGCCACCCGGTCCAGAATCGTCTCGCTGCTCAGGCGGCCGGCTTGGCGCTCAATGAGCAGCGGAAACGAAAGCGGCGTGGGGCGGCTGGTGACCACGATACGCAGGTGCCCGCCCGAGAGGCGATCGCATGTTCGCCCCAGGCGGCTGTGCTCAAAGTGCTTGTCCATTACCTCGCGCCGGGCCTGCTCGATCAGCAGGTTGCCCGGGTCAAACTCGCTGAGCACGTCGTACATGAGGGCCGCGTTGGCTTGAAGCTGCTTGCCCGAGCGTGCCCTCCCCGGCAGCGACTGAATCACCAGCCCCGACACCCGCGCCACCTCGCGGAACTGCAGCTTGGCGAGCAGGCTGGTGCCCGAACTCTCCGCGGCGTCGGCGGCCAGGTTCTCCTTGCTGAACAGACTCGGTGTGAGCAGCGTCTCGAAGGGCAAGTCCTCCGCAGTGAGAATCTCAAACCCGTAATCGTTCGCGGCGATTGAAAACGTGGCCTTGTGCAGGCGCGTGAGGCGCAGGGCGACGATGGCCGCCAGCCCGCCGTGCACAAGCCGACCCTCAAACGGAAACACAAACGCGTGCGTCCCTTCGCGCATTCGCGTGATCTCGATAAGCACGTCGTCGGCACCAGGGATCACGCTCTCACGTGCCTGAATCGCCGCCACCGGCAAGGCGTGTACCAACTCCGGGCAATCGGCCCGCCCGCGCGAGAGGTCTTCGAGCGTCTGCCGAATCGCGCGAGACAGCGACTCGGAAATCGGCAAGCGCGTGCCGCCCCAGATGGGCGTGAGGTGCGCCTGCCCGTATCCCGGCTTCACATAGGCCACCAAATCCTGCATCATCACGAAGCGCAGCACCTTGCCGGCAAACACAAACCGCTGACCCTCGTTGAGGCCCGCGACAAACGTCTCTTCGATCCGCCCCAGGCTCCGCCCGCCCAGGTAGCGGATCTCGACGGTGGTGTCGCCGGTGATGGTGCCGACGTTGAACTTGTGAATGAGGGCGATCCGCGCCGACTTCACCACCATGCGCCCGTTTTCTTCCTCCACGCGCCTGTAGTCCGGGTAGGCCTTCAGGGCTTCGCCGCCATGACGCACTTGGGCCAGGCACCAGTCAAAGTCAGCACGGGAGAGCTCGCGGAACGACCAAGCGCGGCGGACCTCCGCGAACAACTCGTCGGGCACAAAGCCGCCACCCAGCGCACACGTCACCATGTGCTGCGTCAGCACATCCAGCGGGCACGGAATCGGCTCGCGAGGCTCCACATCGCCCCTGGCGAGCGCGTCGCGAGCCGCCACGATTTCGATGAGCTCCAGCGCGTGCGTCGGCACGCACGAAATGCGGCACGGCGTGCGCGGGCGATGGCTGGAGCGCCCGGCACGTTTCCCCAGCCTCGCCATGC
>JBAZUW010000080.1:0-14677 GCA_041661205.1 Phycisphaerales bacterium
CGGTGTAGAGGGCCGGGAGGAAGGCGAAGAGGAGAATGCCAGCGACGAAAGCTAGGGCCGCGTGCCAGCGGCGGCGGACAATCAAGTACGGCAACAGCACCAGCGGCAGGTACTTGATATTGAAGGCAAAGCCCAGGGCCAGCCCCGCCAGCGTGGGGCGGCGGCGGAGCCACACCAGCCCGAGTGTGAAGCAGAGGAGCATGAGCACATCGGTTTGACCCATGCGGAGCTCCGTGCGGATTTTGTCGGCCATGCTCGCGGCCGCGATGGCGGCGATGACGGCCAGCAGCACCGGGCGGGGCTGTAGCCCTACGCGGCGGGCACACTCGCGTGCGGCGAGAAAGAGCGTGGTGGCGGAGAGGAAGATGTTGATGATGAGATCGGTGCGGGCGGCGGCCGCCAGGGAGAGCTTGGCGAGCGGAAGGTACACGAACGCAATGAGAGGCGGATAGATGTATCCCCCGGTGCCGGAGGCGAAGATGTCCCTGCCGTGCAGCATCGCTTCGGCCGCGGCGTAGAAGTGAATGAAGTCGCCCATGCCCTTGGGGATCTGCGATACCCCCCGCCCGTAGCTCCAGAGATACATGAGCCCGATGGCAAGGCAGCAGGCCCCGGTGACCACAAGATCTGTCGAGCGTTTCTGCAACGGGAGGCTCCTGCCGCGGCGGGCGGCGTTCAAGTCACTTGGTGTCGCGAAGCGACGTCGCGGCGGCGGGCGGGGTCACGCGGGCCGCGGCGTCGTGAGATTGTTGAGGTGCATGGGGCTGGTGTGGTTCGTCGGGCTCCACGTGAATGAGCACGCGCTGGACGTTGGTATGGGTTTGGCGCACGACCGCCTTCACCAGGCCGGCGAGGGAGTGGGCATCGTGCACGCTCATGGCAGGGTCCACATGCAGGTGCATGTCCACGAGGTAGCCCCGCCCGCTCTTGCGCGCTTCGACCTTTTCAACCAAGCGCACGCCGGCAACTTTGGCGGCAGTGGTGCGGACCGCGTCGGCGAGGTCGGGCGAGGCGGCGTCGAGTAGCTCGCGCAGGGCGGGCACTGCCAGGCCAAAGCCGGTGATGACGATGACGCCACTGGCGACCATGGCGGCCACCTCGTCGGCGAAAACCAGCTTGGGGCTGTTAAGCCAGCGTGGACCGATGACGGCGATGGCGACGCCGATGAACGCCGCGGCTGAGGTGATGGAATCGGCCCGATGGTGCCACGCGTCGGCGTGAGCCGCCCCGGATTGGGATTCGCGAGCCCCGCGGATGGTGATGCGGAAGAGAAACTCCTTGACGGCGATCACCGCGACAAGGATTACCAGCGTCCACGCGGCCGGGGGCTGGTGGGGCGTGAGGAACTTGTTGAAGGCTTCGATGATGATGAAGATTGCCGCGGCCAGCAGCAGGGCCCCGACGCACAAGGCCGCGAGGGCCTCGGCCTTGCCGTAGCCGTAGGGGTGGCTGGTGTCGGGGGGGCGATCGGCGATCTTGAGCCCGCGCCAGACGACGATCGAGCCGATGGTGTCGGCGAGGGACTCAACGCCGTCGGCGACGAGCGCGCTGGAGTGGCCCAGCCCGCCGGCCAGGAACTTGGTAAGCGAGAGGGCGAGGCTCGCCCCCATCCCCACCAGCGTGTTGAACCGCAGCCTGCGCGAGTCCATGGGAGGAGAGTGTATCGGTGCGGCTGTGAGGGGCATGGTTTGCACGGAGTATCGCCGCCAGATGGCGCGCAAACCCGGTGATTCAGCCCCGGCCGAAGAGCTTTTCGAGTTCTCGGATGGTGAGGCGGATGCTGGTGGGGCGCCCGTGGGGGCAGTTGCTGCTGCGTTCAACTTCGTCGCGCAGCTTGACAAGCTCGCCCAGTTCCAGGTCGCTGAGCTTGTCGCCGGCTTTGACGGCGGCTTTGCAGGACATCATGTCCAGCACGTCGCGCATGGCGGCTTCGCCTCCGCGAACGAGGTCGGAGAAGAAAGCCGCGTCGTCGGACTTGTCGAGGAGCTCTTGCATGAACTCGCCGGCGTCGACGCCGCGATCGAAGAGGAAGGTGGGGAAACTGTGGATGCCAACGGTGGCGGGCCCGAGGGGAGCGACCTCGACACCGAGGCGATCGAGCACCTCGCCCAGACGGCTGAGGCGTTCGATCTGGGCGGCGGTGGCGGGAACGCAGACGGGGGCGAGCAGGCGTTGGCTTTCGAGCGGGGCGGCCGCCCCCAGGACGCGGGTGAGGAGATACTCGAACATCACCCGCTCGTGCAGGGCGTGCTGATCGATGATGACGACGCCCTGGTCGTCTTGCGTGACGAGGTAGCTCTTGTGGATTTGCAGGACACGCGAGGCGGGGACGAGGGGGGATGTTTCCGGCGCGGGCTGGGGTGCGGGCGAAGTCAGCGGCGGCAGCGACTGCTTCATCGCGTCGTACGACACCGGCGCGGGCGTGCCTGCGGCAAGGCCCGGTTGCGACACGTCCGGCTGGGGGCGACGGAAGTACTCCACGAAGCTCTGCACCGTGGGCGCGGTGTGTGCCAGTGGCAGGCTTTCCTGCGGCGCTCCGGCACCGGGCAGGCCCGAGTCGAGATTGACCGGGCCGACGCTGCCCGAAGGGCCAAAGCCACCGGGCTGCGGGCGAAGGCTGGAGAGCGTGGGGGTGAGATCGGCCGCCTGCAACGCGCGGCGGAGGGCCCGCAGCACGCCCGAGTGCACCAGGGAGCTATCGCGGAAACGCACCTCGGCCTTTTGCGGATGTACGTTGACATCGACGCCCGCGGGGGACATCTCGATCATGAGCACGACGGTCGGGTAGCGAGAGGGATCGATCAGGCCCCGGTAGGCCTCGCTGATGGCGTGCTGAATGGTCCGGTCCCGCACGATACGCCCGTTCACAAAGACATACTGGGATTTGTTGCTGCCCCGCGCGATCGACGGCAGCCCGGCCAGCCCCCAGAGGGCCAGTCCGCGCCCGTCGTCAAACTCGTCGGCGGTGACGTCGAGTAACTGGGTGGAGAGTTCCTTGCCGAGGATGGCCAAGGCCCGCTCGCGCGGGGATTGGGCGCTGGGAAGATCGAGCGAAGCCCGGCCATCGATACTCGCGCGAAAGCCGATCCCCGGGTGGGCGAGCGCGATGTGCTTCACGACTTCGACGCAGCGCTCCTGCTCGGTGCCGACGGTGCGTAGAAACTTGCGGCGTGCGGGGGTGTTCCAGAAGAGATTGCGGACACTCACGCTGGTGCCGACCGCCCCGGCCGCGGGCTTGATGGCCTGAACGATGTCCGCCTCTGCGTCGAGTTGCAGCGCCCCGTCGCTGGCGATGGTCCTCGTGCGGATGGACAGCCGCGACACGCTGGCGATGCTGGCCAGGGCCTCACCCCGGAAGCCCAACGTGCCGATGTGCTCCAGGTCTTGGGCCTGTGAAACTTTGCTGGTGGCGTGGGGGGCGATGGCCAGGGGCAGGTCGTCGGCGTGGATGCCGCGGCCGTCATCGGTGACGCGTACAAGCTCGATGCCACCCTGCTCGAGGTCGATCTGGATGCGGGTGGCCCCGGCGTCGATGGCGTTCTCGACGAGTTCCTTTACGACCGAGGCGGGGCGCTCGACGACTTCGCCCGCGGCGATCTGGTTGGCGACCAGCGGGGCGAGCACGCGAATCCGCGAGCCCTCCGAGGGAGCCGCGGCACTGGGGGCTGCGTGAATCACGGGGAATGATACGAACCCGGGGCTGCGAGTAGCCGACACGAGGTTTCCGGGGTTACAGTGGCGGCATGGCCGACACTGTGTTTACAAAAATCATTCGGGGAGAGATCCCCTGCCACAAGGTGTATGAAGATTCGCAGGTGCTGGCGTTTCTGGACATCGGGCCGGTGAGCCGCGGGCACACGCTGGTGGTGCCCAAGGAGCCGGCGCCGACGTTGGACCAGCTGAGCGACGAAGCGGCGGCGGCAGTCGGGCGGGTGTTGCCGCGGATCGCGCGGGCGGTGCTGAAGGCGACCGGCGCGAAAGCGTACAACATTTTGCAGAACAACGGCGCGGAAGCGCACCAGGCGGTGTTTCATGTGCACTTCCATGTGATCCCCAAGTATGAGGATGGAAGCGGGCTGGGGATCGGTTGGAAGGCGGGGAAGCTGGACCCCTCGCACGCGGCGGAGTTCGCGCGGGCGATTGCCGGGCACATGTGAGGCGGCGGGGTCACTTCACCATCGAGGTGGTGAGCGCCGGGAGGCGTTTGACCTGACCCGGGGACTTTTCGAGCACGATCTCGTTGGCGGGGTCGATGTCACGCACGACCCCGGTGTATGTGGCAGCGTTGTGCGTGAACGCGCGGGTTTGGCCCAGCAGCACGTTGCGGCGGCGCCAGTGCTCGATGAGCTGCGGCGCGGGCATCGCGAGCGCCTGGACAAGTTGCGTGATCAGCGTTCCGGTGACTTCCGCCCGGGTGGTATTGCAGCCGAGTTGGCGGAGGCTGCACGCGGTGGCCGCGAGCTCCTGTGGCCAGTCGGCGTCGTCGTGGGTCACATTGATGCCGATGCCGACCAGATGGACAGTGCCCGCGGCTTCGATGAGCACGCCGCAGAGCTTGCGGCCTGGTACGCCTGATGCGTCCAGGGGCCACTCCACGACGTCGTTGGGCCAACGAATGCCCACACGTGCTCGCCCTTGCAGCAGCGACTCGATGGTAAGGGAGGCCGCCACACCCGCCGCGAGCGAAAGCTGTTCGGGCAAAAGGCCCCCACCGATCGCGAAGGTCGCTGGCAGGCTTTTCATCGAGATATCCGCCCACGCGCGGCCTAGGCGCCCACGCCCCTTGGTCTGGTGCTCGGCGAAAACAACCACGCCCGGGCCGCCGGCTGAAGCAAGTTGACGCGCGTCGTCCTGGGTCGACTCAGTCGTGCCGAGCACAACCGCCCGAGACACGGGAGAACCCGGCGGCAGGGCGCTGATCGCTGCGGCCGCCCGCTGGGCAATGGCGGCTCCGTCGAAGGCGTACGGCCCGCCGCTCATTCGCTGACGACATCCAACGCCACATCGCGCGAGACGGCGTGATGCGTGAGGGCACCGACGCTGATGCGATCAACACCGGTGGAGGCGATCAGCGGCAGGGTGCCCAGGGTCACGCCTCCGGAGGCCTCCAGTTCGAGCCTGGGCTGTGCGTGTTCGCGGCGGCGCGCGGCCTCGCGCAGCAAATCCGGAGACATGTTGTCCAGCAGCACGATGTCGATGAGCCCGGGAGGAAGCGTGAGCAACGCTTCGAACTGGTCAAGCGTGTCGACTTCGACCTCGACGAAGTAGAGGGCTCGCATGGCGCGGGCACGCGTGGCGGCGTCTTGCACGAAGGCCGCGAGCTTGGAGGGTGTGACCCCGGCGATGTGATTGTCTTTGATGAGCATCGCGTCGTGCAGCCCGAGGCGGTGGCAGCGCCCCCCGCCACAGCGCACGGCGTATTTCTCAAGGACGCGATTTCCGGGGGTGGTCTTGCGGGTGTCGTAGATTCCGGCGCGGGTGCCGCCGGGCAGGGCGCGGACATACTGGGCGGTAAGGGTGGCGATGCCGGAGAGTCGCGCGACGAGGTTGAGCATGGTGCGCTCAAGGGCGAGAATCTGACGCAAGGGGCCGGTGAGTGTGCCGAGGACGCAGCGGGAGTCGCCCTCGACGCCGTCGTCGTGCGCTGGGTGCCAGGCGACGTCGGGCGCGAAGACGGAAATGAGTTCGGGGATGACCGCCAGGCCCGAGATGATCCCGCCGCTGCGGGCAACAAGCTGGGCGCGCCCCTGCTGCGTGGGGGCGATGGCGACAAGGCTGGTGACATCGCCGGCTTCGCCCAGGTCTTCGTCGCGGGCGAGTTCGAGAAGGCGGCGGACGAGGCCCGTGGCGCTCAGTGCGGAAAAGAGCGAGGGCAAAGGCAGGGCGTTGACATCGGCCAGATGGCCGTCGCCACAGTGCTGGGGTTGGATCTCGTTGGCCACGGCTCAATACTACCCGCACTTGGGGCGAGGTCACCACCCAAATCCGCCTAGCATGACTTAATCCGAAAGGAGCCTTCATGGGTCTGCTCGATGGAAAAGTGGGTCTTGTTGTCGGGATCGCCAACGAACGCTCGTACGCCTGGCACATCAGCAAGGCGTTGATGGAACACGGGGCCACGTGCGCGTTCACGCACCTGCCGGGGGAACGAAACCTGCATCGGACCAGCCGCGCCATTGAGGCGCTGGGGGTCAAGACCCCGTGGCTCCGGTCGCTGGATGCGGGGAAAGACGAAGATCTGGATACGGTCTTCGAGGCGTACGCGAAGTCGTTTGATCGCATGGATTTTCTGATTCACTCGATCGCGTTTGCGGATCGGGAGCTGCTTCAGCCGGGCAAGTTTGTGACGACGCCCCGGGCGGCGTATCTCTCGGCGATCGACATCTCCGCGTACACGCTGCTGGCGATGGCCGCCCGCGCCAAGCCCATCATGGCCCGGTCCGGCGGGGGCAGCATCCTGGGGATGTCGTACTACGGGGCGGAGAAAGTGGTGCCGGGCTACAACGTGATGGGCGTGGCCAAGGCGGCGCTCGAGTGCACGAGCCGCTATCTCGCGAGCGAACTGGGCGTGGACAAGATTCGCGTGAACCAGATTTCGGGGGGGTACTTGCGCACGCTGGCAAGCTCGGCAGTGGGCGGCACCGGCACCATGGAAGACGCTGTTGCCGAGCGAGCGCCATTGCGGCGCAACGTGGAGGGTTCGGACGTCGGCAAAACCGCGGTCTACCTCGTGTCGGATCTCTCAAGCGGCGTCACGGGCGAAGTGATTTACGTTGATTGCGGCGTCAATATTCTGGGGGCTTAGGTAAGCGCCGAAGGCATTTCGGACTGCCGGAGTCGGCGAGACACTCGCGTCTGGTGCGCAGGAACTACCGATAACCGGCGAATTCGAGCCTTTGTGAATGAGTTTCCTGAATCGTGACGATGCACCGGTATGACGATTCTGCCGTCCAATCTGGTGACCTCGCTGGCCGGGGCTTCGGCGACGCCGCCGCCTGCGGTGCGACGGACGGACCGGGACAAGGAAGAGCGCCGGGGCGTGCGTCGCCGGCAGGGCGATGAGTTCGTGCAGACCGCGCCGGATGTGGGCAGCGAAGATGCGCTGCGGAATTTGAAGGGCGGGTCGGACGAGGAAGAGCGAGAAGACGCCAAGCGCCGTCAGCACTACGCGCCAAGTGTGGAAACGCCCAAGCCCCGGCTTGATGTCGCGGGGTGAGAGATCTCGTGCTCACACACATAACAGCCGTTGACGCCTGACCTGAGTCTTCGAACGTCGGGGCGATGGTGCGCGTCCCTACCCGGAGGTTCGCCTTGCTCACCTCCGGCGTCGGCGCTGGCAGGCCCGGATAGGAACAGCCAGAGTGCGAAGTCTTACGCGGCCTTGCGCATCGCGTCGCGCTGGGCGCGATCGACGGCGCGGAAGGCGTCCATGATGAGCTTCTCGTCGGTTTCGCGCCCCGCGAGGGCTTTGCTGTGTTTGAGGTCGTCGCTGAGGTCGTCGCGGAAGTACGCGAGGTTTTCGCCCGGGGTGGTGGCCGCGACGAGTGCGACGCAGACCGCCAGGCGCGCCGTGGTGTGCGTGCCGGGGGCGGAACGTTCGAGTTCGGCGTTCAGGAATGCCTGCGGATCGCAGGCTTCGGGGCCTGGGGTGGTGACGAGCGTGCGGGCCGCCTTTTCGAGGGCCGCGATGCCGCCCCGGACGTCGCAGTCGCACAGGCGCAGGTACGCGGCCCGCATAAGGACTTCGGGTTCATCACTGGCGACACGGGCGGCGGTCTCAGCCCCGTCGCGGCGCAATTTCTGGTCGGCGTCGCCGGGCCACCCGGCGGCCCAGGCGCTCACCACCCGGGCGGCCACTTTGTGAATCCCCCCCGCCACTTCGCTCCCGCTGCGGCGGGCCAGTTCTGATTCAAGGCGCAGCGCAAGAAGGGTGACCAGGTCGCGCGACGGGCGCACTTCCTGACCATTGCGCACCGACTCGCGGGTGAATCGCAGCGGGCGGCGGCCCATCAGGCGGTCCTCAAAGTCGAGACGCAGTTCGTGGCGAGAGATGACCGCCGCCAGCTCGACGAGGGCGCGGAGCATGGCCGGCTCGCTTGTCGCGTGGTCAATGGTGGTTCGGGCCGTGTCCAGGCGACCGGTAAGAATGGAGGCGACGGAGACCGGGCGAGGCGAACCCCAGTCGTACCAGCTCGATTCGCGGCTGGGGTGTTCCAGTGTGCGGATGACCACGGTGCCGGCCTCCAGGCTCACCATGGCGTCGAAGCGGGCTTGACGCATCACCTCTTCGAGATCGTCGTGCAGCACGGCGAAGAAGCGGACGTTGACGATGCCCTGGGCGTCGAGCATGCGGTCGCTCCACGCGCCCGGGCGATGGATTCCGATGCGCAGGCCTCGCTCGGGCCAGCTGCGATGATCGTGCCAGCTCGCCAGGCCATCGCGGACGTCGCCGAGGTCGATCGGCAGGCCCGCCTTTTCGCTGATGAAGTTGAGCACCTCGCCGGTGGTGGCGATGGTGTTGAGGGCTTCCTGGCTCAGCCACAGGCTGACGCGACGCCACCAGGCGCTGGGCCAGGGCTCGCGGGCGGAAAGCGGAAAGGGTCCGGAAAGGGTGCTGGCGGAAACGGCGGCGAAGTTCGTCATGGCGTCAAGCCATCGGACGCCCCGCGGGGAGTATTTACCCGCCGGAGGAGGGAGCACGTCCGGCCCTTCCGGTTGCGGCACGGGCACAGCCCCTGACGCACAGGCCGCCTGCGAGGGGTGGGTGACGCGCGAGGGGTGTGAGGCGGGCGTCAGGCCCGGAAAAACTTCGCGAGCGCCCCCAGGGTGACGGCGCGGCCCATGGCGGCGATGGATTCGGTGAGCGGGATGTGCTTGGGGCAGACCTTCACGCAGTTCTGGGCGTTGCCGCAGTCGGTGACGCCACCGGGGCCCATAAGGGCTTCGAGGCGTTCCGTGGCGAGTTCTTTCCCGGTCGCGTGCATGTTGAAGAGGCGAGCCAGGCTGATGGCGTGAGCACCGAGGAACGAGGTGTCCCACTTGGCGGCGTCGGGTTCCAGATTGAACTGGGGGCAGGCTTCGAGACAGCAGCCGCAGGACATGCACTCGGAGAGCTTGTAGCGAGTCTCCTGGGTGTGGGGGTGCTCGCGGGGGCCGGGGCCGAGGTTGTAGGTGCCGTCGATGGGAACCCAGGCCTTGACGCGCTTGAGGTTGTGGAAGAGGCGGGCGCGGTCGACCCACAGATCACGAATGACCGGGAACTTATTCATGGGCTCGAGGGTGATGGTGTCGCCGTCGTTAGGCGCGTAGTCATCGAGCAGGCAGGAGCAGCTCTGGCGGACCTTGCCGTTGACGACCATGGTGCAGGCGCCGCAGACTTCTTCGAGACAGCCGGAATCCCACACTACCGGAGTGGTGGCCTTCCCGTCGGCGGTGACGGGGTTGCCGCCGATCTGCTGCAGCGCGGAGATGACGTTCATGCCCTTCTCGGTCGTGACTTTGAAGGTCTCCCAGCGGCTGGCCTTGCCCGGGCCGTCGCAGCGTTGAACTTTGACCAGCACGGCGCGGCCAACTTTGGCATTGCGGCGGTTGACGGCCCGCTGGGCGAGTTCCTGAGCGTGGGGATCGCGAGATGAAGTGGCACCGGTGAGTGAGGTGATCATTTTGGAGCCTCCGTTACTTGGGCGAGCGCGTGGGCCGCCCGACAGGCCTGCGAGGGTGCTATCGTTCAGCCCGGCTTGCGGCCGGAGAGGGCCATCCCCATCCATAAATAGGGCACTCGGCCCATGCCGCAAAACTTGATGTCGGTCAACCCGTATTCGACCAGCAGTTTCGAGAGCGTGGCGCGGCTCCACATCTTGAGATGGCCCGAATCCCACAAGGGGTTCAGGTGGTGATCCCACTTTCCGGCGATGCTGATCGCCAGATTTTTCAGGTACCCGTGGTACGGAGTTGTGAGCACCAGGACTCCGCCCGGCTTGAGCGCATCCACGCAGCCTTTAATGAACCCGCGCGGGTCGACAAGGTGTTCGATGACTTCGACTGAAAGGATTCCGTCAAAGGGCTGTTCGCCAAGATCGGCGAGCAGTGTCGACGTGGCGTATATCTGCTCGAAGCGAAGCGCGGGGTAGCGACTTTTGGCGATGGAGATTCCCGCGACCGACCCATCGAGGCCGACGACGGTGGCGCCCAGTTGCGAAAGCCGCCCTGACCAGAATCCGTTGCCGCAGCCGACGTCAAGGACCCGTTTTCCGGTGAGGGGGGTGGGCAGGAGATTAATCGGCCGATCTCCGTACACCAGGTAGGAATGGGGCGTCTTGTCGGCGTGGTTGTATTGGAAGGGGGTGTGGCCTGACATGGAGCTCTTCCTGAAGCATGTGGCCAACGCCGATCCACCGGTGCGAGCTCGCCGGCTGCGGGGCGACGAAGCATCGCGCGTGAAGTTGATCCGCCCGCGGGCGGGAAAGCCGCAAAATGTAGGTCGCCACCCGGAACACGGGTCTGAGAATCCGAAATGGTGGCGATGACCCTCCCGGGCGTTGCGAATCGCGACCGAGGCGAGCGCCCCAGCGTGCACCGCTTGCGTTCCATCAAGGGACCTGTGCCGCCTCGACGTCAATGGCCCACCTTCTGCAACTCGGGCGTGGCACTGGGCGCCTCGACCTTGCCGTAGGTGCGGGCGGCGGGCCGGATCAGGGCGGCGTCGATCGTCGCAAACTCGATCTTCGCACCCTCACCCTCCCACTTCGCCACCGTCGTCTTCATGAAGTTGGCGTCGTCGCGGGTCGGGTAGTCGGTGCGATAGTGGGCTCCCCGGCTTTCCTTGCGTTGCAGGCTTCCCTGCGCGATGGCGTCAGCGATGCTCAGCATGTCACGCACGGCGCGGGCGTAGCTCAGCGTCTGGTTGGTCCAGCCGGCGTTATCACCGAGCTTGATGCTGGCCGCACGCTGCTTCAGGTCGGCCAGCTTGTTGAGGCACTGCGTCAGGCGGGTTTCGCTCTTGACGACGGTGCACGCGGCGGTCATCTCGACGCCCAACTCCTTGTGGATCGTGTAGGGGTTGGTCTTCGGGTCCGCGTTGTTGGTCACCGACGCGAGCAGGGCGGCCACCTTGCCTTGCTCCCGCTTGACGGTTTCGTCGAACGCGCCGGCGGGCAGGCTCTCGGCCGGGGCCTTCGAGGGGGTGCCGTCCTTCAAGTAGTTCACGACCGACATCCCGCAGAAGAGGCCGTCGAAGAGGCAGCTCAAAAGAGCGTTGGCACCCAGGCGGTTGGCGCCGTGATAGGCAAAGTTGACCTCGCCGAAGGCGTAGAGGCCCTGGATGTTGGTCTGCATGTTGTTCATGTCGCCGTAAGCCATGCCTTGGCCGACGGCGCCCGCGAAGGGAGCGGGCGACCCGCTCTTGTGCTTGGTGCGCGGCTCGGCCGGGTTGTAGCTGCCCTTGGTGTACTGTGTCCAGAGGCCGCCCATGCTGTAGTGCACGCCGGGGAAGATCCGCATGGGCGTGGTGTAAGGGTCTTCGCCGACGAATTTTTCGTAGATGTCGAGGATGCCTTCCAGCTTTTTCTGGAGGTATTCCTTGGGCTTGTGGGTGAGGTCGAGGTAGACCTGGTTTTCGCCAGCCACGCCCATGCCGTGGGCGACGCAGATCTCGAAGATTTCGCGGGTGGCGATGTCGCGGGGAACGATGTTTCCGTAGGCGGGGTACTTCTCTTCGAGAAAGTAGTAGCGTTCGCTGGCAGGGATGGTCTTGGGGTCGGCCCCGCTGCGGGGGTTTTTGCCCCAGGTGCCGTCGGCCTGCTTGAGGGCCGGGACCCAGACGCGCCCGCCTTCGCCTCGCGCGGATTCGCTCATAAGGCGAAGCTTGTCGCTGCCGGGGATGGCGGTGGGGTGCACTTGGATCATCTCGGGGTTGCCGTACCAGACGCCGGCCTGGTAGCAGCGGGCGGCCGCCGCCCCGGTGCAGATGATGCTGTTGGTGCTCTTGCCGTAGACCAAGCCGCACCCGCCGGTGGCCATGATCACCGCGTCGGCACGGAAGGAGCGGATCTGCATGGTGCGGAGGTCTTGCGCGACGATGCCGACGGCGCGGCCGTCGTGGATCACCGGGCCCAGAAACTCCCAGTATTCGTATTTGGTGACCTTCCCTTCGGACTCGTAGCGTCGGGTTTGCTCGTCGAGGGCGTAGAGGAGCTGCTGGCCGGTTGTGGCGCCGGCGAAGTGCGTGCGCTTGAAGAGCGAGCCGCCGAAGAGGCGCAGGTCGCGATACCCCTCGCTGGTGCGGTTGAAGGGGACGCCCATGCGATCGAGGAGATCGATGATACGCGGGGCCCAGTTGGCCATCTCGAGCACCGGGTGCTGATCGGCGAGGAAATCGCCGCCGTAGACGGTTTCATCGAAGTGCTCGTACTCGCTGTAGCCCTGCTGGCGGGCGACTTCGTTGCAGGCGTTGATGCCTCCCTGAGCGCAGACGCTGTGGGAGCGTTTGACGGGGACGAGGGAGAAGAGATCAACCGCCAGCCCTGCCTCGGCGATGCGCACGCTGGCGGAAAGCCCGGCGAGCCCGCCCCCCACCACAATCACACGCTGTCCCTGTGCCATGAATCGCTCCCTTGCGCCGGGGCCGGAACTGCACCGCCGGCGGACCAGCAGAAGTTCTCTGTACTCATTCCTTCGAGGTGCGGGCCAAATCGGATGGAGCCGCGGATCGAACCTCGGCGGCCGGAACGCCCTTACGCACGCTTTCCTCGGCCTGCTTGGCTTTGTTGTAGTCCAAGAATGCAAAGCCGAAAATCGCCGCCCAGGCCATCGCCATCAGCGAAGCGCCAACGCCCAGGCAGGCTACACCCCACCTCTTCTGGGCTTTCTCGGAGATCGTGAGCCCCCAGGTGATGGCGCTGGTCCACAAGCCGTTGGCGAAGTGGAAGACGAGCAATGTGACGCCGATAAAGTAAAAAAGCGAGACCACGAAGCCGCCGAAGGTGAGGCCGTTGGTGCCGCCCTGCAGCACCGCGGCCATCGTGGAGCCGGCAAACTCTGCGGACCAGGCGGTCTTGCCGGGTACCAGGAATGTCCAGCCCCATCGCAGGGTGGCCAGGTGGTAGAAGATGAACAGGATGCCGACGTACCCACTGATGCGTTGCAGGGTGTACCGCCAGTTGTCTTGATAGGCGTAGCGGGCATTGTTGGGTCGCCCGGTCATGGCGTAGACCACGCCCAGGGCGGAGTGGAAGAGGATCGGCAGCCACAGCCCGAAGACCTCAATGAGGAGCAGGAAGGGCAGGCTGTGGATGAAGTTGACTTCCTTCTGGAAGACGGCGGCCCCGGCATGCCCGTATTCAGCCTCGCGCGAGTCGAACCGCCCCCACACAATCGAGGCGTTGGTGAGCAGGTGCGAGATCAAGAAGACGCCGATGGGCATGATGCCGGTGAGCGAGTGCAGCCGGCGCAAAACAAAGTGATTCTTTTCCAGAAAGCCCTGAGCGGGCGAGTGAGTCTGCGTCACGCGAGAGGTCCCTCCTGAACACGCTGGCGATGCTTTCAGTCAAAGAGATTCCGACGGGCATCCACCGCTACGGCTGAATAAGCCCGCCCCCGGCAAGCCCGGTCCCCGCGCTACCACCCCCGATGCCGCCCCCCGCCATCGGTTTCATTTTGCCTTCCTGCACGGCCTTGGCGACCGCCTTGGTCAGGTGTACAAAGTCCTCGCGGAGCTGGGCTAGGGTCTTATCGAGCGATTCCTTCTCTTCGGGCGAAAGGTTGTTCCTCGTCTTTTCTTCGAGGACTCCGAGCATGTCGATGTGGAGTTTCGCATAATCCAGCGCGACCATCGCTTTGCCGGTTTGCGGGTCGGGGAAGTAGCCCATGTACGACATCGCCTGCGAGGCCAGCAGCCCGACGAGATCGTCGAACTTGATTTCCTGCGGCAACTGGGCCTGCTTGGACTGCGCGGTCTTGGCGTCCAGGCGTTCTTTTTCGGCCTGGGCCTGAGATTTCCAGTCAGAATCGATGATGAGCTTGGGGGCGTCGCCGGGTTGTTCGGAAGGGGCCATGCCGATCTCCGTGGCATTTCTCGTGTGGGCCGGGGCGAAGCGAACGCCGCCGCGAACCCAGGCGGAATGTGGCGGCATTATAGGAAGCGTGCGAGGGCCCGCCCTGATTTGGACGGAGAAACACGCCTCCCGACAACCGGCCCGCCCCGGCGCGGCCCTGCGTCAGAGACGGTTATCATGCCGCCTCTCATGCTCACCTCACCCTTTCGACGCCCTTATGGCCGACAGACTCTTCAGAAGTGGCGAGGCCCGGCGCGCCACGCCGCGTGTGCCGCGCTCGCGGGCGTGTGCCTCGTTGGGGGGTGTGCGAGTGAGGGGCCGGTGATCAAGGCCGGATCGCTGACGCCCGCTGACTTCACCACCGGGGGGCAGTATGTGGTGGTGGCGGTGGCGCCGCAAAACTCCCCGCCCGCTGGCGAAGCTGCGGGCGCGAGCCGCCAGCCGCTGGACATCAATCGTCCCGGCGTCGCGGCGTTGCCTGCGGGGGTGGATGTGGTCGGGCCAGCCACAGCCGCGGCGGGCGTGGGGCCGACGGTCGGCACGCCGGGGGCGCCGGTGCTGGGCGCGGGGGACGTGCCCCGCGTGGGCCCGGCCCAGTTTGTGGACGCCCGGGTGGGCGACATCAA
>JBAZUW010000081.1:0-14493 GCA_041661205.1 Phycisphaerales bacterium
TCACGTCCAAGCTCGGATAGACGATTGGGACCGCCGATCACTTGACTTCCGGACAGTCTTCATAGAAGTGGCACGACTTGGATGCCACCCCGCCTCTTCGATGGGCCGCCAGTCGGCATCGTAGTAGAATTGGGTGTGACCTGTCCCCACGGTTCGTACCAGATACTAGTTCCGCAGTTTGACGTGATCCTGGTGCGTCAGAGGCGTGCACCGCTTCGCTCGGCACGCCTCCGGGTGATCACTCAGTACATCACCAGCGTCGGACAGAGACTTGGTACAACACGTGGGGACAGGTCAGATACATAGCTAAAATATTTGTACAGAACGCATGAACACCATCGCGATCGCTTATTGAGTTTCGCCTCGAAGCCATTTACTTCCTAGTTATCTTATCCAGTAACGCGACGCCCAAGGGGATCATCGCCACAACGAACGCTACGAGAACTATAATAGATCCAGCGCTTTTCCAGTACACTCCCCCAACCGTTGCACCGAATACTATACACGCACCCGCAGCGCACACTAAAGTTGACGCGACAATTAAAATTATGTTAATCGGATGTTTTTTCATAGTGGTCGACAGTCACTTAGAACTACCAAGTTGATATGCGCCGTAAGCAGTACCTGATGTAATGGCTGCATCTACCCCATATATGCCCACCTGATTCCAATTGACACCCATTCGCCTAAACGCTCCTGTCGATAGAACCAACACACCATTAGCCGTGAACTGTTGACCCATCATCCTTTGGCAGGGTGGCACGACTTTGGTGCCACTCCGCCGCCACCCCGCGGGTCTCGCACCGGATGCTCAGAGCCGCATCCGGTGGCACGTCACATCCGGTGCCACCCGCCACATCGCATACGGTGCCACCCGCCCCATCCGAACAGATCGGACCTTATTCTCCTTCAAGCCACCGCAGCAAACTTACAACAACGAGATGGCGTCATGCAAAGGAGAGTAACCGCACAACACCTTCACCGCCACTTGTTTGCCCAATATTGCGAGTCTGCAAATCAACATGAACCTTCAATAGTCCTAAACAACCTCCATCGCATTCACAGTCATGTCTCTGCAACCGAGTCAGCATAGCCCTTCCGGCGAATGCGCAAGCAAGTCCTGATACATTTCCTCAAAACGCTCTCTCGCGTGAGAAATATCATCATGTGGAAACTCTGGAACTTCGATGCCGCGACTGTCCTCGTCAAATATTTCCTCAACAGCCAGCTTTAGCGCTCGCCAGATTTCGGAATCAATTGCTGAAACTCCATCCCGTTCAAAGAGCAGAATGTCGCCAAGAATGTCCTTATATTCCAACGCCTCTTGTGCGTCTGCGAGTGAAACGTAGGACATCATTCGAGTAATGATCCTCGAAATTTCAGCACGCGCAAAGGAATGAATCTTTTCGTTTCTGCCAAAAGAAATTATTCCACTCATGGTATTGTACTCATTCGAACCCGATCCAAATGAGCTTAGGCGGGGTGGCACTGAAGTCGGCGGGCATTTACGGCGGCGAGGCGGCGTGAAAGTCGTGCTACTGACGTCGGGGCTCTGGCCGATTTCGGTGCCGGGAGTGGCGGGTGAGCTGAGCACCGAAGTCCCTCAGAGCCGAGACTTCAGAGGCACGACTTTGGTGCCACCCCGCCGGGAAGACCAGCCACGCGCCCAACGGAAGCACAACCCACCCCCAACCACCGATCCTCGCGGCCGGCGGTTCTGTGTTTTAGGCAAAATGGCACCGAACCTGTGCCACCATGATGCGCCTCGCATCGTGGTGGCTTCGACGCCTCCCACCCTGAAGCACGACGATCCCGCCAAGCCGGGATCATCGTGGCACAATGCATGATGGGCGGCCACCAGTGGTCACGGGGCGCCGCCGCCCTCATCACTCAATCGCCGCCAACCCCAGCATCGCGCGGATCAGGTTGATCTGCCCCATGTGATAACAGTCGTGGGGGATCATGTATTTGAGGCGAGAGACGTCGGTGCCGGGGCGGGCGAAGGCCTCGCCGATCTGCCGCTGCGAGGCCGCGAAGCGGGCCTTGGTTGCTTCCCACGCGGCCTCGCTCGCGTCGGTCAGCTTAGGAAAGTTGCCCGCCTCAACCACGCCCGGCGCGGGCTTGGTCGGGTCGGTCAGGCGGCGGAGCGCATCCTCACGCCAGAAGCACAGGTGCAGCACGTTCACCCAGATGGAATGGCGTGTGCCCTGCACGCCAGGGGCGTTGGGGGGCGACCACGCGGCCTGAGCCGCGGTGAGTCCTTCGAGCGACTTGCGCCAGCCGGCGGCCCACAGGCCGTCTTCCCAGGCGTCGTTCCAGAAGGTGGTGATGAGCGAGAGTTCGGTGTTGGGGGTTTCGGGCATGGGGGGGTCCTTTGATTAATGGTATTGCGCGACGGAGATTAGCTCCTTGTGGGCTGTGCTTGGTAGGGCAAGCGCGTGGGCGCGACGGTCACTGCGCGCCCCGACCTCGCGGAGAAGGCCAGCGGCACGCAGAGGCCGCGAACGGCGAAGGCGCATCAAGTGGCACTTGCGACTCAGTCTCAACCAACCTACGCTGGGGTGCCGGGCTCGCGTGATTCAGCGGATATTTCTCTCCGCTTGTGCGCGGGCCGGGCTGGGGGCTGATCCGTCGCATGTCTGAATCACTTGCAAGTCGTCGGTGCGGCAAGCCCGGGTGCACCGGCCACGCCAGCGGCGTGCCGCTGACCAGTCTGGCCGCGGGGGCGGTGGCCAAGGTGTGCGAGAGCTGTTTAGACCCGCTGGATGCGTCGATGCTGCGGGCGATGGGGTTGAGGCCGGCCGCGACGCTGCGGCTGTGCCGGCTGGGTGAGCCGTGCGTGGTGGAGGTGTTTGGGGGGGGTGGGGCGGATGATGGGCGATGCCGCATCGGGCTGGCGCGGCTGCTGGCCGAGCGGGTGATGGTGAACCCGGTCGAAGTTGCGGCGGAGGGGGCATGAGCGGGCCTCTGCGGGTGGCGTTGCTTGGCAACCCCAACACCGGAAAGACCACGCTCTTCAACCGCCTTTGCGGCCTGCGCCACAAGACCAGCAACTTTCCGGGCACCACGCAGGAAGCCCGCGTGGGGTTTCTCAAAGTCGAAGAAGACGCGGTCGAGATTGTCGATCTGCCGGGCATTTACTCGCTTGAGCTGGAGCAGAGCGAGTCGGAGATTTGTCGGCGGGTGTTGGCGGGGGATTTGGCGCCGCCGGGGCACCAGGCGGCCGCCCCGGATGTGCTGTGCGTGGTGGTCGACTCGTGCGCGATGCATCGCAACCTGCTGCTGGTGGGTGAGGCGCTGCGGCGGCGCTTGCCGGTGGTGGTGGTGCTCAACATGGCCGACCTGGCCCGCAAGCGCGGGCTCAAAATAGACTACGCGTTGTTGCGTGAGCGGCTGGGGTGCGAGGTGATTCCCGCCAGCGCGCGCAAGGGTGATGGGCTGGGCCAACTGACGCTCGCGCTGCGGGCGGCCCGGGTGCCGAACGTGACGCCCCCGGGCACTCAGGATGGCCTGGAGGCGTGGACCGACACCGTGGTGGCGGGACTGGTGAAGGCCGACCCCGCGGGGCGGCACATCGACATCACTGACACGTTGGACCGCGCGTTCACGCATCCGGTGGTGGGGCTGATGTGCTTTGCGATCGTGATGGTGGGGCTCTTCTGGAGCATCTTCAGCCTGGCGAAGCTGCCGATGGATTTGATTTCGGGGCTGTTTGGGAAGCTGGGCGATCTGGTGACGGACGCGATGCCCGAGGGGGTGCTGCGCGAGTTTGTGGCGCACGGGGTGGTGACGGGGGTGGGCTCGACGCTGGTGTTTTTGCCGCAGATTTGTTTGCTGTTCTTTTTGATCTCGCTGCTGGAGGACACGGGGTATCTGGCGCGGGGCGCGTTCGTGATCAATCGCTGGCTTAGGCCGTTTGGGTTGAGCGGGCATGCGTTTGTGCCGCTGCTTTCGAGCCATGCGTGCGCGCTGCCGGGGATCATGGCGTGCCGGGGGATTCCGGACCGGCGCGAGCGACTCGCGGCGATTCTCGTCGCCCCGTTCATGAGTTGCTCGGCGCGAATCCCGGTGTATGTGCTGCTGACGGGAATCTTGTTTCGCGAGTCGGCGTTGAAGCAGGCCATGGCGTTTGTCGGGTGCTATGCGTTGGGCATTGTGGCGGCTCTGGCAAGCGCGATTGTGGCACGGCGGACGCTTCTGCGAGGGCCGCAGCGCCCGATGGCGATGGAGCTGCCCGGGTACAAACGCCCCTCGCTGCGCACGGCGTTTTTGACGACGTATGACCGCGGGCTGGTGTTTCTGAAGAACGCGGGGACGAACATTCTGGCGATCTGCATTGTGCTGTGGTGGCTGCAGGCTTTCCCGAGGAGCGAAGCGCCGGCGCAGGCGGTGGAGCTGCGGGCGCAGGCGAGCGCGATGGTGGGAACCCCGGCCACGACAGGCGGGACGCCTGTCCCACCGGCAGCCGGGGAACTGATCGAGCAAGCAAAGCGGCTTGAGCACACGGATGCGTTGCGGAACTCGTTCGCGGGGCGGATGGGCCGGGCCATTCAGCCGGTGTTTGCGCCACTGGGGTATGACTGGCAGCTGACGGTGGGGGTGATCACGAGCTTTGCGGCCCGCGAGGTGTTTGTGTCGACGATGGCGGTGATGGTGACCGGCAGCGAGGAGCACGAGGACGAGGGTGTGCTGAAGCGGATCGGGGACGCGACGCGCGACGACGGCGAGACGCCGATCTTTACGCGGGCGGCGTCTTGGTCGCTGCTGGTGTATTACGTGCTGGCGATGCAGTGTTTGCCCACGCTCGCGGTGACGGCCCGCGAGGCGGGGGGCGTCAAGTGGGCGTTCATTCAGCTGGGCTGGATGAGCGGCATGGCGTATGTGTGCGGGGCGCTGGTGTACTTCATCGCGGGTGGTGGGGCATGAGCCGCGATTTGAGTGATTGGCAGTTCTGGGTGGTGACGGCGATTGCGTTTGGGGCGCTGCTGTATCTGATGCGGGGGGTGATCCCCGAGCGCTGGTGGACGCGCAAGAAGCCGGGGCGGGCGGCGTCGCTCACCATCGAGGGGAAGAACGTGGCGAAGAAGAGGCGATGATGCTGTCAGAGCCCCCGACGGCAGTCGGGGGGGGCGCGGGGGCGTACGGCATAACAAAAAAAACGCCAGCTTCCGCCGGCGGCTCTGAAGGCGATTGATTCCGCCCGCGGCCTTTAGTCCGCGTCCGGCTGGGGGCTGGTCTTCATGATGGGCATGCGGGTCAGGATCTTGTCCACCAGTCCGTACTCCAGCATTTCCTGGTCGTCCAGCCACTTGTTGCGGTCGCAGTCCTTGGCGATGCGGTCGATGGTCTGGCCGGTGGCATCGGCGTAGATGCGGTACAAGCGGTCGCGGATGCGGAGCATTTCGCGCGCCTCGATTTCGATGTCGCTGGCCTGGCCTTCCATCACGCCCCCGAGCAGGGGCTGGTGCATGAGGTTGCGCGCGTTGGTCAGCGTGTAGCGCTTGCCCTTGGTGCCGGCGGCCGCGAGCACGCTGCCCATGCTGGCGGCCTGTCCGACGATGTAGGTCGCGACGTCGCACTGGACGAAGCGCATGGTGTCGAGCATCGCAAGGCCGGCGGAGACGCTGCCGCCGGGGCTGTTGATGTAGAGGTGGATGTCCTGCTTGGGGTCTTCGTTGGCGAGGAAGAGGAGCTGGGCGACGATGAGGTTGGAGATGTCGTCGGAGACGGGGCCACCGAGGAAGATGATGCGGTCTTTGAGGAGGCGCGAGTAGATGTCGTAAGCGCGCTCGCCGCGGGCGGACTTCTCGATGACGATGGGGACGAGGTAACCGGACATGGGAGAATCCTCGGAAAAGGCACTAGCCATCAGGCACTAGGCACTAGGGAAAGGCATGCGTCCGAACGGCTGGGCGTCGCTGTGTACTGGCTCTGCACTAGTGCCCAGTGCCTAGTGCCTAGTCCCTTGCGTCGCTACCTCACTCCGGGCAGCACGCTGGAGAGGGACTTGGGGGGCTCGGTGAGCACTTCGTCGGCGAGGCCATACTTGACGGCTTCTTCGGCGTTGAAGTACTTGTCGCGTTCGCTGTCGCGCTGCACGACCTCGATGGGCTGGCCGGTGCACTGGGAGATGATCTTGGTCAGCTCGCCCTTGCTCTTGATGATCTGCTCGGCCTGGATGCGGATGTCCTCGGCCTGGCCGGTGATGCCGCCGTAGGGCTGGTGGATCATGACTTTGGCGTGGGGGAGCATGTAGCGGCGGCCCTTGGCGCCGGAGGTGAGGAGCAGGGCGGCCCCGCTGTAGGCCCGGCCCAGGCAGTAGGTGGCGACGGGGCTGGACATGAAGCGCATGGTGTCGAAGAGGGCGAGGGTGTCGTCCACCGCGCCGCCGGGGGAGTTGATGTAGAAGTTGATGTCCTGGCCTCGCTTCTGGTTTTCGAGGTAGAGCATCTGCATCATCACGCGGGCGGCGGAGCCCTGGTTGATCTCGCCGATCAGGAAGACGATGCGATTCTCGAGCAAGAGCTCGTCGATTGTCATCTCGCGGGTGCGTTGATAGGAGACGCCGGCTGCGGGCATGGCCTGAACCTTTCTGCTTGAGCTGCGTGGGCCGCCGAAAGCCGAAGGCGGCGATCGGCGGCGGTTTTCTCGGACGTATCGCCCGGCAAAGGGTAGAGCCCCGGGCCAATGACCACTCATCGGCCCCCCCGGGCTTGGCTGTTGAGGCCAACACCAAGGAGAGCGGAAGGGAGTTGGGCAAACCCGGTGCCGGTATGAGCATAGGTGTTGGGAGGCGATGCGCGGGGGTCTGCCGGGCGCAGACGCCAAAGCGTCAGGCCAAAAACAAAGCCGCCCTGCCGATTCGGCAGGGCGGGGGTGGTGCGGCAGGGTGAGAGCGCGCGATCAGCGGCCGGGAGGGCCGACGAGGAAGGGGGGCTCCCACTCGCTGATAACCTTGGAGCCGCGTTTGAAATACTTCACTTCGCGCCCGGTGCTGACGCGGAAGATGAGGGCCATCTTCTGCTTGGGGCGGCTGCGCGAGAGGCTGGGCAACTCGCTCATGGCCTGGATGGGCTTGCCGGGGTCGTACGACATTTCGAAGGTGGATTCATCCAGGTAGATGAAGCCGACGGGCTGGTATGAGGTGCCCAGGGTGTCGACCAGCAGCGGGGGGAGGATTTGTTCGGCGATGTCGATGCTCTTGCCCAGGAGACTGTTGCGGGAGGGGCCGCTGACGTCGAGCCACACGATGTTGGCGTCGCTGGTGGTCTCGAGTTTCTTGATCTGCAGGGGCTTCTCGAGGCCGGCGGTGGGGAGCTCGGGGATGCCGATCTTCACGTGGCCGCGCTGGATGGCGTTGCCTTCGCCGAGTTCAAAGTCGCCCGCGGACGAGGAACCCTTCTGGAGCATCTGCACGAAAGACGGGTAGAGGCCGGGGCCGACCTGCACGCCGGGGATTTGGGAGCCGCCGCCCTGAGCGCGAGTATTGATCGGCCCGTCTTCTTGAACTTCGCCCTGGGCGCCGGTGATCCTGCCGTTGGGGTCAAGGCCGAAGCCGGTGGCGATCGCTTCATCGCGGCTTTGGGCGCTGGCGAACTGCTTGTCGGGGGCGACGGGCTTGCCAGCATCCAGCGGCGCCCGAATGCCCTTGACATAGATCGCGGTGGGCTGGAAGCCCGGGGGGCAGGGGAACTCGAAGGCGAAGGGGGCATCGGAGCCGCCACCGACGCTGGCGATGAAAACGTCTTTGGCGTCGTAGCGCCAGCGGGCGATGGCCGGGAGCGCGGGCTCGGACTGTGAGGAGACGGCAATGGGGAAGACGGTGAGATGCTCGTCGGTGGTGGGGTTTTCGAGCAGCAGGCGCACCTGGGCGGCCCCGACGGCGGTCTTGCCGTCGCGCTCTTTGGAGCCAGCCTTGAAGTTGACGATCACGCCCTCGATGTGGGAGTTGGGGGGGTAGGGGTTGCCGCTGGGGTCGGTCACGGGCTGGGTGCCGGGGCGCCAGGCGTCGCCGAGGAGGGAGTTGAAGTCACCCTTGCCGGAGGGGTCGCCGACGATGAAGCGGCCGGTGACGGCGAAGTCGTCGGGGTGGGCGGTGTTGCGGCCGGCGGAATCGAAGGCGGTCATCCGCATGGCGTTGCCGTTTTCGTAGGCGTCGGGGTTGAGGCGGGCGAGGGGTTCGTCGGAGGCGAAGCTGTTCTCGGAGAGGAAGCCGTAGGCCTTGACGACGAACTTGTCGAAGGGGACCCAGAGGCCGCCGGAGCGGGTGATGTTGCCGCCGGGGCCGTAGGTGAAGGAGCGGTTGTTGAGGAAGTCGACGCGGAGGTAGGAGAGGCTGATGGTCATGATGCCGGAGACGATGATGCCCGAGAGGAGGCCGAGGACGGCGCCGCCGACGTAGTTGGCGGTGTCGTTGGTGCCGACGTTGGCGCGGAGCAGGGCATCGATGACGAGGCGCAGGAGGGCGAGGGAGATGCCGAAGGGGAGGGCCAGGCCCAGGGCCCAGGCGGAGCTGTCGAGGAAGGTGTTGGTGCCGCCAAAGTCGAGGATGGCGAGGCTGACCGGCTCCCACACGCCGAAGGCGATGGCGCCGGCGATGACGGTGCAGATGAAGTTGAGAAGGGCGGAGTAGAAGCCACGCGTGAGCCAGATGTAGCCGGTGACGAGCACGACGGCAATGCTGATGATGCTGATGAGCATGGGAGGGTTCCCTTTCGCGGACTGTTCAGACCGGCGGAGGCCGGTGGTTCGCCGGCGTTGGGCCGGGGTGCGGGCGGCTTACTTTTTGATGGCCGCGGCGGGTGCCGGGGCGGCGGGTGCTTCGGGCTTTTCTTCGGTGGTGACGCGGATCATCTCTTCGACGCTGGTGGAGCCGTCCATGACCTTGCGCAGGGCGGCCTGCTGCATGGTGGGGAGGCCCCGCTTGCGCCATTCGGCGCGGAGGGCCATGAGGTCGCCCCCCTTGATGAGGGCGCGTTCGGCGTCGCCGATGGAGAAGATCTCGAAGACGCCTTCGAGCCCGACGTAGCCGACGCCATTGCAGGCGGGGCAGACCTCGGGCTTGTTTTTGATGAGGACCTGGCCGCCCTTCTTGAAGAACTGCTTGATCTTGTCGGCGGGGAGGGCGAGCTTTTTGAGCATGTCGGCGTTGGGCTGGTAGGCGACGCGGCAGTTGCCGCAGAGCTTGCGGAGGACTCGCTGGCAGATGACGCCGGAGAGGTTTTTCGAAGCGAGTTCGGGGTCGCCCACCTGCTTGACGTAGATCTGGATGGCCTGCAAGGCGCTGTCGGCCCGGAAGGAGAGGTACACGCGGACGCGTTCGCCTTCGCTCTTGGCGACTTCCTTGGCGGTGACGGCGTCGGGCAGTTCGGCGATGGCCAGCACGTCGGGGTCGCGGCGGAGGATGGTGCGGGCGGTCGTGGAGAACTCCGCGCCTTCGGCCTTCATTTCAAAGACGGTCTGGCGCACGCCGTCCAGCACGTCCTGCTGATCGATCTCGAGGGTCTGCACGTTGCGGGTGTAGGCGTCGTGCATCTTGACGAGGCTGTAGAACGTGGTGGTGCGGCCGTTGTCCAGCGGGGCGGTGAGGAGCACCACGCCCTTGGAGTCTTCCACGATTTTCTTGAGCTCGGCCATCTGGGGTTCGAGCAGGCCCAGGGCCTCGGGCTTGCGACGCACCGCGGCTTCGGGCTCGATGAGCAGGGTGGTGCGCATGCCCTGGGTGGCGCCGATGGAAGAGACCCGCACGCGGGTCTTCTTGTCGGCCTTTTCCACCACGGCGTCGGCGGTCTGCTTCTTGCGCATGTCCGCCACGTCCATCTTGGCGGCCCCGCGCCAGACGTTCATCACGCGCACCGCGTCGGCGGCACTCATGATGCCCGGAGGGGGAGGGGGCGTGCCGTCTTTGTTGGGTGTGGGGTCGGTCAGGGCCAGGGGGGCGCGAACCCCGTCGACCAGCACGCTGACCATGTAGATGCCGTCCTTGGGGCCGGGGGTGAAGTCCACCTGCGAGGCGCGGGCGGCCAGGGCGCGGGTGAAGACGTTTTCCGCGGCGATGCGGAGCTGGTACTCGGGCGCATCCGCAGGGGGGACGGCGAAGACGGTCTTGTCGCTGGCGCGCATGACCAGGGAGGAGGTGCCGGACTTGATCTGCGGGCCCTTGGCCTTCTTTTCGACCTCGCCACCGGAGAAGAGGTTGGCGATGTTGATGCGGTGCTTTTCGGGGACGCGGTCGTCCTTATTGGTGACGATGGCGAAGGCCGCGATGTCGGCAGCGAAGATGACGAGCATCACGCCCATGCCGACGAAGATGGCCCCGTCGCCCTTGAGGGGGATGATGAGGGCCACGAGGACGGCAAGGGTTCCGGCGATGAGGTGGCCAAGGCCCCAGCTTTCACGGGGGAGGAGGAATCGGGCGGCGTGCTTATCGAGCCGCCGCGAGACGAGCCACGCCCAGGGGAAGAAGGGAATGAGAAGGAGGAAGGGCTTCCACGGGCTTACGAGGAAAGCACCATCGCCCAAAGTCAGCATTGAAAGCGCGGAGTCGGGTTGCACGGAGAGCACCTACCAAGCTGGAGGACCGGGCGTTACGCCCGGTTCTGTACCGTTCTATACCGGCACGGTGCCCGCGAAGTTCAAAAAACTCCCGGGACCGGCGGCGTCTCAACACTCGGGCTGAAGAGCATATCAGCAAACCCGCATGGCCGTGTGCCCCGCCGGAATGGGCGGGGCGTGGGCGGCCGCTGGGGATTACTTCTTGGATTTCTCGGCCTTCTCGGCCTTGGCGGGCTTTTCAGCCTTGTCAGCCTTCTCGGCCTTGTCGGCCTTCTCAGCCTTGGGTGCCTTTTCGGGCTTGTCGGCCTTGTCAGCCTTTTCGGCCTTGGGCTTCTTCTCGCCTTCGGGCTTGGCTTCGGGGGCAGCACCCTCGGCGTGAGCGTCCTTCTTGCCCTTGGACTTCTTGTCGCCCTTGTCGGCCCTATCGCCCTTGGCCTCGGGGGGTGCGTCAGAGGCAGCTTCCTTGGATTCCTTCTTGGCGCCCCAGCCGACGACGCGGGCCTTGTCGGCGGCTTCGATGCCGGCCATGGCGTCTTTGCGGCCGCCACCGGGGATGGCGCTGGCCGCGGCTTCTTCGCTGTCCTTGGGGAGCTCGCGATCGGCCTTGACGATGAGCTTGACGGTGGCGTCAAGGTCGGAATCGAGCTTGACGTGAACGTCGTACTTGTCAATGCGCTTGATGGCGCCGGGGAGGCGAACCTCGCGGGGCTTGACCTTGTAGCCCTTCTCGCCCAAGACGGAGGCGACGTCCTGCTGGGTGATGGCACCGTAGAGGATGCCCTGATCGTTGCAACTGCGGGTGAGCTCGATCTCGAGGCCGGCGAGCTTCTCGACGGTGGCCTCACGAACCTTGCGGAGTTCCTTGAACTGCTTTTCGGCGTCGGCGCGCTTGGCGGTGAGGCTCTTGATGAGCTCGTCGGAGGGGGTAGTGGCCAAGTTGCGGGGCAGCAGGTAGTTACGGGCGTACCCGGTGCGCACGTTGACGACGTCGCCCACGATGCCCAGGGAGTCGACGGTTTCGGTCAAAAGCAGTTGAATGTTCTTCGACATGAGCTGTCCTCGCGAGGGTGCTGAAGAGCACCGGGAGTTAGGAGCCCGGAGACGCCGACGCGGCGGGGGGCCCCAACGGGGGATGTGCCGTCGGGAGACGGGTCGAGATGGTAGGCGGGAAGGCCGCCAGCGTACAGGCATTTTGTGTTCTTGCGTCCGCCGGCGCTTGGCACCGGTACCATCTCGACCATGGATACCACGGCAACTGATTCACGCCCCGGACACGCTGATGTCGCCTCTGGGGCGGCGGCTTTTCAGCGGGATTTTCAGAGTGTGCGGGCCGCCGTCGGGCGGGTGGTGGTCGGTCAGGCCGAGATCGTTGATGCGGTGCTGACGGCGCTCTTTGTCGGCGGGCATGTGCTGCTTGAGGGCGTGCCGGGGATCGGCAAGACGCTGATGGTGCGGACGCTGTCGCGGGCGCTCAGCATGAGCTTTTCGCGGGTGCAGTTCACGCCCGACCTGATGCCGGCGGACATTACCGGAACCACGATCGTGACCGAGCAGGATGGGCCGGGGGGGCGGACGCAGCGGGCGTTTACGTTTCAGCCCGGGCCGGTCTTTGCCCAGATTCTGCTGGCGGATGAGATCAACCGGGCGACGCCCAAGACGCAGAGCGCGTTGCTGGAGGCGATGCAGGAGCGCGGGGTGACGGTGGGGGGCGTGACGCATCTGCTGCCGCGGCCGTTTCTGGTGCTGGCGACGCAGAACCCGCTGGAGCAGGAAGGCACGTATCCGTTGCCCGAGGCGCAGCTTGACCGGTTTTTCTTCAAGGTGCTGGTGAAGGCGCCAAGCCGCGAGGAGCTGACGCAGATCGTGCTGCGCACCACGGGGGGTGACGAAGCGGGGGTGACGCCGGTGCTGAGTGCGGAGCAGGTGCTGGCCCACGCGGCCCTTTTGCGCCGGGTGCCTTCAGCCAGCCACGTGACGGACTACGCGGTGCGCTTGGTGCTGGCCACGCAGCCGGGCGGGCAGTTTGCCACGCCCATGATCAACAAGTACGTGCGTTTAGGGGCGAGCCCGCGTGCGGCGCAGAGCCTGATGCTGGCGGCCAAGTGCCGAGCGCTGCTGGAGGGAAGGTTTGCCGCGAGCATTGATGACATTCGGCATCACGCGCTGGCGGCGTTGCGGCACCGGCTCATTATGAACTTTGAATCGCACGCGGAGGGCGTGAGCGCGGACGCGGTGGTGATGAATCTGGTCGAGACGCTGCCGTTGGAGGTGCGGGCGTGAGCGGGCGGCTGGTGGTGCTGGCCGCGGCCCTGCTGCTGGCGGGATGTGAAGGCGGACCACCGGAGGCGATTACGCCCAACGAGGTGACGCAGCCGAGTGTGCCGCCTCAGGCGGCGGTGCGGGAAATTGGCGCGAACAGCCAGCCGGGTGAGACGCTGACGAGCGTGGACCGGCTGGATGTGTTTGCGGGGAAGGTGCTGGTGTTGCCGCTGGACGTGGCGCCGACGGGGCCGGTGGTGGTGACGCTGGATGATGGGCGGGTGTTGAACAGCAGCCTGCACTCGATTCAGGTGACGGTGCCAGCGGACCCGAGTTTAGCGGGTGGGGATGTGTGGCTGCCGAGCCCGGGGGTGTGGCAAAGCCGCGTGGGCAAGGGGGCGGAGAGCGACCCGTGGGTGCTGCGGGTGGAGATGCCGGCGGATGGCGCGGGGCACGATGTGGTGATCAATGGGTGGAGGGTGCGGGCGAACTGGTTGCCGACGGGGTTGCCGCGGGGGGATGGGAAGGCGGAAGACCCGTGGCGGGCGGCCAGGCCACCGAAGGCCCCGGCGGAGATCGCGAGTTCGCCCCGGGTGTATCCGGAGTCGCAGAGCCCGATTTCGCGCTGGCGTTGGCGGCTGGTGGCGGATGGGCTGGCGCCGGATGCGAGCGCGGCGCCGTTTGCGGATCCGGTGATTGAGGCGCTGGCGCGGCAGAATGAGGATCGGTGGCGGGTGGCGCTGGCGTGGGTGTGGGGGGCGAACGCGGACACGGCGCATCGGCTGAAGCAGCGCATCGCGGCGGTGGTTGATTTTGGTAACGGCGTGTATGCGCCGGCGTGGCCGACGGATCACGGGCAACTGGATCACCTGCTGGCGGGGCTGCTTGATCCGGCGATTTCGCCCTCGCGGCGGGTGCTGGTGGCGGAGCAGTGGCTGAAGGGATGCACGAGCGCGGTGGCGTGGGTGATGGATGATGGGGGAACGCTGGATCAGAGCCGCCGTGTGCTGCTGCCGACGATCGGGGTGGCGAGCTTGCTGGATCACTCGACGCTGGGGTGGAGCGTGCTGGGCGTGCCGGGGGCGGAGGCGCGGCCGGGGCCGGATGCCTTGCGCCCGTTTGGGGCGATGACGGCGGTGTCGAGCGTGGTGGCGCCGGCGACGAAGGAGGATGTGGAGGCGGTGGCGGGGGCGGAGGTGGGGGAGGCGCACCTGGGGGCGTGGAGCGTGACGCTGCCGGTGTTGTCGAAGTTTCGGCCGGTGGTGCCTCCGGGGGTGGCGATCGGCCCGATGTGGGCGGATCAGACGATGGAGGCGTGGCTGCAGGGGAAGGCGGCACCGGCGCGGGGTGGGATGACGACGGTGGGGTTGTTGCAGCGAGCGCCGAGTGTGGCGGGGGCGGATGGAATGGACGGGGCGTGGGAGGTGTTTGAGGAGTGCCGGGGGATGCAGGGGACCCCTCTCGGAGAGAGGAGGTACCCGGGCGGAGAGAGGGGGTACCCGGGGGCGGATGAGCGGGATGAGGTGCGGCTGTATTTTGGCGCGTTTGGGCGGGGGAGTGTGGTGCGGGTGACGGCGAAGGGGAGTGTGGCGGGAGGGGATGTGGATCGTGTGCCGATCGGGAGGCGTGGGGATGTGTGGAGTTTCAGGTTGAGATTGCCGCCGGGCGCGGTGGAGGCGG
>JBAZUW010000082.1:0-14431 GCA_041661205.1 Phycisphaerales bacterium
GAATGTGGCTGCCGTCCACGTCGGCGTCGGTCATGATGATGATCTTGCCGTAGCGCAGCTTGGAGATGTCCAGCTCCTGCCCGATCCCCACCCGCAACGCCGCGATCAGCGTGCGGATCTCATCGCTGTCCAGCATCCGGTCGATGCGGGCCTTCTCGACGTTCAGAATCTTGCCCTTCAGCGGCAAAATCGCCTGGGTCTCGACGTTCCGCCCCAGCGTCGCCGAGCCACCGGCCGAATCACCTTCCACGATGAACAGTTCGCTCTCGTCCACGTTCTTGGTCTTGCAGTCGCGCAGCTTGTGGGGCATCGAGCCCCCGTCGAGCGCGCTCTTGCGCCGCGTCAGCTCGCGGGCCTTGCGGGCCGCCTCGCGGGCTTGAGCCGCGATGATCCCCCGCAGACACAGGCGCTTGGCCTCGGCCGGATGCTCTTCCAGCCACCGCTCCAGCCCCTCCTGCACCGCGCCCGCCACAAACCCTTCCACCTCCGGGTTCAGCAGCTTTTCCTTGGGCTGGTTGTTGAAGGTCGGGTTGGGGATCTTCACCGAGACGATCGCGACCAGTCCCTCTCGCAGGTCTTCGCCGGTGGGGGTGGGGTCCTTCTCTTTGATGATCCCCGTTTTCTTGGAGTAGCCGTTGAGGGCCCGCGTCAGCGCGACCTTGAAGCCCTGGGCGTGCGTGCCCCCGTCCACGTTGTTGATGTTGTTCGCGAACGACAGCACGCTCTCGGCGTAGCCGTCGTGATACTGCATCGCGATCTCGCACACCGTCGCGGCTTCCGGGTTATCCGCCCGGAAGTAGACCGGGTTCGACACCGGGCTCTTGCCGGTCATCAGGTGCGCCACATACTCCAGCAAGCCGTGCTTGGCCTGGTACGTCTCGCTGCGCATCTTGCCGTCGGGCCCCACACGCTCATCGGTCAGCGTCAGTGTCACACCGGGGTTCAAGAAGCTCAGCTCACGCAGGCGTGCCGAAAGCGTGGCATAGTCGAACGATGTCTCGGGAAAAATCGTCGGGTCGGGGCGGAACGTCACCGAGGTGCCGCGGCTGCGCGACGTGTTCGCCGGCACGGGCCCGACAAACTTCAGGGCATGCACCACCCGCCCGCGCTCAAAGCCGATCGAATGAATCTTCCCGTCGCGATACACCTCGCAATCGAGGTACTCGCTCAGCGCGTTCACACACGACACACCCACGCCGTGCAACCCGCCGGAGACTTTGTACGCCGAACCCTCCTGCTGGAACTTGCCGCCCGCGTGCAGCTTGGTCAGCACGATCTCCACCGCGGGGCGCCCGTTCAGCGTCGGGTCTTCATGCTTCATGGGCTCGACGGGAATGCCACGCCCATCATCCACCACGCGGCACGAGCCGTCCGGCTGAACCGTCACGCTCACAAACGTCGCGTGCCCCGCCATCGCCTCGTCGATCGAGTTGTCCACCACCTCGTACACCAGGTGGTGCAGGGCCGACAACCCCGTCCCGCCGATGTACATGCCGGGGCGCTTGCGAACCGCATCCAGCCCCTCGAGCACCTGAATCTGGTCGGCGCCGTACGCGGTGTTGACGTGCCCCGGCCCGCCATTGGTCGCGGCCTCGATATTCACCGGCGTGCCAGGCGTGGCAGGATTCGTCGTTCCAAGCGTGTTGGTGTCAGACATGTCGCTCCATCGCAAGGGTGGCCACCTGGCCCGTTCGGGTATCTTCATCGAAAACAGTGCTGGCCACAGCCCCCGAAGAATGCCGCGCCAGCCAACCGCTTAAGTATAGGAAACTCGCCCCATCCGTGACGGCAAAATCCCGGCTCACGCACAGGATTGGCGCACAAAAACCGACGCGCGGCCGGCCGGCTTTTGACCTCGAAAATCCGCCTTTTCGGCGCCGCTCTCTCCGGCCCGCCCGACAGCGCACCGGGCTCGCCGCAGTTTGCAAACAAGAGCCAATCTAAACCCAAACAAATGCGTCGCCGAGAGGCCGCCGGTAAAAGCTCGCACGCGGTTTTACTACCCTGCTCCCATGGACGTGGCGAGCACGACTTCGACTCCTCTCTTCACCAAGCACATCCTCCGCGCCATCGATCCCGCCGCTGGCTCGGCCGATCCTCCCGCCGACCCGGACCGCGACGTGCACTGTGCGGCCCTCAACAAGACCAGCAAGCACTCCATCCGCAAAGAGTTCAGCACCATGCGCGATCACGCCCTCCTGCGGGTGATGACCGTGCCGGCGTTTTTCTGGATCGGCGTCATCCTGACCGTGGCCCTCACGGTGGGGGGTGTGCTCAGCCGCCGCGCGGGTCCCATTCCGGGGGCCATCACCGGCGTGTTGCTGGCCAGCCTGGTCATCCCCGGGATCGTGTGGATGAAACGCCGCAGCGCCCCAAAGGCTCCGAAAGAAGCCAAGGCCCTCATGGCCCCAGCGACGGACGAGCGATTCCGGCTCCGGCTGATCTCAACCTCGCGCCTGGCGTGGGCGCTGCGGGATCTCTCCAATCAGCCCTTCGAGCCGCAAGTCTTCGCCATCCCCTTCAGCGTCCCCGCCCGTCGCTGGGTGGTCGTCACGGTCTGGCTGCTGGCCTCCGCGGGCTTGTACTTCGGCTGGTGGTGGCTTCGCGGCAAGCTCGGCGCGGGGTTGGTCATGCCCGGGGGCCCACCCCAGGCCTGGGAGGTGTGGGGCGTGATGGCGGTAGCCGCGACCCCGTTTGGCTGGGCCTGGCCCGCGTACCTCCGGGTGTCGCCCGGGCGAATCGATGTCTTTCGATATCCGCTGCTGGGGGCGGGCAAGCCCACCATCAAGACCTTCGACGTCCGCCATGCCAAGGTCACCTGTCAGGGCTTCGGTGAGCACGGATACATCATGATCGAGCCCCCCGGCGAGCCCGCGGCCAGCATCCAGCTCAGCCGCTGGGGTGCCAAGTTCCACGAAGTCTTCAAAGCCACCTTCGAGGCAGCCCGCTGGCGAGGCGACCTGGTAACGCTGCCAGATGACGAACTGGTCGGGTGATTCGAAGTGGTCTAGTGGTCTAGTGGACGTTGGCCAGCTTCGGCGGATCACTCTACCACTTCGCCACTTTGCCACTTTGCCACTTCCCTCTCACGGCACGATCTTCACCTGGCTCACCTCCGGCACCAGCAGCTCATACACCATCGCCACATCGTCGTTCATCATGCGCACACACCCCATCGACTTCTGCTGGCCGATGCTGGAGGGATCGATGGTGCCGTGCAGCCCAAAGCCCTTGTACGCGGCTGAGTCGCCCATCCCTTCCCACCCCAGCCAGTACTCGCCGATGGGGTTCTTCGGGTCATCCGCGTCGAACTTCTCGCCGGTGCGGGGGTTCACCCACTTGGGGTTGATGAGTTTGCTGTCTTTCTTGATGCGGAAGTTGCCCAGGGGCGTGCCCCCGTCGGTGCCGAGCCCAACCCTGAACGAGCGGATGAACACCCAGTCGCTCTGCTCATCCGGCGAGCCGGCGAAGAGGTCCAGCCGGTAATCGCTCTTGTGCACCACCACATGGAACGGCCCGCGCACCAGCTTGAGCTTGGCCCCCACCCGCAGGCGGCGTGAATCAACCTTGTTGATCCGCTCGATCAGTTGCCACTCGGTGGCCAGTTGGCGACGCTTGGCGATCTTCACCAGGGAATCACCCGCCTGCACCGTGTACCCCTCCACCAGCGGGTCGCCCGGGGCGATCGTCTTGCCGAAGACCAGGTCATCGTTGATCTTGGTCAGCTTGTCGCGAAGCGTCTCGGCATCCCCTCGCCCGATGTCGCCGCTCTGCAGCGCACGGCTGTAGGCCACGCGCGCCTCCACCGGCCTGCCCCCTGCCATGGCCCGGTCTCCCGCCTCGATGTAACTGCGCACCTGCTGGGTAGAGCCGCTGCCCGCCAAAGGCTCGGTGGGCGTAGCCGTGGGGGGGGTGGTGCCAGAAGTCGTCGTCGGGGGCACGGGTTTGAGGTCGTTGCGGGTCACATCCACCGGCGCGGGCTTGGTGCTGTCGGAGACTTCCACCGGGTTGGAAGGCTTGGCGCCTTGCGTGAGTTCGAACGCCGGCTTGGGAGGCGTGACGATGCCCCCTTGTCCGCCGCCGGGGGTGGGGCTGTTGGGGGTCAGCGTGCCCGGCGTGGGCGTCGCCAAGGCGTGCGGGTCTTTGACCGGCGTCTTACCGGCGTCCACCACCTTGAGGTCGGTCTTGCCGGCCCCATCCTGATTCTTGGGCTTGGCAGGCGTGAGGAACGACACCGCCACCACGGTGACGGCGGCGAGCACCACCACCCCGCCCCCGATCAGCGCGGGCTTGGGGATGCCCCCGGATTTGGAAGCGGGGCGAGCCATCACCGGGCGGCTCATTTCCGAAGTGCGTTCAGTCTGTGAGGGGAGCGCCATGTCGTACCTTCCGTGTTCAGCGGGTCAAAGTGCCCGGGTGTGTGCGGCCATCACTCCCGGATGAACGTCCTGGTGGGCGTGACGACCGCGTCCATGTATGTATCGTGCCGATCCATCGGCACACCCGCAATGATCTGTGCGTCGAATGCGACCCCCACGCGGGCCGCGGCCAAACCTACGCGAACCAGAAAACGATCATAGAAGCCCCCGCCCCGCCCCAGCCGCCCGCAATGGGCATCAAATGCGATTCCCGGGACGATGACGAGCCCGATTTCCTCGATATTCACGGTTGGAAGGGCGGGGTTCGGTCCCGGTACCCCCTTGGCGCTGCGTTCCAGGTGCGCCTCGTCCCACTCCGGCAGCGCCACCGGGTCCATTTGGCGATTTACCCAGTCGATTCTGGGGATGCACACGCGTTTGCCAAGCGTCAGGGCGGCACGGGCGATGGGCGTGACGTCGATCTCGCGGGGCGACATCGGCCAATACAGCATCACGGCATGTGCGGCCCCGAAGGCTTCCAGCCCTTCCACCCGCTCCGCCAAGCGTTCTGCGTCCAGCAGCGCGTCGTCCGGATCGGGCGCGGGCCAGGCCCGGGATGCAGTGCGGAGGGCGTTTTTGTCCAACGACATGGTCATGGGCGAAATGTTGTCCTCGGGAGAGAATGGGGGCGGTGCCTTTGACGCCGGAGCTGAGGCTCGGCGAAGCGCCGGGTAGGTTTCGGAATGACCCACCCGGACCTTCGAGCACTCAGGTCCGGCCTCATGGGTGCGGGTCCCCAGTCCCATGGTCTTTGCTCGCCTCTCGCCGGGCCTGCCGGGCCGCTTCCAAGGCCGCCTTGAGCACCTTTTCGTGCCCATGCTCGGTGGGGCGGTAGTACGACTTCTCGACCCCCAGATAGTCCTGAAGGCCAATGACGCCAAGCCGCTCGTCCTCGGCCCCGTCGTCGTGGGCGTACCGATAACCAGCGCCCTTGAGGCCCCCGACGCTGATCTGGGCCGCCTTCCGCACGTTGCCGTCCTTGATGTGGACCGGCACGGGCACGGTGCGCCCTTCCCGCACGTCGGCCACGGCCTCGTCGATGGCGACGTACGACGCGTTGCTCTTGGGGGCCAGGGCCAGGTACGTGGTGCACTGGGCGAGGGTGATGCGCCCTTCGGGCATGCCGATGCGTTCGACCAGTTCCCAGCACGCGCCCGCGACCATGATGCCGCGCGGGTCGGCGTTGCCGATGTCTTCGCTGGCCAAGATGGCCAGGCGTCGGGCGATGAAGCGCGGGTCTTCACCGGCTTCGAGCATCCGGGCGAGCCAGTAGATCGCCGCGTCCGGGTCGCTGCCGCGCACTGACTTGATGAACGCGGAAATCGTGTCGTAGTGCTCGTCGCCGGTGCCGTCGTAGACGGCGGCCTTCTGCTGGATGCTCTCCTCGGCAACGGCGCGATCGATGCGGATTGGGGAAGTGGTCGAGTGGTTAAGTGGTTGAGTGGTTGAGTGCTCAGACCTGCCACTTCCGATCACTTGACCACTTGACCACTCAACCACTTGACCACTTCTGCCCCCCGACACCACCGCCACTTCCAGCGCCGTCAGCGCCCGCCGCGCATCGCCATCACTCTTCTCCGCCCACACGGCGAGGGCTTCGTCGTCGACCTCCAGAGGAATCTTGCCGTAGCCGCGCTCCGGGTCGGCGATCGCCCGCTTCAGCACCGCGATGATGTCTTCGCGCGAGAGCGATTCCAGCCTCAAAAGCGTGCTGCGGCTCACCAGCGCCGAGTTCACCGCAAACAGCGGATTCTCCGTCGTCGCCCCGATCAACGTGATCAGCCCGCGCTCCACGTCCGACAGCAGCACATCCTGCTGCGCCCGCGTGAAGCGATGGATTTCGTCCAAGAAAAGGATGGTTCGGCGACCTTCCAGTTCCACCCGATTCGTCGCCTCGTCCACAATCTCGCGGATCCTCTTCACCCCCACGCTCGCGGCGTTCTCGCGCACAAACACCCGCTTGGTGTGCAACGCGATCAACTCGGCAAGCGTGGTCTTGCCTGTGCCGGGCGGGCCGTGCAATATCAAACTGGTGATGGCGTCGGCTTCCAGCATCCGCCGCAGCAGCTTGCCCGGGCCCAGAATGTGCTGCTGCCCGGCGAGATCGGCGAGCGTGCGAGGGCGCATCCGCATGGCCAGAGGAGCCACCTGCCCACGGGCGGCCGCTCGCTTGGATGACCAGAGGTCGGACACGCGAAAGTGTAGGAGGAAAGGCACTAGGCACCAGGCATGAGGCATTGGCGGAGTCACCCGCGCCATGAGGGCGTGATGGAGTGGGGGATGACTCGTGGCGATCGTGCCCGATCGGAAGTTCTGATTTAGCAATTTGGCCTTTGGCAAGTTGCCGCCCCCGGCGGCACATACCCTCCGCTCTTCTATGGAACTATGGGGGGCGGCAATTCTGGCGGCCTGGGGCCTATGGGTGCTCTTGTGCGGCGTCATGGTCGCGGGGAACCCGCGCGAAGACGAAGGCACCGCGCTGCTCGTTTTCGGCATCCGTCTCTACGCCCGGCTTTTCCATCGCATGACGGTCGAAGGCGCCGAGAACATCCCCGCCGCCCGCATGCCCGGGCCGCTCATCGTCGTGGCGAATCACACCGCAGGGGTGGACCCGTTTCTGGTGCAGGCCGCGACGCTTTTCGAGGTCCGCTGGATGATGGGGCAGGACATGATGATCCCGCTGCTGAACCCCGTGTGGGCGTGGGCGGATGTCATCGGCGTCAACCGCGAGGGCAAAGACATGGCCGGCACGCGCGAAGCGATGCGGCATGTCAAACGCGGCAAGGTGCTGGGGATTTTCCCCGAAGGCCGCATCGAGCGACCCCAGGGCACGCTGCTGCCCTTTGCCCCCGGCGCGGGATTCCTCATCGCTCGCAGCAAGGCCCCGGTGCTGCCGGTGTGGATCAGCGGCACGCCCTTCGCCGAGGCGGCCTGGGGGAGCCTGTACCGCCGGGGCCGCGTGCGGCTGGTCTTCGGCCCGCTGATGCACTTTCCCGCTGACGCCACGCCCGAGAGCGTGGTGCAGACGCTGGAGGCGTGGTTCCGCAAGACGAGCGGGTGGTGAGGTCGGACCACGAGCCTGAATCGCCCGCAAGGGTGACAAGAGGGACGAACCAAGTTCGTTCGCCCGCGTGGATCACCGCACTGACCTTCCTTGGTGAAGATGGTCCCTGAATTCAGGCCGAAGGCCTGGTCGCCAGTAGCCGGGGGTGAAGCGAGTCTTCGAGTGCCACCCCCGGAACAGGCAGCACATTGCTTCGACCCTGAAGGGGTCGGCGTACCTTTGGAGCAGTCCTACGGACTGCAGCAGTTATTTACGCGCTTCCGGGGGTGTCGCTGCGCTCCGACCCCCGGCTACTGACGTCCAAGCCTTCGGCCTGCAAGACGAATCACAGCACGTGCTTGCAGCAACACCGACGCCGGAGGTCAGGCATGATCGGCTGAGGCTTCGGGCTATTGACGCTGCCTGCTAACTCAACTTGATCAACCGCCGCCCGATCCATTCGAGGGTCAAAAGTGAAATCAGCAGCGTCCACGCGAGGGGCTTATCCCACAGCGTTTCGATGTCGGGTGCGCCCAGCAGGCGTAGCTCGCGGTTGGGCAGTTCCTTGAAGACACTGGCGAGTTGGTCGGGCGACACGACCCGCCCTTTGGTGGCCTCGGCCAAGGCCGCGAGTCCGGCATGGTCGGTCTGCGGCGTGCGCAGCTCGTCATCCGGCAGCGACACCTCGGCCTTGGCGGTGATATCCAGCCCGGCGAGCAGCGAGTCGGCACCGGCGAGTGTGTAGTTTCCCGGGTCGGTGGGGGTCCACGTGGCGCTGAGGGCGCTGGGGGGCTGGCTGTCGTCGCCGCCGACTTCCGGGCGCAGGGTGAGTTCGGTTTCGGTGTCGGGCTTGCCGGTGTCGCCCTTGCGGACGATTTTGATCTTGGCGCTCACGGGGCGCGCGTCGATGAGGGCCTGGTCTACCAGGCGCAAAGTCACCTGCACCGGCTGATTGGCGATGCTGCGCTCGGGGTCCACGGCCAGCACGGCGGGCTTGCCGCTGCGACCCAGGCTCTCGCGCGCCAGCAGCCGAATCAGCGGGAGCCAGAGGCGTTCTTGCAGGCTCTCGCCCCGCCCGTAGCGGTAGCGCCAGGTTTCGTCGGTGCCGACGTACACGATGCGCCCCGCGCCGTAACGCATGGTGAGGATGAGCGGAGCGCTGGCGGCGGTCGGAGCGGCCGCGTCCGGCGTGCCGGTGGGCACGGCCTGCGCGATGCCCAGCACCTCGGCAGTGGGCTTGATGGTGCGTGTGTCGAGCTTCTGCGCCCAGCGCAACAGCGGCCAACCAAGGCTGGGCGTGTCAAGCTCTGCGGGCCACGGGTCAGAAGGAAGCGCACCGAGCTTCAGCACGCCGTACCGATCCGCGGCTGACCCCGGCTTCAGCACCACCGGGCCCACCCACGCAGGCAGGTCGCCATTGCCATCGGTGCCGAGGGTGAAGGGGAGAAGATCGGCGAGCGCGGTGCCACGCCACGCGGCCGGGGTGGCGCTGGGCCCGCCGATCCACAGGATTCCGCCGCCCCGCGTGGCAACCAGCTCACGCAGCGAGTGAATCTGGTCTTCGCTGAAAAGCCCCGGGCGAAGATCGCCCATCACGACCACATCGATGGCGTTCCACTCCGCCTGGGTTTTGGGCAGTGCGCCCAGGGGCTCGGAGCCCTCCTGGATGTAGCGACGATCGGGCGCGAGCAGCAGAATCGCGGAGCGGATGGACTTTTCGCGCACCAGCAGGTTCTTGAGGTAGCGGTATTCCCAGCGCGGGTAGCCGTCGAAGTAGGCGACGCGGATGGGGCGGTCGGCGAGTTCGATGGCGAAGCTGGCGTGGTTGTTTTCGTCGCTGAGGTCGGGCTTGTCGAGGACCAGGCGCACGGTCCAGGTGCGGTTGCCCACCTGGTCAGGCTGGCTGGAGAGGGAAATTTTGCCGCCGGATTCGGGAATGGGCTTGCTGTCGAGCACCAGCCCGGTGGCGTCGTCGACGAGTTCGACCTTGCCCCCAAGGGGCGTGGACTTGTCGCCAAGCTGGTCGAGCGTGACGGTGACGGGCACCACATCGCCCACGAACGCGGCGCTGGGGGCGTCGATCTTGGTGAGGGCCAGGTCGGGCAGGGGCTTGTCGCTGCCCAGGGGCGAGACGAAAACCGGCGTCTGCGCCGACACCAGTTCGCGCAGCGTGGTTCGCGAGACTTCATCCGTCGAGCGCCCGTCGCTGAGCAGCACCACGCCCGCCAGGGGCTTGCCCGCCAGGCGGCGGAGCATGAAATCGAACGATTGGCCAATCGCGGTGCGCTGCCCGGCGGGCGGGGCCAGAGCCGCGTCCGGCGGCAAGTCGTAAATGCCGGAATCAAACCCCAGGAGCAGCACATTGCGAGTCTTTGCGAGGGCGTCGAGCTCGGGCCGGGCTTTGGCCAAGGCGGCCTGCAACTGCTCATCCCGGCTTTCGCGGCCTTTCGCCGAGTCTACATCTTGAATGGTCATGGAGGCGGAGCGGTCGGCCATCACCACCACCCAGTCTCGCTCCACGCGTTCATTCTGCTTGGTCAGTTGCGGGCCGCATAGGAGCACCGCCACCAGCACCAGCAGCAGTGTGCGCAGGGAGGCGAGGCTCCAGCGAGCCCGTTTTTGTCCGAGCAGACGGGAGTAGCTCCAGAAGGCCGCGAGGGCGCACGCGAGCGCGATGAGCACCCACGCCCACGCGGGGAGCGGGTGCGCGAAGCCGAAGCTCACGCCCTCCCCTCCGGAAGAGAGGTGACGCAGGCCCAGCACTCGATCGAGGAAGCCGCTCATGCCGCACGCTCCGTGGGGGTGTCGACGGTCGCGTGACTGAAGAAGCGGGCCATGACGAGCTCGACCAGTGCGAGGGCCAAGGCCGCGGCCAGCAAAATGAAACTCAGCGGCGAGGACTCATCGCTGGCGGGGCGGGCGCTGCCAGCGGGGCTCGCGCCATCCCCTTTCACCCATGTCACCTCGCCCCCCAGCCCCGCGAGCCAGCGCTCGGTCGGTTGCTGGGCGGCCGGTGTGGTGTCGCTGGCGCGGGTGTCAGGGTTGAAGGAGATCACCCCCAGCGTGGCGCCGCCTTTGGCACGAATGGTGTAGGTGCCCGCGATGCGAATGGGGCGCGTAAGCCGCCCGCCGGGCTCGATGGTGATCGGTGCGCCGCTGACAGGCGCGAGTTCGGCGGCCCCCAGCGGCAGCGCCGGAGACTGCCCGGCGATCGCCACGCGGGGCGTGCCGGAGAGGCCTACGCCTTGCCGCACGAGTTCCTGCATCAGCGGCACCATCAGGGGTTTGGTGGGAAGATCGGTCCATGAAAGTTCCGGGGCGATGGCCCAGTAGACCAGGCTGCCGGCCGCCCCGGTCTCGCGGGTGGCAGCCACCACGGCGGGCGTGCCGTCGCTCAGCGCGAGCAAGGTTTCGGCCCCGGGCCCGGTGGTGGGCAGGAGTTTTTGCACTGTCACGGGCTTGAGCAGCTCGGGCAGTTCGCCCGCGATGGCGCGGAGCATCGGCGAGGTGCCCACCTGCAGTCCGGTCGGGGGCGTGAAGGCCTTCGCCTCGCCTGAAATGATCCAGCCGGGGGCTAGGGCTTGCACGAACTCATCGGTCCAGGCGTGGGCCTGCACGCCCGAAGGGGCGAAGACCATCACGAACGCCCCCTGCTGCGACGCCTGTTTGATGAGCGACCACGCGGCGCTTTCCAGTGCGTCGGGGTTGGCGATCAGGATCGCATCCGCGTCGGCAAGCGTGGCGGCGGCGAGCGGGCGCGAGGGGTCAACGGTTTCGACCGCGAGCTGCTCGCCCCGGCGCTTGCGAAGGGCGGCCTCGGCATCGGGCGCGAGGGCCAACGCGATCCAGTCGCCCGCTTTGTACGCCTGAATGCCCGAGCGATCACTCGGCGTCGCCAGCAGCACGATGCGCAAACGCTCGCGAAGATCAAGCGTGCGGCTGAACTTGTTGTCGCGCTCCAACGCGTCGCGATCGATCGAAGCCGTCACCAGCACGCGGCTCTTGGTCGCTCCGGGGGGCAGGTCCAGCGTCGCCAGCACGGTGGTGGTGGTGCCGCCGGGAGCGAAGGTGTAGGTGGCCTCGGCGCGGGGGGAGCCCCGGGTGGCTTCGTCTGAGTCTTGCGATGGGTCGGCGGCCCGCAGAATCACCTTGCCACTGGCCGCCTGCACGCTGCCGCTGCGGCGCAGGGTCACTTTCATCGGAGCGCTGACGCCTTCACCGGCGCTGGCGAGCATCACGGCCCGCGCGGGTTCCAACTGAGTGATGGCCGCGTTGTCGATCGCGTCGCTCGCGGGGGGTGTGGCGAGGATGGTGAGCCGCCCGTCGGGCACACCCAGCGCGGGCAACTCGGCGGAGACATCGGCACTGCCAGCGCGGAAGTCGCTGAAGAGCGCGACGGTGGGGGCGGCCCCGGGTTCTTGTTCCAGCGTGCGCTTGAGGTCATCGCGGATGCGGGCGGCGGCCCCCGGCCAGTCGGCCTTGCTGTCGGTGGGGCTCAGCGAGCGGATCAGTTCGCCGACGGCGGCCAGATCACTGGTGGGCGGGGCGATGAGGGCATCGGCCGGGCCGGCGGCGGAGATGAGCGCGGCACGGTCGCCTCGGGCCCCGTCCAGCGTGCCCAGCAGGTTCATGGCCTGCGTGCGCAGGCGCTCCATCGCGTCGCCGGTGGCGCTGGAGAGGCTGTTGTCGATGACCAGGTACACCGTGCGGGCGGGGGTGCCGAGCAGGCCGCTCTTGGCACCAAAGAGCGGACGCCCCAGCGCCAGGGCCAGCAGCGCCACCAGCAAACAGCGGCTGGCCAGCAGCAGGATTTGTTCGAGGTTCACGCGTCGGCGTTGACGCCGGTAGGCCTCGATGAGGAACTTCATCGCCCCGAAGGTGACGGGGCGGCGCCGCCGGCGCATGAGGATGTGGATGAGGATGGGCAGCGCGATGCACGCGAGCCCGGCGATGGCCAGAGTTGGATTGATGAAGACCATGCGGGTTTAGGCGTATTTGCTCCGCTTGATCATCGCGTTGCGCCGGGCGACGAAGGCCGCCAGGGGTGGGCCCAGCCAGTCGTGCGTGCTGATGCGTTGGTAGTCAAACCCCATGCCCATCGCGGTTTTTTCCACCCCCGCCATGTGAGCCCGGAAGATTTCGAGGTACGCCGCCTTCAGGGCGCGGGGGTCTACCCGCAGCGTCGGCTCGCCCTCCAGGCCTTGAAACGGCGCGGCGTCGGTAAAGTCAAACTGCTCTTCGCTCTGGTCGAGCACCTGAAAGACCACGACATCGTGCCCGGCGTGCTTGAGGCGTGCCAGCGCGGTCTTGACGTCTTCAAGGTCCACAAAGAAATCGCTGATGACGGCGAAGAGGCAGCGGTTGTTGATCTTGGCGAGGACCTGGTCCACGGTGCGGGTGAGGTTGGTGACGCGGCCTTTGTTGGCCTCTTCCACCGGGTGGTGGCTGAGGGCCCCCACGATCTGCCGCCATGTGCCTTGGCTGCTGCTGCGACGCACCTGGGCGCGGATTTCGTCGGCGAACACAGTGAGGCCGACACGGTCGGACTGGCTGAGAGTGACGTAGCACAGGGCCGCGGCCAGGGCGGTGGCGTGGTCAAACTTGCTCCAGTGGGCCCGGCCATCGATGCTCGCCTTAATGCCCACGCCGCTGGCTTCTTCAAAGCTGCGGCTGCCGTAGAGCATCGATCCCGAGGCATCCACCATCACCATGAGGTCGAGGCTCGTCTCCTGCTGGTGCTGCTTGAGTTGGAGCTTGTCGGTGCGCCCGAAGACTTTCCAGTCGAGGTGGCGGATGTCATCGCCGGCGACGTAGGGCCGGTGCTGGGCGAACTCGACCGAAAGGCCTTTATATGGAGAGCGGTGCTGACCGGAGGAGAACCCCTCGACGATCATTTTGGCGCGAAGCTCAAAGGAGCGCAGGCGAGCCAAGGTCTGCGGGTGCAGAAAGAGCGAGGCGTCAGCCTCGAGCGGGCGGGGTTTGGCGTTGGCATCGGTCATGAATCTGGCTACATGCTATCGGCGTTCCTTCGCGGCCGATTCCAGATCAGGCGGATCACCTCAAAAGAGCGCGCAAAGCCGGGCGATCTGCGGGGCGGCGTGGGCGGCGGGCGGTTAGGCTTGGGGTGTCGGTGGCACAACGTAAAGGGGGCGAAGCATGAGCTACCAGGCGGCCCGGGCGACATTGATCGACGCGGCATACGACTGGCAACGGCGCGAGTTCTTCGCGAACTTCGATCCCGCCGCCCCGACGGTGATTCTGCTCCCTGGGGGCATGGGCTCGCAGCTTGATCGCACGGTGGGGGTGTACGCGGATGGGGGCGCGTTGCCCTTCGGCCAGTTTGAGACGGTGTGGGCGGGCTTCGGGCTCATCTTTGGTGACGAGGCCGCCTCGCTGGCGATGAACCCGGATCGCGAGGACGCGCAGCGGCGGATTTTGGTGCCCAACGGCCCGGTGCGGTGGAAGCCGTTTTACACGCCATATGCCGCGACCAAGACGTTTTTTCGCGACGCGGGCGTCAACTACTTTGTGTTCGGGTATGACTGGAGGCGCCCGCCGGTTGAGAACGCCGACTATCTTGACGCTTTTCTGCGGGTGCTCGCCCAGCAGGCCGACCAGCTTCGCGGCGACAACAAAGGTCTGGAAAACGCCACGCTGCTGGCCCATAGCCAGGGCGGGTTGGTGGGCGCGACCTACCTAGCTCGATTTGAGGAGAAGCCCGGCGACCCGCTCGACCGCTACGTGACCAGGTTCATCAGCGTGGGCAGCCCCTTCTACGGCACCTGCGGGCATGTCGACAGGTACTACGTGGGCGACAGTCTGCTCAACTGGCTGCTCGGGCGGCAAACCCTCGCGAAGTACATCGCCTCCATGCCCGGGCCGTTTGCCCTGTGCCATCTGGACCTTGAGTCCTACCACCACCTGGCGGCGACCACCGACATCGGGCTCGACCTGCCCGCGTACCCGCCTA
>JBAZUW010000083.1:0-14305 GCA_041661205.1 Phycisphaerales bacterium
CATCGGTGGTAGGTTGAGGTGGCCGGAATCTCGGCCATTAAACTGGAAATTGATGTCGAGTATTGATGTAATTCTGGGTGTCTGCGGTATCGCTTTCGTCGTGGCGACCATGCTTGCAGTACGCGGACCGTCACTGCGAACATTGGCTATCCCGGCATTCTGGGCGTATTTGGCGGTCTTTGCCTTCTTCGCGATCGTGATCGCATTTCGGTGGGACCCACGACATGGCTGGGAACTCGTGCTGGATCGAGCTGGCTGGGCCATCACCTGGTGCGCAGTCGTCCGCGGCGTCGTTGGAATCTTCAGACTGCAGCACCGCGATGAGGCGAGTCGCTCTCGAACTCATCGGGCCACCGTGCTTCTGCGCTGGCCAGCCCTGCTCCTTGTTCTGGGATACACCATTCGTACCACGCCGCGGGCTGTCTTGAGTGGCTGGTGGGCTGCCCTCCCAGCGACAGCTGAAGTCGAACTCGCTCAGTGGTTGCCGGAGAATGCGATTAGCACGCAGTCGGGGCCAAACTCAGATTGGAGTTTGGAGTCTCGTTTGTCACGAAACGACCTCTGGGGTTGGCAGCAAGCCAGACTTCGCGTCCGACTTCGCAAGCGATTTATCGCGAACCCCACTCAAATCACGCTCGCGGACTATCGCATGATCGACCCCGCGGGCGCGGATGCCCAGTATCTATCCGCCGCTCCGCTCGAGGAAGCCATCCACCGATTTTTCGCGAGCGAAGGCCCAGAACGGAAAAAGGCGGCTTTGGATATGTGGGAGTACCTGCCAACGCATGGAAAAACATCTCGCGGCGTTGTCGGTGCTATCCACGGCCGTCGCCTCTTGCACACTCACGTCCAGCAACTGATCGACCTCATCCACTGCGATGATGAGTCGGCGAAGGATGACGCACTGGACCTGTTGGCTGTTTGCGGCGATGAAGCGACGCCTGCGATCCCCGCGATGGTCGATTTTGCACAATCGCACTTGCTTTCATCTAGATATTGGGTCACAACTTCACTGTCGTATCTTGCTACAAACTCGCCTGCAGTGCAAGCACAACTGATCGAGATGACGAACTCCAAGAGCGCATTTGAGCGACTACTGGCAGTTGAGTCACTTGCCCAGTCCGGAGATCCGTCGCGCGGCATCGTCGATTGCCTCACCACGATTGTCCATGGCAGCGATCCGGTGATGGCCGCCTTCGCCAATCAATTCCCGTGGCGATGGAAAGGACCCGAACCGGTCCACGTCTCCCCCGAGGATGCGGTGTTCGTTTACCTGAACTCAAAGAGCCCGGACAGGGCGGATTACCTGCTCAGCATAGAGGGCGTGAGCAATGCAAACATGCCCATGCTCGTGCGAGTGATGTTTGATGATGACCCGAAGCTACGGGCTGCGGCGTGCAAGACTCTTCGCTCATTGAAGTGGGACCGTGAGTCGGAGTTCAAATCCGATGCTCAAGAGAGGTTAGCCGAGCTCTTGGACGACCCAAACCCCGAGGTTCGACATCAGGCCGTCGCCTTGAAAGCGGAAATCCGGCGTCAGGAATCGAGCGCTCGAAAACCCTGAGCTCTCGCCCCAAGCCCTCCGACAAACAGGACGGCGATCCTTCGACACCTGATTGCTGAGATCCTGGCGTCCGGCACGCTCGGCCCGTGGGCGGTAACCCACTGTCTCCAGTGACCGCGGCTCCTCTACCATTCACCATGCCCCTCTCAACTCCCCCGAGGGTCTTCATCGTCGGTGGCGGCTTTGCCGGGCTTGAAGTAGCCCGCGCTCTGGCCCATGTACCCGCAGATGTCCGCCTGGTCGATCGCCGCAACCACCACGTTTTTCAGCCGCTGCTCTATCAGGTGGCCACCGCCGCCATCTCGCCGGCGGACATCGCCTCCCCCATTCGGCACATCTTGCGAAAGCAGCAGAACTGCCACGTCGCGCTCGCGACCGTGACGGCCATCGACCTCGCCACGCGACGCCTTCGCTTCGCCCTCGGCAGCGCGGGGGCCGAAGGCGAAATGGAGTACGACTACCTCGTGCTCGCCGCCGGGGCCACGCACTCCTACTTCGGCAAAGACGACTGGGAAAAGCTCGCCCCCGGCCTCAAGAGCATCGAGGATGCCACGGAGATTCGCCGCCGGATTCTGCTGGCGTTTGAGAGCGCCGAATACGAGGGGAGTGACGAGCGGCGGCGGGCGGCGCTCACCTTCGCCATCGTGGGAGGCGGCCCCACCGGCGTGGAGCTCGCCGGGGCCATCAAGGAAATCGCCGCGACGACCATCCCCGCCGACTTCCGCAACATCGACACCAAGACCACCCGCGTGCTTGTGCTCGAAGGGGGCCCGCGCCTGCTTGCCACCTTCCCCGAGTCGCTGAGCGCCCGCGCCAAGCGCGACCTGGAGGCCATGGGCGTCGAGGTACGCCTCGGCAAGCACGTGACCAACATCACACCCGACGGCGTGTGGCTAGGTGACGAGTTTCTGCCGGCCCGAAATGTGCTATGGGCGGCCGGGGTTCAGGCCAGCCCCATCGGCAAGAGCATGGGTGTGCCGCTGGACCGCGCCGGGCGCGTCGTCGTCGGCCCCGACCTCAGTGTGCCCGGGCACCCTGAGGTATTCGTGGTCGGCGACATGGCTGCTGCCAAGAGCGCCGACACCGGTCAGCAGGTGCCCGGCGTCGCGCAGGGCGGCCTGCAGATGGGCAAGTACGCCGGGCGGCTGATCGCCGCGGAGATCGCCGCCAAGTCGCGCGGCAGCGCACCCCCACCGCGAAAACCGTTCATCTATCGCGACCTGGGCAGCATGGCGACCATCGGCAAAGCCAAGGCGGTGGCCGACATCGCGGGCTTCAAGTTCGCCGGCTTCCCAGCCTGGGTCATCTGGGGGGCGATCCACGTGATGTCGATCGTGAACTTTCGCAGCCGCCTGAGCGTGGCGGCCCAGTGGTTCTGGAACTGGCTGCTCTTCGCTCGCGACGCGAGGCTGATCACAGGGAAGGCGACGCTGGATGTCTCCAAGCCGCGGGACGACGCGCGCGTTTTGCAAGATGACGCGAAGCTGGCGAGCCGATAGGGGGTGCGCATGCGACTGATACAGGGCGCCATGATGTGTGCGTTGGCGACGGTGCTTGGAGCGTGCGCGGTGCCGCCCCGCGTCGCGGTCATCGCTCACCGAGGCGAACACCTTTCACACCCGGAGAACACGCTGCCTGCCTTTGAGGGCGCGATCGCCGCCGGGGCCGACTACTTCGAGTGCGACGTGCGAACGACGTCGGACGGACAGCTGGTGCTGATGCACGACTCGACCGTGGACCGGACGACGAGCGGCTCGGGGAAAGTCGAGTCGCTCACGCTGGGGCAGATCCGCGAGCTGGACGCGGGCGCGAAGTTCGCGCCCGCATTCACCGGAACCCGCGTGCCCACCTTCGCCGAAGCCCTCGCCCTGGCCAAAGGCCGCATCAACGTGTACGTCGACAACAAGCAGACCCAGCCCGCGGCACTCGTCAAAGCCATCGAAGATGCCGGCATGGGCGAGCATGTCGTCATCTACGGCGGAGAAGAACTGCTCGAAATCCATCGCCTGCGCCCGGCTTGGCGCGTAATGCCCGAGGCGGACAGCCCCGAGGCTCTGACCGCGGCCATCAAGGCGGCAGATCTGCGCGTCGCGGCCTTCGACGCAGGCGACTTTAACGACGCCACCATCGCTGTCGCCCACACGCATCACGTTGCGATTTACGTTGATCGCCTGGGCAAGGCCGACACGCCCGAGGCCTGGCAGGACGCGGTGGACCGTGGGGCCGCGGGCATTCAGACCGATCATCCCGCGGCGTTGGTGGAGGTTTTGCACTCGCGCGGGCTGCACGCCGGCACGCCGTAACGCCAGCCACGCCACCGCTGCAACCCGACTTCCAGACTCCGTAATATACAAGGGCGGCACGCAGTGCCCCACACAGGAGCTCATCATGGCCAAGGCTCAGACGATCAAGAAGGCAGCGGCAAAGGCGATCGGCGACGTCAACCGCGGCGCCACGGCGGTTGGCAAGCAGTTCGCCAGCGGCGCCAAAGTGGTCGGCGTTAGCGTAAAAGAGTCAATCACCGGCGTGCCCGCGGGAGCCAGAAATCTGAAGGCCGCGCCCGGGGCCACCATCAAAGCGGCAGCCAAGGGCGCCGGAACCGCCATCAAGAGCAACACCGTGGGCCTGGCCAAGAAGGTGAAGAAGGAGGGCCTGGGTGTGGGCGTCGTGGGCGCGGCGGGCGTGGTCACGGGCGTCGGCATCATCACCGCAGCCACGCACAAGGCGGCCGGCGTGCCCGTGCCGCGGCCCGCACCGGCCAAAGCTACCAAGCTGACCGATTTCGAAAGGGCGGCACGCGAGGTTTCGTGAGTGCTTCGCCGACTACGCCTCCCACTCCTCCACCGTTCGAGGCCAGTCCTTTCCCAGCAATCGCGACATCGAGCGGTCCGCGAGAACCTTGCCACCGGTCTGGCAGGTGGGGCAGTAGTTCACTTCGTTTTCGCTGTAGATGATGCGCTGGACTTTGTGGCCGCAGACCGGGCAGGGCTGGCCGAACTTGCCATGAACCGCGAAGTCGGGGCGAAAGGCCGTGACATCGCCGGGGCCGGGAAAGCGGCCGGGGGGAGGTTCGAGAAACTCGCCTTTCAGCTTTGCGGCCCACATCGCCAGCGTGTCGCGCGTGGCTTCGTGGAGGTGAGCGAGCTGCTCGGACCTGAGTTTGCCCGTCAGCGCGATTGGCGACAGCCTGGCGGCGTGCAAAATCTCGTCGCTATAGGCGTTGCCGATGCCCGCGAAGGCATGCGGGTTGGTCAGGGCCCGCTTGAGCGTGCGATTCTCACGGGTGAGCGTGGCAACGAACTCCGCTCGCGTGCACGTCAGGGGCTCGACGCCTCCCGGGTCGTGCTCGTGCAGCCCTTCGCGCCCGGCGACCACCCACAGTCCCGCGCGCTTCTTCTGCGAGGCCTCGGTAATGGTGAGCGTGCCGGAATCAAACCGGATTCGCGCGAGGTCGATCTTGCTCCAACCACTGGCGTTTGCACCCAAACCGACCCGGACCTTTGCAGACTCAGGTCCGGCGTCGGGTGAGGCGAAGTCAGGGGCGGGCGCGTCCGCCCATCGCAGCCTCCCCGCGATCATCAGGTGAATGACGACGAACAGTTCACCTTCAAACTCCACCACCACCCGCTTGCCAAGCCGCCAAACGCCCCGAACCAGTCGCCCCTCGATCGCCTCCACCGGCGGCTCCACGCTGCGCAGCAGAAATACCGACTTCACAATGATCGACTTGGCGGTATGCCCCACCACTCGCCGGCGCAGCGCTTCGCAGTACAACTCGATGTCGGGGAGTTCGGGCATGATGAGGCGCGAAACCTCCGTTTTCGGCTCACAGCAGCGTCTCGAAGCCCGCCTGTTTGAAGTGATGGTCCGGGGTCAGCACACGTCGAAGCCGCTGTCGCTTCATGATTGCCATGGATGTGCAATCCGTAAGTGACCATGCTTTGTCATCGTGCTTTGAATACAGGCCTAATGCCGCGCGAAGAATGGTCTTGGACCCGGCCACAATCGTGAGCGGCTGGGATGGGCTGGGCGAGAAAAGAGCTGCCACGGCACGGTGCTGATTCGACTTGGCCAAAAAGTTTGCGAGTTCGATGAGGACGTACTCACTGCTGACAAGCCTGAGCCGCGGCCGCTGAGCCCACTCAAGTGCCGCGTCGTGCAGCGCGTCTCGACGATTCATGATCGCCACGAAAAAAGCTGTGTCCGCGAAGACCGTCAGTGGTTCGTGCGCGTCTTTCGCCATTCCGGTTCGCCTGGCCCTGAGCGCCGCCTGCCACGCCTGTCGCGCTATCGCGAATCCTGGTACAGGTAGTCATCCAAACGCGACGCCGCATCCGCCGGCAAACCCCGGCACGCTCCCACCAACACGGCAAAGCTCTCAGCAAACGTTGCGGCACCCCGACGGGGCTTCGCAGCCGCGCGGCGAACCCGCGCAACTCTGCTCGGCTTCGCCTCGGGAACAACACGCACCGGCGTCCCATTCGGGAGCTCGATCCGATTGTCAGCAACCACGCGGCCGTTCTGGATGTGAGCACGAAAAACCATGGAGCTGGATCCTCTTATCACGTGACATTGTAGAGAGATCAAGGTCCGCCGCGAAAAATCTACCGGCACGACATCTCAAAGAACCGCTGGTCGGTCCCCCCCTCACCCACGAGAAACTTGGTCGACTTGCCGCATGACGGGCAGCGTGCGAGGTAGTGGGTGCCGTCGGCCGCCCGCAGCACGCGGAGGTACGCGTTGGCGCACCGAAAGTACACCTGCAGCGCCGGACGCCCACCGGCAACCTGAGGCAAGCGTGCCCGCCCGTCGGGCCCGACTTCGCCGAAGTCCCGCCCCCCCGCCTCGCGCCCGCCCGACTCCACGATGTCCAATCCATGGCCGCTCATGTAATTTCTATCGGCAGTCGACAGCCCCGAAAGCCCCGTATTTGCCCGTCAGGGGCGCTCCATGAACCTCCGCTCATCGACAATCCTTCCACAACCCAAACAAACGCCGCCTCCCGGGTGGAACCTGTCCCTCGTCACACGTACCATGGGTTCCTTCTCGCCCTCGTTCGCGGCTATCGCCGATACTGTTGGGCTTGTTGGTGTTTTCGGGCGGATTCGTACTCGGATCGCCGCCGCCCGGAGATTCGTGGGAAGTCGCCCGTCCGGGCGGCTCGGTTCACTGCCCGTCGGCGCGGGCGTCTGTCTCTCTCATGCTCCAGATTCTCCCAGACCACCCGCCTCCCCCCACCGCGATCGGATTGATCGCCGGTGGCGGCGGCCTACCGATCCTCATCGCCCGCTCCCTGCGGGCTTCCGGACACCCCGTCCACGGCCTTGGCCTGGCCGACCAGTTCGACGCCGAACTCCCCGGCCTCTGCTCCACGTTCCGCGAGGTCGGCATCCTGCGCATCGGCAGCTGGGGGCGCATCCTCAGCAAGCTGGGCGTGCACCACGCCATCATGGTCGGGCGTGTCGACAAAGCCAAGCTGATGTACGACCCCTGGCGGGTCTTCCGCAACATGCCGGATTGGCCCACACTCCAGGCCTGGTACAAGCACCTGCGCTTCGACAAGCGCTCGCACGCGGTGCTCGGGGCTGTGGCCGACGAGCTCGATCGCTGCGGCGTCAAACTCCTCGACAGCACCGCCCCCATCCCCGACGCCATGGCCGACGTCGGCGTCATGACCAAGCTCCAGCCCACCCCCGCCCAGCAGGCCGACATCGAACTGGCGTGGCCTCTGCTCACGCAGCTCCTGCGCCTCGACATCGGCCAGTCGGTCGCGGTGCGCGAGCGCGATGTCATCAGCGTCGAGGCGATCGAGGGCACCGACCGCATGATCGAGCGTTCGGGCAACCTGTGCCGCCGTCGCCCCTGGACCCTTCTCAAGGGCGCCCGCTTCGGGCACGACCGGCGCTCGGATGTCCCCACCGTGGGCATCAACACGATTAACAACCTGCACGCCGCGGGCGGCACCTGCCTTGCCCTCTCCGCGGGCGACGTCATCATGCTTGACAAGAGCGAAATGGTTGCGACGGCCGACCGCTTGGGCATCTGCTTGCTGGGCCTCTCCACCAGCGACGCCGACCCGCGCACGGGCGAAGTGAAAACCAGCTTCGGGCACGTGTGAGTTCGCCTACGCCACAAGACACGCCGCAGGAGCCCCGCTACGTCGGTCGCGGCGGCCACAAACTCCGCCACGCCCTGACCGCCTTTGACATTCACCCCACCGGCCTCACCTGCGCCGACTTCGGCTGCTCCACAGGGGGCTTTACGGATTGCCTACTCCAAGCCGGGGCCGCCAAGGTCTACGCAATCGACACCGCCTACGGCCAACTCGCGTGGACGCTCCGCAAAGACCCGCGAGTGCAAGTGATGGAACGCACCAACGCGCTGCACGCACAGCCGCCCGAGGTGCCAGTCGACCTCGTCGTCGCCGACCTCGGCTGGACGCCCCAGCGCCTGCTGGTGCCCGTAGCAATGAAATGGCTCCGCCCCGGCGGCCACCTCATCACGCTCATCAAACCCCACTACGAGTTCAAAGACCGGGGCGGCAAGCTACCCCCCAAGGGAATCCTTCCCGAAGAGCAAGCCTTGGAGATCACCCACCAAACCGTCGCGCTGCTCGCGGCCGCCGGTTTCTCCGTGCGCAGCCTCACCAAGTCTCCCGTGCTTGGCGGGGCCGACTTAAAGGGCAAAGGGGGCGGCAACGCGGAGTGGTTAGCGGTGATCGCTCGGGATACTTGATCCCGTGGCGGACAGCCAGACACATCCCGTGCCACGACCATTCGCCTCGAATCGACATGAGGCGCGTCGAAGTTGTCGGACATGGAGCACACCACGAAGCGAAGCCCACCACGATGCGAAACGCATCAGGGTGGCACACGCTCTCACCGCCGCGGGTCATTGATGAAGTAGTCCGTGCCCGGCGGGGCCTGCCCCGGCGAGTACACGCGAGGCGAAACGTCCTTGCCATGATCGTCGAGCTTGTCCTTGCCAACGCAGTACAGGATGTAGCCGCGGCCGAACGGATCGGTCGCCGGATCCACCACCCTATATCCCAGCGGCTGACCCGAAAAGGGATCTACGGGCAAGGGCCGCGGCGATTCCGCCTCAACCTGCGCCAGCGACGACGGGTATCGCCCATGCTCCACGCGGTACCGCTCGATGCGGATCATCGCAATCACGCCGGCACGCGTGGTGTGCAACTGATCAACATTGGCCACGATGTGCCCGGACGCCGTGCCGAAGATGGAAGGCAGCAGCAAGCCGCTCGCGTCGGGGTCGGGAATGGCACCCGTTCGTTTCCATGGCGGCGTCTCAGCCGCATCAATCGTCGCCTGTGAAAGGCGTCGAAAATAAGCCTTGTTCTGCCAATAAGTCCCCAGGGCTTTGGTGAGATCGGGCGTGGCCCCACCCCCACCGGTCATGGTGCGGATATCTGAAGACAGCCTGCCGAGCCTTACGCGCGACGGCTCTTCAAAGAGCCATGCCACATTGTCGAGATTGCCAAGCTCGTCCCCCTGAAGCGCGAAGGTGATGGACGCAGGATCGTGCAGCACCTTCCACGCCACCGGCTCGATCACGTCCAGCCACTCCCCGCTCGGCGAGTTGAAGAGCACTTTATTCACGCGCGACCACCCCAGTCCTTCGATCGCCACGCCCACCAGCCAACTGATGACATAGGGCTGCGTTTGGCACATGTGGGAGAGGCCAAAGCACAGCTCCAGCGAATCGCGGAATCGCGCCGGGTCATTGGCCTCGCGTGCCATGTGCATCCTCCCGCCTAGGAGCCGTGCCAAATAGCGCGCCCGCCCGAGCTCGGACAAAAGACCTGTGACCGCGGGACGCTTCGGATCCCATGCCATCACCTCCGTATGACGCGGCCGGCTGACCATCTCGCGAATGTCGGCAAAGATGGTCGATGATTCAAGCGCCTCGATCACCTTGGTCGCCGCCCGCTGGCCGGCGCGATACTCCTCCGCCTGGTCTTGCGAGAAGTTCCTTCCTGGCTCATCGCCGATCGAGGAGTAATCAAGCCGAATCGCGACGCCGGACTTGTCGACATAATCCGCGGGCCGGGCCGCGATCTCGAGGTTCTGCAGCCGGCTGTACACGGTTTCAAAGACGTCCCATGAGTTGGGCGACTCCGCCGTGACCCCCGAAGGCAGGTGCGCCATCTGAAAATCACGGAAGCCCTTCGGCCCCGGCCGATCCGCCCGCGCGAAGCTGGCCTGGTAGCTGAGGAACACAAAGTACCCCGCCAGCGCCGCCATGAAAATCAGCGGCATCGCAACCGCCACGCGAACCCCCCACCGCCGAATCGCCGCCCGCCGCGTCGGCGTCAGCCAACGCGGCCCCTCCCGCAGCGACGCCTCCGAAGGCTCATACAGCACTCGCCCCGCCTCATCGGTCGCCAGCTCTCCCAGCGATGCGTCCACACTGCTGACAAACCCGCACTCCGGGCACACCACCTCGTGAGTCGGGCTGACCGCGACGCCCACCAGCAGATAGCGGCACGAGTGGCAGCGCCCACGCGTGCGCAGCACATCGCGCAAACGCCGCCGAAGCACGAAGTCCTTTGCCACCAGCCCCAGCGCGCCGCACCCTGCCAGGATCGCGATAAAACCAATCACCAACAACGCCAGAATCGGCGTCGGCGGGTCAACCTGCCGCGGCCCCTGTATTTCGCTCACCACCAGCACGATGGCCGCGTCCAGCAACACCGCGCTCACAAGAAACGTACCCACCCCCGCGCCCAACATGCGGGCCTTCACACCCCACGGCCGCTTCGCCGCCTGCACAAACCGCTTGCACCGCTCATTACTGAACGAGTCCAGCTCCGGAAACGCCCGGTAGATTGCTTTTCGCACCATCAGCCGCATAGTCACCCCACGCTTCTATTCCAGAGCGAGCGCCGCCAGACCCGCCAGTTGTACCGCCTTTCCCACACCCGCGTTGCACCCTCCAAACCCCTACACTCGCCCTCATGCCCTTGCTGCACGCCCTCAAGCTCCGCAAGACCTACAACGGCCGCGTCGTCGTCGATGATGTGAACTTCGGCGTGGAACGCGCCGAGGTCGTCGGCATCCTCGGCCGCAACGGCGCCGGCAAAACCACCTCTTTCCGCATGACCATCGGCATGATCGACCCGGACCGGGGTCAGACCCAGGTCCTCTTCGACGGCCGCGACGTCTCCAATCTTCCCATGTACAAGCGGGCCCGCGCCGGCATGGGCTACCTCAGCCAGGAACCTAGCGTCTTCGGCCGCCTCTCCTGTCAGGACAACCTCCTCGCCATTCTCGAAACCCGCGGCCTCACCCGCACACAGCGCAAGCACCGCGCCGCCGCCCTCCTCGAACAGTTCGGCCTCAGCCACAAAGCCCGCCACGCCGCCCGCACCTGCTCCGGCGGCGAGCGCCGCAAGCTGGAAATCGCCCGCGCCCTCGTCACCGAGCCTCGCCTGATTCTGCTCGACGAACCCTTCAGCGGCGTCGACCCCATCGCGGTCGAAGATCTCCAGAGCGAAATCCGCCGCCTTGCGGATCGCGGCATCGCCTTCCTCATCACCGATCACAACGTGCAGCAAACCCTCCGCGTCTGCGACCGGGCCTACATCATCGAAGCCGGCGGCGTCCTCGCCGAAGGCACGCCCCGCCAACTCGTCAACGACCCGACGGTGCGCCGCGCATACCTCGGAAACCTCTTCCGGGGCGACGAGTTCGACACGCCCACCACCATGGAGGCCGCCAAGTGAGCAAAGTCATACCGGGCCTGCTGCTGGCCGCGTTTCTCTGCACACTCGGCGGCTGCCTCTCCCGCAAGCTCATCGTCACCAGCGAGCCCAGCGGCGCCCGCGTCTGGGCCAACGATGTCGAGCTCGGTGAAACCCCGCTCGAAGCCGAGTTCACCTACTACGGCGCCTACGACGTCCGCGTCACCAAGGACGGGTACGAACCCATCCGCACCGTCGTCCCCGTCAACGCCCCGTTTTACGAATACCCCGGGCCCGACATCATCGCCAACGTCATCCCCGGCGGCATCGAGCACGATGTAAAATGGAACTTCAAGCTCGGGCCCGCCCTCGAACGCAGCCTGGACAAAGCCGCTTTCGAACAGGGCATCTTGGAACGCGCCAAAGCCCTTCGCGGCAAGATTCAATAAGCCCGCGCCGGCACCCCCACCACCTTCGCCCCATCCGCCACATCGCGGATCACCGTCGCCCCCGCCCCCACCACGCACCCCCGCCCGATCCGCACGCCCGGAATCACCCGGGCCCCGATCCCCACCAGCGTGTCGGCCCCCACCATCACATTCCCCCCCAGCACCGCCCCAGGAGCGATGTGCGCGTTCTCGCCGATCTCGCACTCGTGCTCGACGATCGCCCCGGTGTTGATGATCGCGTGATCCCGGACCTTCGCAAAGGTGTGAACCACCGCGTGCGGCCCCACAAACACGCCCGTGCCGATCGCCGCGTTCGCCGACACGAACGCGGTTCGATGAGTGATCGCAAAGCTGCGCGCCCGCCCCAGCGCGCCCAGCACCCGCCGCCGCAGCCCAAGATCGCCCAGCCCGAGCATGAACCAGGGCTCCAGCGCCGCAGGAATCTCGGCGAGCGAGCCCAGGCACGGCACCTGAGCCGCGCCCCCAAGCTTCGCCGCCGGGTCATCATCATAAAAACCAACCAGCACCGCGCCCTGACCGATGGCCTCGGCCACCACCAGCGCGTGCCCGCCGCCACCGATCAGTGTCACCGGCCTTGGGGTTGATTCAGTCATGCGGAGGGAAGTCCAATCCAGCCAGCGAGCACCAGTCCACGCGAGGCGGGGGCGTGCCACCACGCACCCGGCCGCGAGCAGCATATCGGCCAGATACCCCACCCACCACAACACCATCACCAACACGCACACCATCAAGAAAAAGCCCCGCGCTCGCGCACGGGGCTTGAAGGTAGATCAACACTTCGAGCCGCAACTCAGTCCCTAGTGCCTAATGCCTGGTCCCTAGTGCCTTCCTCTCACGGACACCCACTCCCGGCGATCACGTTGATCAGCGCATCCACATCCCCCATGTCCGAATTGCCGTCGCGGTTGAAGTCAGGGTTGCGGCCGGTCGGGTTTTCGCCGCCCGCGATGACGTTGATGAGGTAGTCGATGTCGCCAGCGTCGGCGTTGCCATCCCAGTTCATGTCAGGGTCGCAGTAGGGAACGCCCGCGGGCTGGATGGTGAAGATCAATGTCGTCAGACGCTCGGGGTTCGCTCCGGCCGGGCGATCCGAATGCGCGGACCACGGAACTGTCAAGGGAAGTGGATACAAGACAAACTGACCGACCGCCAACCAATACTCACCCCCTTCGAGATCGCCGCTGAACCCGTCAAAGGGATGGCCACACTCGTAGTGTGGGTCGAACTCGTCGTCGTAGTAGACACAGAGAGGCGTTCTTGGGTCGGTGTCTCCCCATGAAACCACGATCTGGTTCAGAAGCCCCGCGCCTGGGTCCGACCTGTTTAGATAGCCACCTTGGCTCGAAAACACGAGCATATCGGGCCGTCCCAGCCAGCCGTAAGGGGCGGCGTAGCGGAGCGGTGCGTGGGGGTACTCCGATCGAATGTCAACATACCCACCGTCGGCGCTCACTGCAGGAAGCACGATGCGGAACCATTGAATGTCATTCGAATCTTGCAACTGCACCGGCACGGAAAACAGTTCCGGCCCAAGATGTTCGCCAAGATCGGTAAACTGGGCGGGCTGGGCAAGTGTTTGTGCGCCGCCGATGCACGCAATTCCGGCAACCAACGAAAGAATGCTCAACTTCATCATGGGCAAGGCCCTCCGGCGACGTAGTTGAGCAAGGCGTCCACGTCGCCTTGGTCAACATTTCCGTCGTGGTTGAAGTCGGGGTCGATCCCCGTTGGGTTTTCGCCGCCCGCGATCGCGGTGATGAGGTAGTCGATGTCGGCCTGGTCAACAAGCCCGTCGTGGTTGACGTCCGGGTCGCAGCCCGGGCCGCCGCAGGCGCGGTCGGAGGGAGCCCGAATGGTGAGCACCGCGGCGTTCGAGGTGACGCTGCCGCAGGCGTTGGTGATGACGCAGTCGTAAAACCCGGAGTCGGCGGGTTGAACATTCGACAGCACCAGCGTTTCGGTGGAGGCGGATGGGTTGAGCAGGGGGTCGATGGGGGTGGAGGCGTGCCGCCAGGCGTAGGTGAGCGGGGAGTCGCTGGTGGCGGTGGCGTTGAAGCTGGCCATTTCTAATGGGCAGGTGGTCACCGAAGCTAAGCTAGAAACTGCCGGCAATCCAAATGTGTACCGGGCGAAGTATGACGAGGGGCTGGTTCCAGCGGTAACGAACAATCCGCCGACGGCCACATCTCCAGCGTCTGTCGCCTTGAGCGCACGGACTTCAGCGTCCACTCCCGAGCCGAGGGCGTCCCAAACCGCTCCGTTCCAGCGAGCAACATTGTTGGCCGCTATGCCTCCGGCGCTGTTGAAAGAGCCCCCGGCAATGAGATCGCCGCTGGGCATCACGGCGAGCGCGAACACGCCGTAAAAGTCATCGGCGCTGCTCAGCCCACTGCCGAGCGGAGCCCAGGTCAAGCCGTTCCATCTGGCGATCTTATTGACCGAGACGCCTCCTGCAGTGTCAAACCAGCCCCCCGCGATGAGATCGCCGTTCGGCATCACGGCAAGTGAGAATACCTCTGCTTGACTGGTCCCGGTAAGTCCCGAGCCGAGCGGGGCCCAGGTGGTGCC
>JBAZUW010000084.1:0-14052 GCA_041661205.1 Phycisphaerales bacterium
ACCCCCCACCAGCTTCACCGGCCGTACCAAAATTCCTTCAATACGCGATCGCCCCGGCTCCCCCTCGACGCCACTGGCCTGCACCACACCCCGCTCATCGATAAACGCCGAAATGCCGGTATTAACGACCCGCACCACCGGCGTCGCAAGCTCCGCGGCCCGCCATTGGGCCAGTTGCAAATGCTGCCGCCGCGCCAAGTCACTATCCCCAAACCACCCGTCATTCGTCACCGTCACGATCACATCCGCCCGGCGCACCCCCGCCGCAAACACCAGTTCGCGGCACACCGGCGCCACCGACATCTCAAAGCAGATCGGCGTCACCACCCGCAGCGCCTCCCTCCCCGGCCGCGGCACCTTGAACACAAACCGATCCTTCCCCATCGCCAGATCAAACCGCATGTTCTTGGCCCCGATGTCCAGCAGCGCTTGCTGCAACCAGGGAAAGTTGCGAATCCCCGGCATCGTCTCCCCAAAGGGTGTCAACCGCATCTTGTCGTACCGCCCGGGCGCCACCTTCCCGCCCAGCAGCATGAACGCGCTGTTGTACCGCGCCTTCTGCGTGATGTGCACACCCTTGTCCAGCACCTCCACCTTCAGCCCGTCCAGCGCCTCCTCACCCACGATCATCGGGATACCCAGCTCACCCTGAAACCGCAGCACCGCCTCCGTGAGCGCCGTCGCCGCCAGGGGCGAGCCGTCCGCGAGCGTAAAGATGATCTGCTCCCGTTTCAGTTCCGCGTTCGCCTCCGGCACCAGCGTTACACCGGGCGTCATGGTCTCGGGCCACGCGATCAGGTCCGGACGCTGCTCCGCCGCCTCGCGGGTGAGCGTGAAGAATCGCTTCAGATCGCGAATCTCCTCATCGATACTCCACTTGATCTTGTTGCTCTGGGAGAGGTTGGTCTGAAGTGCCGCGATCGTCACCGTGTCGCCCGTGCGGGCCGGAGGCGACACGAAGTACCCCGCCCCGCACGCCAGCGGCAACACAACCACGCCCGCCACGCCCCACGCCAGCCACCCCTTCCCCCCCGCGCCGCCCGCTCGTCCCCGCACGACGTCCACCAACCCGCCCGAAAAACATGACAGCAACGCCGACACCAGGTACACCCCACCGACGCTCGCCAGCCCCGCGACCCCGGGCGCGTCAATCAGCGGATGCACAGGGAAACCCCACGCGTACCCGTCTCCAAACAACTCGCCACGGAAATACTCCACGCCCGTCCAGCACACCGCCGCCAGCACCGCCCATGGCACCCGTGGCGAAAATCTCGCCGCCACCACCAAAGACACCGTCGCCACGCCCGTGAGCGCCGTGAGCACCAGCACGAACGGCACAAAGCCCGCCGCCGTGACGTCATGCACCCACCACTGAATCACCAGCCAGTGCGGGATGGCCCCCAGCGCCATCATCACGCCATCACGCCACGCCTTTGCCCCCGGGCGCGACGCCCCATACACCAGCGGCGAAATCGACAACAGCGCGAATGGCCACCACGCCAAAGGCGGAGCCGCCAGCACCATGCACAGGCTGTGCAGCAGCCCGCAGACCAGGGGCACACCGAAGCGTGACCACTTCGATGGAACGACAGTTGGGGTGGATTTACTCACGTAAGGCCACAGCGTACGCGAACGCCTCCGCCGCGTAGACCCTCCAGCTCACAGCCCCGGAACTGAGCCCGCGAAAGGTCGTCCGCGCCGCGCAACCCCGCCCCTTCCTCACGCCAACTCATAGTGCGAGATCGACCGCACAATCTTTCCCGCGCCATTAAACCAAAACGTCTCGGCCGCCAGATCCCCCGTCATGCGCGAATACACCAGCACCACGCTCTGCAGGCCGATCGCCAGGTGCCGCGGATGAAACGACAGCGTCGGGTTCCGCGCAATCGCCCGCGCGAAGTAGTCGCGCACCGCATCCAAGCCCTTCAGACTCAGATCATCCGAGTCGTTGTAGCGCTTGATGAACGGCGAGGAGTGCTCGATATCAGCCGCGTACAGCGCCATGATCGCGTCGACATCGCGCGAGTTCCACGCGGCATACCACGCCGCGGCAAACTCCCCCGCGAACCCCTCTGTCACCTTCATGGGTTCCATTTACACCTCGATGACCATCGCCACCGCGTTGCCCCCGCCCAGGCACAGGGCCGCCACACCACGCTTGCCCCCGGTGCGGTGCAGTTGGTGAATCAGCGTGGTGAGCACGCGTGCCCCCGACGCGCCGATCGGGTGCCCCAACGCCACCCCGCCCCCGGCGATGTTCACCTTCGCCTCCGGAATGCCTGCGCCCTTGATGTTCTGCATCACCTGCGCCGCAAACGCCTCGTTGAGCTCAAATAGGTCAATGTCGCCCATCTTTAGCCCCGCCTTGGCCAGCACCGCCGGCACCGCCAGCGAGGGAGCACTGAAGATGTCCTTGGGCGCGACTCCGCTGGTGTGGTACGCGATGATCTTCGCGATCGGCTTGATCCCCAGCTGCTCCGCCTTGTGCATGCTCGCGACCGCAAGCGCCGCGGCTCCATCCGAAATCTGGCTCGCGTTCCCGGCCGTCACGGTGCCATCTTTGTCAAACACCGCCCGCAGCTTCGCAAGGCTCTCGAGGGTGGTGTCCGGCCGGATCCCCTCGTCCGCCGCCACGCCGGGGCTCTTCTTGTCCATGCACTGCTCGCCGCTGAGCGCCACGATCTCGTTCTTGAACCAACCTTCTTTCGTGGCCTGCGCCGCCAGTTGGTGGCTGCGGGCCGCCCAGCGGTCCTGCTCGGCGCGGGTGACTTCAAATTTCTTCGCAAGATAATCCGCGGCGTTCCCCATCGCCCAGCACTCAAACGCGCAGCGCAGCCCGTCAAACTGCATGTGAACCTCAAACGGCGTGGGCCCAAACTTCGGCGCCCCCGCCCCGTCGCGCACGTTCGCAAAGTACGGCGCCCGCGTCATGCTCTCAAAGCCGCCCGCGATGATCAGCGAGCCATCGCCCGCCTTGATCGACTGCGCCGCCTGCATCACCGCCTGCAAGCCCGAGCCGCACACCTTGTTCACGGTCACCGCGCTGATGGTGTCGGGGATTCCCGCCTTGAGGGCCGCCTGCCGCGCCGGGTTCTGGCCCAGCCCCGCCTGCAGCACACACCCCATGATCACTTCGTCCACACGCCCCGCCTCGGCCTCGGCCTTGAGCTTGGGCTGATCCGCGAACACCCCCGAAATCGCGTACGACCCCAGCACCGGCGAGGGGACCTTGGTCAGCCCGCCCACAAACCTCCCGATCGGAGTGCGCTTCGCGGCCAAAATTACCGGGGATGTCTGCGTGGTCGTCATCGTTGTGGGCTCCTTAGATATGGACTCGTCAAAAATCGTAGACGAGCGACCCGAACCGCTCCCGCCCGAGAGGCGAATAACTTCTCACCCCCTGTTTCGCTGCAAGCCTCGCCAAAAAAGTCCGAATCAAGGAGCGTGACTATTTCCGTCATCCAAGCGATCGCCCACCCCAAAGCACTCTCCCGCAAACTCGAGTTCGGAGTGCTCTTTTTCCTGCTCCCAGCCATGGTCGCCCTGGGCCTGCCAGAAGTTCCCTTCTGGATCGGCCTGCCGCTCATGGGAGCCCTCTGCACCACCGTTCTGATGCTCGACGACCGCTTCGACCGCACCGTCTTGTGGAACACCGCCGGGTTCAAGCGCGGCCTGCTGCCCGTCCTCGGGCTCTGGCTCTTCGGCGTCGTCGTCCTCGCCGGCATCGTGCGCTACCTCGCCCCCGAAAAATGGCTGGACCTTCCCACCCAGGCCCCCGGCGTGTGGCTCACGATCATGATCGCCTACCCGCTGCTGAGCGTCTACCTCCAGAACATCATCTACCGGGCCTTCATCTTCCATCGCTACCGCAACGCCTTCCGCACCCCCGACCACATGATCTGGGCCAGCGCCCTGGCCTTCTGCTTCGCCCACGTCATCTTCCACAACTGGATCGCCCTCACCCTCACCATGGCCGGCGGCCTGATCTTCGCGTACACCTACCACAAGAATCGCTCGCTGCTCCTCTGCTCGCTGGAGCACGCCCTCTACGGTTGCACCCTCTTCACCATCGGCCTGGGCAGCTATCTCTTCCACGGCACCCACGTCCCCGGCATGCCCTGATCGACGCCCCAACCCATCGCGGGTAGACTCCGCTCCCCACCCGAACGAGGAGCGTTGCCGTGCGCCTGTCCGTCGTCATCCCCGCCTACAACGAAGAACGCACGATCGAGCGCATCGTCGAACGCATCCGCCGCGTACCCCTCGACCTCGAAATCATCCTCGTCGACGACTGCTCCACCGACGGCACCAAAGCCAAGATCGAATCCCTCGCCGCCACCCACGGCATCGTCGCCTGCTACCACGACATCAATCGCGGCAAAGGCGCCGCCCTCCGCACAGGCATCAAGCGCGCCACCGGCGATGCCGTCATCATCCAGGACGCCGACGAGGAATACGACCCCGCCGAGTACCCAAAGCTCCTCGCCCCCGTCATCGACGGCCGCGCCGACGTCGTCTTCGGCTCCCGCTTCGCCGGCGGCGAGTGCCACCGCGTCCTCTACTACTGGCACAGCCTGGGCAACACCTTCCTCACCACCCTCTCCAACATGGTGACCAACCTCAACCTCACCGACATGGAAACCTGCTACAAGCTCTTCAAGCGCGAGGTCATCCAGGGCATCACCATCGAAGAAGACCGCTTCGGCTTCGAGCCCGAAATCACCGCCAAAGTCGCCAAGATCCGCGGCATCCGCATCTACGAAGTCGGCATCTCCTACTCCGGCCGCACCTACGAAGAAGGCAAAAAAATCGGCTGGCGCGACGGCGTGCGAGCGATCTACTGCATCCTCAAGTACGGGCTGTGAATCCGGGGTAATTCGGCCCGTCGGAGGTGCGTGCAAATCGGCACGGATACCGCCTGGCCCCTTACTCATCCTTCAACGAAAACGGCGTGAAGTTCGTCCCAGTATCAAAGTGGTCCACCCCCTCCGCCTTCTTCAAGAACCCGCAGATCGCGTACGTGAGCGGCGTCATGATCACCTCCACGATCACCTTGAACATCCAATTGAACAGCGAAACCTTTATCAAAGTTGCCGGATCCCAAATCCCCGCAAACGCGATTGGGTAGAAGAGTGCACTGTCGATGCCCTGACCAACGAACGTCGAGCCCACCGTCCGGGTCCACAGGTGCTTACCCCCGGTCCAGATCTTCATCTTGGCCATCACGAACGAGTTGGCGAAGTCGCCGACCCAGAAGGCCACGATCGACGCCGCCACGATGCGCCCTGTGTTGCCGAACACGATGTCGAGTGCAGGCACGATAGTCTCGTTGTACTTCTCGCCAGGGTTTACAGGCAAGTGACGCACGACCCAGGACATCACCGTCGCGAAAATCATCGCCCCAAACCCCGCCCAGATCACGCGCCGCGACTTCGCGTAGCCATACACCTCTGTAAGGCAGTCGCCGAAGATGTACGAGATCGGAAAAAAGATATTCCCCGCCCCGAAGACCAGGAGCGAAGACAAGAAGAACCCCTTTTCCGGCGTGTGGTCCGGCACGATGTTCACCCCGAGGCTAATCGCGCAGCTCTTTCCCGGCCCGATCAGGTTCGAGCACAGCAGCACCGTCACAAAAGCTCCCAGCAACAGGTCGTAGTACCTAAACGCCAGGTGTTCGTTCTTCTTGGTGGTCTCATGCATGAACTATGTTTCCTTGCTCGCGTTTGTGCCGGCCGCGCACTTCCGTGGCTGCCGGTGGGGCAGGCGTCCAGCCCGCCCCCTTGCCCCTCGACGGTTCAGTCTACCGCCCCCACGCCCCCCGCCATAAACTCCCCTCGCCGGGGCGGCCTGTGCCGTCCAATCTTTTTCGGGCCCGCGACTCCCTCGGATGCTCTCCGAGCCATCGCGCCGCCCACCGTGACCGCCCAGGACCCGCCTTCATGACGCAAGCCTTAAACGTCGCCACCACCGAGTTCGAAAAGAAAGACCGCTGCGCCGGCCTCCCCCACCGCCCCCGCGTCCTGCTGGGCAAAATGGGGCTGGACGGCCACGACCGAGGCGTCAAGGTCATCGCCCGCGCCCTGCGCGACTCCGGCGTCCACGTCATCTACTCCGGCCTGTGGCAGACTCCGCGCTCCCTGGCCATCAGCGCCCGCGACGAAGATTGCGACGTCATCTGCGCCTCCATGATGTCCAACAGCCACCTCGTCCTCGGCCCCAAGCTCGTCGCCGACCTCGCGGCCCTCGGCCGCGCCGATCTCCCCGTCTACATGGGAGGCATCCTCCCGCAAGACGACCTCCCCAAGCTCATCGCCGGGGGCATCGCCAAATGCTTCACCACCGGCGTCGGCCTTATCGATGTCGTCAACGCCGTGCGCGACGCGGCCCGCCCCCGGGCCCAGATCATCCCCAACGCCACCCCCGGCTCGCAGCTCGCCCGCGATATCTCGCTCATTCACGACCAGAAGCCCGTGCGCCCGAACATCAAGCGGCGCCGCCCCAAGCGCGTCATCGGCATCACCGGCTCGCCCGGCGCCGGCAAGAGCACCCTGGTGGCCCAAATGGTCGGTGAGTTCACCCGCCGCGCCAAAGCCGGCGAACCCGGCTACACCGGGCGCATCGGCGTCGTCGCCTTCGACCCCATGAGCCCCATCACCGGCGGCGCCCTCCTGGGCGATCGCCTCCGCGTGGATTTCAACAATCTCGACGAAGCCGCCTACTACCGCAGCCTCGCCATCGCGGGCGAAGACTACCGCAGCCTGCCCGACGTGATCGAGCTCATCGGCGGCGCCTTCGACGGCCCCGACGCCATCGACCTCCTCTTTGTCGAAACCGTGGGCGCGGGCCAAAACGAAACCCGCATCCGCGGCTTTGTCGATCGCACCGCCGTGGTCCTCACCCCCGGCATGGGCGATGCCGTGCAGATGGACAAAGCCGGCATCCTCGAAATCGCCGACCTCTTCGTGTGCAACAAGGCCGACCACCCCGGCGAGCACGAGCTCATGCGCGACCTGCGCGACGTCGCCGGCCGCCGGCCCATCCTGGAAACCGTCGCGACTCGCAACCAGGGCATCCCCGAACTGCTAGCCTCGCTCCTGTCCTGATCCGGGTACCCCCTCTCTCCGAGAGGGGCTCTGACATTGGCGTCAAAGGCGGCACCGCTCTCCAGAGCGGTGTCCGGTTTTCCGTACGTCGGCTCTCCGAGCCGACTCGTCCGCTCTTCTCGGCTGTCGGTGGGACAGGCGTCCCGCCTGTCCAGGTTTTCGCGCCGCCTCTACCATGCCGTCCAGCATGTCCGAAACCACCACCAGCACCGACGCCGAACTCGCCGCCCTCGCCTCCAAAGCCGAGGCCCTGCTCTTCAGCCTCGACCGCCCCCTCCCCCCGCCGCGCCTCGCCGAAGCTCTGGGCCTGCTCCCTCACGAAGACCTCCCCCGCGAAGACCCCCCGCGCGACGCCGAACCCGACGCCCCACGCCCCAAGAAAACCTCCACCAAAAACAAAATCGACGCCGCTGCCCGCGACGCCGCCCTCACTCACCTCACCACCGCCATCACCCACCTCAACACTGACTATCAGCGCACCGGCCGCAGCTTCCGCATCGAGCTCCTCGCCGGCGGCTACCGCGTCATGACCCTTCCGCAGTTCGCCCAGACCATCGCCGACTTCCATCGCGCCCGCCTGGCCGCCAAGCTCAGTCGCCCCAGCATCGAAACCCTTGCCATCATCGCCTACAAGCAGCCCATCACCCGGGCGCAGCTCGAAGCCATCCGTGGCGTGGCCTGCGGCGAGGTCCTCCGCTCCCTCATCGACCGCAAGCTCGTCGCCATCAAAGGCCGCGCCGAAGAACTCGGCCGCCCGCTCTTGTACGCCACCCACCCCAAGTTCCTCGAGCAGTTTGGCCTCGCCAGCATCAAAGACCTGCCCACCTTGGCCGAGCTCAAGCCCACGTGAGCAGCTGACCCTTGGGTACCCCCTCTCTCCGAGAGGGGTCCTTCCTTCCCCTTCCCCATCGCGTGGCACAGGCCTAGGCCTGTATCCTTCCGCGCTCTCCCCCTCAGCTCCGCGGCACACGAATCAGCGCGCGGGTCCCCTTCACATTCGCCAGCCCCCACGCCGCCACCGCCTCCAGCACCGGATACAACGCCCGCCCTTTCGGCGTAAGCGAATACGCAAGGCTGCCCACCCTCGCCTCCGACTTCGTCGCCGCCACCAACCCCGCCTTCACCAGCTTCCCCAACCGGTCCGCCAGAATGTTGGTAGCGATTCCCTCCGGCGACGCCGCGAACTCGTGGTAGTGCTGCTTCCCCGCAAACAAGTCGCGCACCACCACCAGCGTCCAGCGATCCCCAAAGACATCCAGCGAACACGCAATCGGACATGGCGAACGCCGCTTCATGGCGATGCCTCCCGTGGCCCACTTCCCACTACCCGCGATTGTTGACGGATGTCACGCATGCGACGATCGTATCATATCACTTGCAACTTGCAAGCGATTTGGATACCCTCCCCCAGGCTGCCGCACACCTCTCCCGGAGACCCCCGTGCCCGATCACCCCGCCCCCGCCTCAAAACTCCTTGCCCGCTTCGGCCCCGTCGCCCTCGTCACCGGCGCTTCCTCCGGCATCGGGCTCGAGTTCGCCCGCGTCCTCGCCTCTCAAGGCTTTGACCTTCTGCTGGTCGCCCGTAGGGGCGACGCCCTTGCCGCCATCGGGCAAGACCTCACCGCCCGCTACGGCGTCCGCGTCACGCCCCTCCCTCTGGATCTCTCCGAGCCAGCGTCCCTCCCCGCACTGCTTTCCGCATGTGAGGGAATCAGCATCGGTCTGGTAGTGGCCGCCGCCGGCTTCGGCACCTCCGGCCCCTTCATCGAAAACGACCTCTCCTCCGAACTCGACATGATCGATGTGAACTGCCGCGCCGTGGCGGCTCTCTCCTGGCACTTCGCCCGCCGCTTCGCCGCCCAGCGCCGGGGCGGGCTGGTCCTTCTCAGTTCATTGGTCGCCTTTCAGGGCGTGCCGCGGGCCGCCAACTACGCCGCCACCAAGGCCTACGTGCAAACCCTCGCCGAAGGCCTTCGCCACGAGCTTCGGCGCGCCGGGGTCAGCGTTATCGCCAGCGCTCCCGGCCCTATCCGCAGCGGCTTTGGCGATCGCGCCCGCATGACCATGGGCCTCTCACAAGGCCCCGAAGCGGTCGCCGCCACCACGCTCCGGGCCCTTGGCCGCCAAGGCACCGTCCGCCCCGGCTGGCTCTCCAAGTTCTTGGGCTGGTCGCTCGCAGCCCTGCCCCGCGCGGCCCGCACCCGCGTCATGGGCCTCGTCATGGCGGGAATGACCAAACACGCCTAGCAGCCCCTCAATGCACGAAGCAGGACCAGACTCCCCGGCTTGAAACCCGGACCACACCATGACCTCGCTCAGGCTCGCCTGCCGCAAGCTTGGATACTCCTTCCTTCGCTTCCCCCGCTTCGCCCGCCGGGCGCACGATCGTTGCCGGTGGCGCGGCGAGGCTCTGCGAGCAAGCCACCGGAGACCGGCCCCGGATCTTCCCTTTCTTGAGTCTCACGCCCGCCTGAGGGCGAACCTTCGTCACGAACATGCCAATCTCATTCTGTGAGAGGCTCCAATCCTTCTTCTCCCCATCTCCCCTTTCGCCGATCCAACCCCGCCCCACCTCCGTACCGTCATACAACCCGCATGGTCGCCCCCGCCACCAACTCCGGCCCAATCGCCCGGGTCGTCGCCCGGCGCTATCACATGCACTTCCCGGGGGTCGTCTACCTCTTCATCACCGTCGTCCTCCTGCTGGGCGCCATCCGCAGCCAGAACAACCTCCTCTTCTGGCTCTTCGGCCTCGCCGTCGGCGGGCTCATCGTCTCAGGTGTCCTTTCCGCCGCCTCCCTCATGGGCCTCTCCATCTCCCGCCTCTGCCCGGATTCCGCAGTCGCCGGCCAGCCCCTCCGCCTCATCTACCGCCTCCGCACCTCCAACTGGTTCCTCCCCGCCTTAGGCCTCACCATCGAGGAACTCCCCGGCCGTGGCGAGCGACTGGCCAACTGGCCCACCTTCACCCAGTCCATCACCACCTTCCTCGCTCGTGCCGCCAAAACGCCCACCCCCGTCTTCTCCACCTTCACCCCCACCCATCGCGGCATGCTCACCTTCCGGCTCGTCCGCGTCTGGACCACCTTCCCCTTCGGCCTGGCCAAAAAATCCGTGACCTTCCTCCTCCCCGCCCAGGTCCTAGTCCGCCCCGCCCCCGCCTCCGTCCCCCACACCCTCTTCGCCTTCTCCGCCGGTCGCTCCCAGTCCCGCCAATCTCTCAAGCGCGACCGCACCGGCGAAGAGTTCTTCGCCATCCGCGAGCATCACCCCGGCGACAGCATCCGCACCATCGCCTGGCGACCCAGCGCCCGCCTCGATCGCCTCGTCGTCCGCGACAGCGCCCGCACCCCCGAGCGTCGCGTGTGGCTCAAGATCAACCCAGACGGGGGCGACATCGAGCCACTCCTCTCCCTCGCCGCCGGTGCCGCTCTTTCCCTCTCCAGCGCCGGCTTCGCAGTCGGTCTCATGGGCCCCAACTCCGCCATCCTCGAATCCGCCACCGGCGGCCTCGGCGCCGAGTCCACCCTCCTCGACACCCTGGCCCTTTGGGACAATGCGCTGACCCCTAAGCCCGGCCACATTCACCCCGCCGACAGCATCCTCTCCATCTCCCACACCGCTCCTCACTCCCTCACCCCCCACTCCCCCGGTGTCACCATGCCCTCTCTGGAGGGCAACGCATGAAATCCGCCACGCTCGAACAGCGCTTCCGCCTCGCGCTCCTCTTTGTGTGCGTGCTCAGCCTCTTCGCCTTCGGCGTCGCCGATCGTCAGGTTCCACTCACCATCGCCTTCATCATCGCCGCCGCCAGCGGCTGGTTCGTCACCGAACGCGGCTCCGGAGGCCTTCCCCGCTGGCTCACCAGCACCATCCTCACCATCCTCGTCAGCGCCCTCCTCTACCGCGCCATCGACAACATCCCCCCCGTCTCCCTCTTCGCCACCTTCCTGTCGGTCGTGATGATCCTGAAACTCTGGGAACGCCGCGCCATGCGCGACTACGCCCAGATTCTCACCATCGCCCTCTTCCTCGTCGTCGGCACCGTGCTCACCGACCCCGGCTTTTCCGTCGGCGTCCTGCTCATCATCCTCCTGCCGATCTTCATCTGGACCGTGATGCTCTACCAGCTTCACAACCAGGCCTCCAGCGCTGGCACGACCCTCGTCGCATGGTCCACGCTGCGTCGTGGCTTCCGCGGCGCCGCCTCCTTCGCCATCATCGCCGGCTCCGCCATGGCCACCGCCGCCTTCATACTCGTCCCCCGCGGCTACGGCCTCGGCGGCGCTCTCCAGGGCCCCAGCCGCCTCGCCGGTCTCCAAACCGGCTTCGTCGACGAGGTCCGCCTCGGCCAATCCGGCATCATCTCCCAGTCCAGCGCCCCCGTCTTCGAACTCAGCCTCGCCTACACCACCGCCCCCGACGTACCCATCGGAAGCTCCAGCGACCCCCAGTACCTCCGGGGCATCATCCTCGACGACTACAAAAACGGCCGCTGGTCCCCCGCCCCACCCTCCATCGCCCGCCAACCCCGCCGCGATGAACGCACCGGCGACCAGATCCTCACCTTCGGCGTAATGCCCGGCCCCCACGTGCCCGTCCTCATGCAGCACGTTCGCCCATTGCTCCCCCCGCGCGACGGCTCCCCGCTCTTCATGCTCCTCCGCCCCTATGGCATCAAAATGAAGCCCGGGCTCCAGACCGTTAGCATCGAGTACGAGCCCGCCCAAGCCTGGGCCCGCCGCCCCACCTTCGACGGCTCCGGCGAATACACCGCCTATTCCGCGCCGGACTGGGACCCCGCCACCTTCCCTGACCTCGGCGGCCAGCAACACCGCCCCCACAGCCGCCGAGGCGAAGTCTCCTTCCCCGCCTCCGACAAAGTCGCGGCCCTCGCCCGGCGCCTACTCACCGACAACAACATCGATCCCGACCCCGCCCGCCGCCCCGTCGCCGAAGATCGCGTCGCGCTTTCCATCCTCCAAAGCCACCTGCAGCGCCGCTGTCAATACTCGCTCGACAACGCCCCCACCCCGCTCGGCCAAGACCCCACCGAGTGGTTCCTCTTCGACGCCCGCAAAGGCCACTGCGAGTACTTCGCCTCCGCCCTGGCCGCCCTCTCCCGCTCCGTAGGCATCGACGCCCGCGTCGTCGGCGGCTACCTCGCCACCGAGTTCGACGAGTCCCGCCACACCTACGTCGTACGTGCCTGGAACGCTCACGCCTGGGTCGAAGCCAATGTCGACGGCGATCACTGGATCACCCTCGACGCCACGCCCCCGTCCGACCTCGCCGAACTCAGCAAACGCAGCAGCGGGCTCTTCATCACCCTCGCCCGCTGGCTCGACCATCTCCAATCCGGCTGGAACACCAGCGTCGTCACCTTCGATCAATCCCTGCAATCCAAAATCCTCGGCCTAGGCCGCCATAACGGATCCAACTCGCCCCCCTCCACACTCGCCGCCCACCTGCGCGACACCATCGACCACGTCACCAACATCCCAATCCGCGACTGGCTCATGATGGCCTCCCCATTGGTCGTCCTCTCAGGTGGCCTCGTGCTGTGGCGCACCGTTCACCGCGCCAATCGCCAGAACCTCGCCCTCCCCGGCTGGGCCATGCCCCACGCCGCCGCCCTGCTCCGCGCCCGCCTGCTCACCCACCTCCGCCGCCTGGGCCACACCCAGCCGGCGTGGCAGAGCCTCGAAGCGTTTGTCGCCGCCGCCGCCGCACGCGACCCCCGCGTGCCCCCCGCCGCCATCACCCTCGCCCAGCACCTCACCCGCGCCGCCATGGACCCGGTGCACGCCGCCGAAAGCCTCGCCGCGGCCCATCGCGAACCCGCCCTCACCGCCGCCCAACCGTGACGGCCTCATCCGCGTACAAAGAAAAAAGCCCGCCGCTTCCCGCGACGAGCTCCAAAATCACTTCCTGCTCCGCACGCGGCGTTCCGCGCCGCCCCCCGCCTACTTCTTGTTCGTGCCGATGTTCACGCCCGGCTTCCCGCCCATTCGGCCCATCGGGTTGCTGGGGCCCGCGGCCTTAAAGGGCGTCAGCTTCGCCGCGCCCAGCTGCTTCGCGCCCAGGCTCGTGCTCTGAGGCTTCAGCTTCGCGGCTCCCAGTTCCTGCGGGCCCAGCTTCGCGGTCTGCACCGTCATCTTCGCCGCGCCCAGCTGCGTCGGTTCCGAGCCCTTGCCCGTTCGTGCACCCATCGTCGGCCCCGTCGGCTTGGCAGTCTTCGCCGCGGCCAGCGCCGCCTGCCCCTTGATCACACCCGACTTGCCGCTTTCGACATTCATGTGCCCCATCAGCGCATTGTCCGGCCCACCCCTTTGCAACTGCGCCTGCCCACGCTGGATCTTCCCCTGCTGGTTGGCGATCTCCGCCTTCGCCTTGCCCTGCGGCGAAAGCCCCGGCTTAAACGGCTGGCCGCTCCCGGCCTTGGGGTTCGGAACGCCCTTATTCATCTGCGACATATCGACTCCTTACGCCTCGGCCCGCTCCGCACTCGCCTCGCGAACTCCGGCATAGACCGCCCACCACACTCAGGGCCTCCACAAAAAGGCCCATCTCGGCTCAAAGTTCATGCGCAGTTCAGCCTCGTGCGGGTATAAGACATTCAACTCAGGCCGCACGAAATCCCGCCCCACGCTCACCAATCTAACTTACTTATCGGTTCGCACGCTGTCAACATCACGCCACTCAAACGCCGCCCGCGTCCTGCCCCTCTCGCGCGCCCCGCCAACCCCCGCTCCCTCCCCCCGCCGCCGAGAGGCCTATTCGCGCACCCCTATACTTCCGCATCAACGAAAAGGAGCCACCCATGACCACCCTCTCCCGCCAGCCCGCTCCCGCCCCCTCCACTACCGACCCCCTCCACCTCATCGACGTCGACCACGTCCGCTTCCACGTCGGCAACGCCAAGCAGGCCGCCTTCTTCTACGCCCAC
>JBAZUW010000085.1:0-14037 GCA_041661205.1 Phycisphaerales bacterium
GCCACCCGGGCCTGCTCGCGCGCCCAGTCGCCGTTGATCACCTGGTAATCCACCGCCACGTCGTAGCTGGGGCGGTCCTGGGCGAGGATGCGTCCCTTGCGATCCACCACGCTGCCCCGCACCGTGGGGGTCTGCTGGCTGCGGGTAAGGCGAGATTCCGCCACCGCCCGCAGCTCCGGCCCGCGAAGCAGGGTGAGATGGGCAAGCTGCAGGCCCAGCGGCACAAACGCCGCGAGCATGAGAAAGAGCACCAGCAGCAAGCGCCGGTGAAACATGCTTGGAATGATCGACTTGATCGACATCGTGCCCCGTCCGTGGGTGGTGACGAAGCCGGAACGATGAATAGTCGCCCGGCCACGCGACTCTAGCATCGGCAAATGACGCGAAAATGGCGCACAAGGCGTGTCGATGCAGGGCACATGGGTCGGGGACGTTCGGGTACAGTGACTGGCGTGCAAAGGCAGGGCGTTCGGTTTCTGGCCGAGCCCGAGACGATGTGCCGATCACCGCCGTCTCGTCATCGGCATTGCATCAGGGCAGGTGATTCATTAGCGTGTGCGACCGCCGACCGCGGCTTTGACAGGAGTGTTGTTCGCGATGGCATCCCAAACCCCGCTCGTTCCTTCAACTGACCCCCGCCAACCCAATGCCACCGCGATGGCGGGCGTTCCCCCACTTCCCCCCGACGCCACACCCGAGCAGAAAGACGCCCACTGGTTCAAGTACGTCTACCAGGGCGACAAGATGAAGCAGTTGACCGTGCGATCCGTCCTCATGGGTGGCATCCTCGGCATGCTGATGGCCGCGTCCAACCTCTACACCTCCCTCGCCATCGGCTGGGGGTTCGGCGTCGCGATCACCGCGTCGGTGATGTCCTACGTCATCTGGAATCTCGTCCGGGCCGCCAGCGCCGGTGGCATCAGCAAGATGTCGGTGCTCGAAAACAACTGCATGGCCTCCACTGCCTCGGCGGCGGGCTACTCCACCGGTTCCACCATCGCGACGATGTTCGGCGCCTTGTTGCTGCTGGCCGAGCCTGGGCCGGGCCAGACCGCGGCCGATATCACCAGCCGCTCCATCCAGCCGGTATGGGTCATCGTGCTCTTCACGCTCTGCACCGGGCTCATGGGCGTGTTCCTGGCCATCCCGCTCAAGAAGCAGATGATCAATCACGAGCAGCTTCGCTTCCCCTCCGGCGTGGCGGCTGCCGAAACTCTGAAAAACCTCTTCAGCGACGCCAAGGACGCCGTCAAGAAGGCTTACATGCTCATCGTTGGGATCGGCGTGGGCGCCCTCGTCGGAATCTTCAACACCGGCGAGGGTCAGCTGCCCATCCTCGACCGCTTCTTCAAGTTCATCCACTTCCGCCTGCCCGAGAGCGTTCCCGACGGTCGGGGCTTCTATCAGCTTTACGGCAAGGAACTGCCGGGCTTCGGCATTGACGTCAGCGTGCTCTTGATCGCCGCGGGCGTCATCACCCGTCTGCGGGTGTGCCTTTCCATGCTCGCTGGCTCAGCGCTGCTCTACTTCATCGTCGGGCCCATGCTGGTGGCGATGGATCAGAAGATTCCCGGCAGTGGCTGGGTGATGCAGAACGGTGCCTGGATTTTCGACCCCGCCGCCGTCAAGGCCGGCGTCATCCGCAACATCGATTTCAACGGCAGTTTCGGGGTACTCAAGTTCACCACCTGGTCTCTCTGGGGCGGCACCGCCGTCATGGTCTTCGCCAGCCTCGCCTCGGTGGCCCTCCAATGGAAGTCCATCGTGCGGGCCATCACCAATCTCCGCAAGGAGAAGGATGTCCACGAAGACAGCGTCGCCATGAAAAACGTCGAAGTGCCTACCTCATGGATGATCGCCGGCATGATCCCCATCACCATCGCGATGGTCTTTGTGCAGGTCATCGGGTTTCAGATTGCCTGGTGGGCGGGCATCATCGCGGTCTTGATGGCCTTCTTCCTGTCACTGGTCGCCTGCCGCGCCACCGGCGAAACCGACACGACGCCCATCGGTGCCATGGGCAAGGTCATGCAGTTGATGTTCGCGGTCTTGTCGCCGGGCAACATCCACGCCAACCTCGCCTCGGCCGGCATCGCCGCCAACTCCGCCAGCAGCTCCGCCGACTTGCTTACCGACCTCAAGAGCGGCTATCTGCTCGGCGCCAACCCCCGCAAGCAGTTCATCGCCCAGTTTATTGGAGTCTTCTTTGGCACCCTCGCCATCGTGCCCATCTGGTTCCTGATGGTGCCGAACAAGGCGGCCTTGGACAAGTTCGCAGCCCCGTCCACCCGCACGTGGGAAGCCGTCGCCCGGGTGCTCACCAAAGGCATTGACCAACTGCCCGACTCGGCCAAGGTCGCCATCCTCATCGGCGCGATCGTGGGAATCGCCATCCCCCTCATCGAGCGCGTATTGCCATCCAAGTACCGCCAATACCTGCCCTCGGCGATGGGTCTGGGTCTCTCGTGGGTTATCCCTTTCAGCAACGCCATCGGCTTTGCCATCGGCGCGGTGCTGGGCAAACTCTGGGAGGTTGTGCACCGCAAGTCCAGCGATGACTACGCGATCTCCCTTTCCTCCGGCCTCATCGCCGGCGAATCACTCATCAAAGCCATCATCGCCATGGCAGCCACCGCAATCGGGTTGTTGTCAAAGTAAGAGGGCGTTCCCGCAACCGCGCTCGCGAAAAGGCTCAGCTCTCAATCGCCGACGGCGTCAGCCCCGTCTTCGGCGCCCTGCGCCCCCGCCGCCCGCGCACCAGCGTGACCGGAATCGACGCCAGATACAAGCATGACAGCGCCGCCATCGTCAGCCACGGGTCCTTCATCATTCCCACCACCCCCAGCCCCACCATCACCATCATCGGCCCTACCCAGCGCCGCCGGATTCGCAGGGCCTTGAGCGAGAACATCGGCACCCGCGAGATCATCAGCATCGCAATCACAAACGCAAAGATCACCACCAGCCACGCCGGCAATGTGTACTCCAGCGTCGGGCTGATCGCCAGCATGGTCGGAATCATCGCGCACCCCGCCGCCGCCGGGGTCGGCATCCCCACGAAGTACGGCGCCGGCTTCTCGTACCCCTGCGGCTTTTCCAAGGCGGGCTCGGCGGCCTTGCTGGCTGGCTTCGCCGGTGCGTCCGCCGTGAAGCGCGCCAATCGCAGCGCCGCACACAGCGCGTACGTCATCACCGCCGCCTGGATGAACGCGCCTAAGCGCCCGGTTAGCTTGTCCTGCACATCCAGCCACCGATGCAGCAGCATCGCCGGCGCCACGCCAAACGCCAGAAAATCCGACAGCGAGTCGAGCACCGCGCCGAAGCTGGAGGTCACATGCAGCAGCCGCGCGGCCCTTCCGTCCAGCGCATCGAACACGCCTGAAAGCACAATCGCCCCCATCGCCTTGTCCCACTCTCCCCGGATGGAAAAGTGCAGCGAGGCAAGCCCGCAGCACAGCGCCAGCGTCGTCAGCAAGTTCGGAATGAGGGCCGCGAGGGGGAACTCCTGGCGCCGCGGGCCGAGCTTTAGGAACATGCACTGGCCTCCGGGGCGTTGACAGCAATCGACGCGAGCCTGGTCTCACCGGCGACCGCGGGGTCACCCACCTTCACCAGCGGCCTGGAGCCACGGGGCAAATAGACATCGACCCGCGAGCCGAACCGGATCAGCCCATATCGCTGCCCCACCGCGAGCGAGTCTCCCTCGCGCACGCGGCACACGATCCGCCGGGCGATCAACCCCGCGATCTGCACCGACGCCATCGTCCGCCCGTCGGGCAGCTTCAGCCCCAGCGACAGCCGCTCGTTCAGCTCGCTGGCCTTGTCAAACGACGCGTTGAAGAACTTGCCGGGGTGATGCACCGCGCACAGCACCGTGCCCGCCACGGGCGCGCGGTTCACGTGCACATTGAACACGTTCATAAACACCGCGATGCGCGGCCGTGGCGAGTCCGTTTCACCCATCGCTGCACGCAGTTCCGCAGGCATCGGCGCTTCGTCGACCAGGCACACCACCCCGTCCGCCGGGCTGATGGCCGCACTGGCGTCGCGAGGAATCCGTCGGGCCGGATCGCGAAAAAACCAGACACACCACAGGCACAGCAAAAACGCCGCGGCCATGATCGGGTACGAAAACTTCTCCAGCCCCACCCGGTACAGCCCGCCAAACGCGACGGCACTGACGACGAGTCCCCCGACCACAAACCCGGCGACGATCGGCCAACCCTCCCGGGCGATCCACGGCGAGGGCAGATCGGGCTCGAATCCGGTCGCTGCGGCGTCCGAAAACCCTGGAGGCGATGCCGGGCTGTGAGGTGGGATCACGGATGACACGCCCGGGTTCAAACCTTCGGCACCCGCGACTGGTTGTGAAGTTTCAGACACTCGGGATGGTATTCGATTCGGCGTCCATGAGGTGGGCGGGGCCCCGAGGAATATCCAGGCGCGCGATCGCCTGCGCGGGTCCGCAAATACCTCCCCCGTACGAATACCAGGTTGGGGTTCAAGGCCGCGTTTCCGGGGTTCGATTGGTACATTCGTGAACTCTTCCGACTTCACCATCCTGGTCTGCGACGACGAGACGCACATCCGTCAGATGGTCGCCCAGAAGCTCGCCGCCGCCGGGTTCACCGTGCGCGAAGCGAAGAACGGCCGGCAGGCGCTGGAGGCCGTCACCGGTCCGGAGCAACTGCGCCCGAGCCTGGTCATCAGTGACTTTCAGATGCCCGAGCTCAACGGCATGGAGCTGTGCACCCTGCTGAAAACCACCCCGGCCACTCTGGATACGCCCGTGCTGATGCTCACCGCGCGGGGGTATGTACTTTCGCGCGACGACCTCTCCAAGACCAACATCCGCGAAGTCATCGCCAAGCCCTTTGGCGTGCGGCAGCTTCTGGAGCGGGTGCGTGCGATCCTGGGCGTGGCCAACGAGAGCACGAGGGCCGCCGCATAGCACGGATCAACCCATGGACGAATCGACACACACGCACGACGGCGCCCGCGCCCGCGATGAACACTGGAAGTCGCTGCTGACCCGCGCGCAGGAGCTGGGGTGCGCCGCGTGCGTGCTCGGTCCGGGCGGGCGCGTGGTGGCGGCGCTCGGCACGCTTGATGAATCCCTTGAGCATCTCTTCAACTCGCATGTCATCCGCGAGCGCCTCGCCGGGGCAGCCCGAGTCGCCACGGGCGCGGCGGCTGAAGAACTCGCACCCGGCGTCCATCTCATCGTCGTGCCCCTTGACCTGCTCGACGCCGGCGACCATCTGCTCACCGCGCTGGTGTGCCAGAAGGTGCCTGGCGGCCCGGCATGGGCGGGGGTGTGCAAGGCCGCGCAGATCGACCTGCTGCTCGCCTCCGAAGCGATGGCCAAGTTCAGCGGCTTCGACGCGAAGGGGTCCAAACTTGTCGGCGTGGCGTTGTTCAGCGCGGTTCGAGACCTCGCGGCGATCATCGAACGCGACGCCTCGCTCGAGAGCTTCACGACGCAGCTCAGCGAGTGCTACGACACGATCGATCTGGTGTACGCCGTGGGGCGCCGCGCCCATGCCCCTCTGGATGTGCCCGGCTTCCTGCGATTCGTCATCGAGCGACTGCTTGCCGCCTCCAACTTTGGCTGGGTAGGCCTGGCCTTGGATGCCGCGCCCACGGTCACGACGCCACTTCGCGGGCGTCACGTGGTAGCCGGAACGCTGGGCGAGGAGGTCGTGCCCGCCATTCAATCGCTGCTTTCCGTCGGGGCGGAAGCGGACCCGGGCCGGGTGGCCGCGGCTCCGGTGGTGCTGCCCTTTGCCGCCGGGCTTTCGGCCTTCGTGGGCGAGCAGGTGCTGCTGCAGCACATCGTGTGCAAGAGCAGGAGCATCGGCGTGCTCGCGGCTGGCGCCAAGCACGGAGTTGATCGCGTCATCAACTCGTACGACATTCAGATTCTCGAAGCCCTCGCCGGCTACATCAGCGGATTCTGCGAAAGCGTCTGGCTCTACGAAGACCAGCGGGAGATGTTCCTGGGCACTGTCGGCGCGATCACCGCGGCCCTCGACGCCAAAGACCGCTACACCTTCGGTCATTCGGAGCGGGTGGCCCATCTGTCGCAGCGCCTGGCGGTGGCGCTGGGGATGAGCGTGCAGGCCGCGGAGCGGGTGCACATCGCCGGGCTCGTGCACGATGTGGGCAAGATCGGCGTGCCCGAGGCGGTGCTCACCAAGCCCGGGCGGCTCAACGACGAAGAGTTCGCGCAGATCAAAAAGCACCCGGAGATCGGGCATCGCATCCTGCGGGATATCCCGCTGCTGCGCGACATCCTGCCCGGCGTGCTGCACCACCACGAGCGCGTCGATGGCCGGGGCTACCCCGCCGGGCTTGCCGGCGAGGGCATTCCCCTGATGGCGAGAATCATCTCGGTGGCGGACACCTTTGACGCGATGAGCAGCAACCGGTCGTATCGCTCCGCGATGACCCGCGAGAAGGTGCTGGCGGAGATCGCCCGCAGCGCGGGCACGCAGCTTGATCCGCAGATCGCCGCACTGATCGCGCAGATGGACCTCTCGGGCTTCGACGCCCTCTTCGCCAAGCACGCGGCCCTCGAGAACACCTTCACGCAGAAGGCGGCGTGACCGAGCCACGTAACCGGATCACGCTCCCACGAGCCCGAAGCGCCAGCGAGGGTTTCAAAGATTGCCCAATGCGCAGCTGAAAACGCACGGGGATCCGTGCGCCTCCGAAGCCCCGCTCATGCTTCTGGTTCTGCGATCCCTAGCTGTGCGCCGGCGCCTTGATCAGCCCGTCGCGAGCCGCCATGCGTTTGGCGAGTGACGCGCCGCTGTTGAGCGCGCCCTCCATGTACCCCACGAACTTGTAGCAGGTGTGCTCGCCGGCAAAGTGGATACGCCCCAACCCCTCGCGCAGCGTCGGCCCCATCGTCGTCACCTGCCCCGGCGCGGGGAAGGAGTAGCCCGCCTGCAGCCACGGATCTTTGGGCCAGTCCATGAAGCGCGTCTCGACAAACTGGTCTTTGAAGCCCGGGTACATCTTTTCGTAGTGCTCGGCGTATGCCGCATCCCGAGCGGACTTGTCCATCCCCAGCGCCTTCTGGCACGAGGCGGCGCCCGAGAAGCCGATCAGACACCCCGCGCCATCTCCCTGGTTGTCCGTCCCGTCCCAGGTCATGTTGATCAGCCCGTCCGACAGTGCGTCGGGGCCTTTCTTGTCCTTCAGCCAGAAGCGTTCCTTCACGTGGGCCAGATACTTCACATTGACACCCATCTGCGGCGCCAACGACCCCGGCAGCCCCGGCTTCCACTGAATCTTGCTCCACACCGTCGGGGGCAAGGTACACACCACATCATCGCACTCGATCTCCCGCCCATCGCGGCAGGTGACGACGACCTTATCGCCCTTCACTTCCACCTTGGACGCGGGCAACTCGAGTGTGATCTTGTCCTTGCCGATCGCTTCCGCCAGCTTCTGGGCCAGCGCGTCGTTGCCCTGCTTGCAGCGGAACACCTCGCTGTCGGTCCAGAACTTCTCCACGCCCCCGCCCTTGACCATGGCAAGGTTGCCCAGATAGCTCTGGCTTTTGCACTCAACGCCATTGTCGGCCATGAGCTGCAGCGCGATGCCGGTTTTGCCAAGCTCCCCCACTTCCAGACTGTCGACCCAGTCCTGCAGGTGGCGTGCATCCCACGCCTTGGCCTTGGCGTGTGTCCAAGGTGTGTCTTCATCCACCTCGGAGGCATCGGAGTTCATAAGGGCGAAGGCCAAGTCCATTTCCTTGAACATCGCCTCGCTGTCTTCCGCGGGCATGATCTTGTCGCCCAGCATCAGTGGGTTTTCCAGCGTCTCATCCTCGGTCACATCGATGAAATCCAGCCCGAACTGCTTCGCGTACGCCACCCACGTGGGGTGATTGGAACCGATCAGTTCGCCCCCGCCCTCCACGTTTCGCCCGGGGATGTACTCATTGCCGTTGGCAGCGTTGAAACTCAGCACGCGCCCGCCGATGCGGTTGCGGGCTTCCACCACCGTCACGTCGTACCCCGCCGCGATGAGCTCGTGGGCGCACGCAAGACCGGAAAAGCCTGCTCCGAGCACCACGACACGCTTGCCCGCAGCGCCCTGGGTCAGGCGTGCGAACGCCGGACCGGAGACCAGCAGTCCGGCGGCCCCGGCGAGCGTCAGCTTGAGCATCTCGCGGCGTGAGGTGTTGAATCGCTCCGGTGCGTACCGGCGCATGAGCTTGGCGTACATCGATCGAGACATGAGTTCCCCCTCTAGCTTCCTCTGAGCCCCCGCCGCGTGGCGAGGGAAATGATCGCAAACAAACCGAGCCCCCGGCAGCGGCCGAGGGCTCAGAAAGAGTCTTACTCGTCGTTGGTCGGACCGATCGCCAGCATCCACAGCTTGAAGAAGTTCATCACCTGCTGCTTGGTGAGCTTGTTGGCGTTGAGGCTGTAGGTCACCTTGCTGGTGGCCACGGTTTCGCCGCCCGCGCCAAAGGCGTCGACGTATTCGATCTTGCCGGTGAGGCAGGGCACCGAGTTGTCCACGGCGAAGAAGGCGTCTTCGGAGGACATCTTCTCAAACGCCGCGGCTTCGCCCGAAGCGCTCTTGTTCTTGTCCTCGTTGAAGCGGAGGTTGAACTGATAATCGCCCTTGCCGTTGGCCTTGCGGTCGGGGTCTTCCACCCACTTGATGGTGCCGGTGACGGTGTCTTCGAGTTCCTTGCCGTCAACGGTGTAGCGGAACTTGATGCCGTCGGTCACCCAGTTGCCGGTCTCGTAGTCGTAGTCGAGGCGACCCGTGACGGTGCATCGCGGGTAGATTTCCGCGGGCCCCTTGGCGAGGATGATGTTCTCAAACCGCATCGGGTCCGAGTGCTTGACGTTGAACTCGACAGTCTTGTTACCGACGATGCGCTTGTAGGTGGCGCCGACCAGCGAGTCCTTCTTCTCGGCCTTTCCGATCAGTCGCCCGCCGAAGGTATCGGTGAAGGCCGGCGCTTTGCCCACCGCGTCGATCGCGATGCGCAGCGGCCGCTCGCTCTTGGCTCCGCCGCTCAGGTCGTACGCGCCGCTGGCCGCGTCGATGGGCACCAGGCCGACCCACTTGCCCACCACGCGCCGCTGCTTGAGGTCCTTGGGGTTGAGCACCGCGAGGTCGATCGAGTACCCGATCTCGGCCATCTGCTGCTTGCGTCCCAGCAGCTTCGAAAACAGATTCGGCTGACGAGTGATCTCGCCGGCGAACTCCGTCGTCTTGGCCACCGCGAACTTGAACTTGTAGTTGTCCTTCGTGCCCAGCGCGGCCGATCCTTCCTTGAGGTCGCCGGACGTATCGAGGTTGGTGCGCGTATGGAAATCGATGTCCATGGTTCCGGCGATGACGCCGTCCTCGGTCATCTGCTCCTGGGCCATAGCCGCGGGTGCAAACAGCGACGCCCCGCCGATCGCGACCACCATCAACGTCCGCCAGGTTGAACTCTGCTTCATGTATCACGCCTCCTGATATGACTTTTCTCGTACCCCTCACCGGCAGGCCTGTGCGTAGCGCACGCCCGCACCCTGTCGAAGACAGAATATCGGACGGATGGTGCGTTGCACAACTGCCACCCGGCGCGGGCGGTTATTCGGACAAGAGTTTGCCCGGTTTCGATCGGCTTTGGCTACTGCTTGGTCGCGGCCTTTTCGCCCGGCGGACGACTGAAGAGCAGCACCAACTGCACCCGGCTGTTCACGCCCAGCAACGCGTACAGCGCTTTGGTGTGGTCGTGAATGGTGTGCTTGCTGCGGCCGATCCGCTCGGCGATCTGCGGCTCGGTCATGCCCACCAGCAGCAGCTCGAGCACGCGGCGCTGAGCGTCGCTGACTTGCCGAAGGAGGTCCGGCCGGGCCTGCGCGATAGCCTGCCCGTGCCGCTCCATTTCGTCGAGCGAGGCATTGGAGGTGCTGCTCGGATTGCTGCCCGCCGCGCTGGTGAACTCTGATGACCCAGGACCGGACTCAGCGTCAAAGGAGGGTGTAGAACACATTGGGTGCATCCCCGAACTCGACCAAACATTTTACAAACGGCAGTGACCCACGAGATCTCTGCCGCATGTAAAAGTTTGTAGACGAAGTATCGAACCGCTCCCCGCCCTGAACCACTGAGGTCTTCTACCCGACTTGATACCCCACTTTCCGGTGAGGCGTTACCTGAACCCCCAAATCGTACCAGTGTTTTCCGCAGTGTGCAAATTCACGCCTCGACGAGTCCCTCACGAATGGCGAACCTCGCCAGCTCGACGCGATCGTGGATTTCCAGCCGCGACATCACGCTTGATGCGTGATTTTCGACCGTCTTGACGGACAAGTGCATGGTGGTGGCAATCTCCTTCTTGGACATGCCCTTGGCGATGTATCGCAGCACCTCGAACTCGCGGGTGGTCAGTAGGGCGAGTTTACTCTTAATCTCGGTACCCAGGTGCACGCCATCGGCATCGATGACCAGCCGGGCCGCGACTTCGGGAGAGAAGTAGGTCTGCCCGGACGCGACCGCGCGGATCGCCCGCAGCACCCGCTCGGGAGCTTCGTTCTTGGTGATGTACCCCATCGCGCCGCAGCGGAGGGCGGCCTCGATGTAGCGGTCATGCGTGAAGGCGCTCAAAAATAGCACCCGGGTCTTGGGGCAGCGGGCGACGATGGTGCCTGCCGCGTCAAACGCGGCGACCCCGGGCATGTCGATATCCAGCACCGCGACATCCGGATGATGCTTGAGCGCGGCCGAAATCGCCTCGTCCGCCGTACGAGCCTCGGCGACGACGATCAGGCTCGAAACCTGATTGAGCACCTGCGCCAAGCTCTGCCGAACCAGCGTGTGGTCATCGGCCAGAAGAACTTTGATCGCGATTGTCAAACTGCGGCCCTCCCGGATACTTGGTCATACAGACGCGTCGCCGAGATGTTGCGATGATTCCAGCATGGAAGTCCGCTCCAAGATGTCCATCGCAATTTTGAGTGCGATGAGTTGGAACGGACGGTCAATCACAAAAACCCCGGGGCTGGAGAGCCCCGTCCCCGAAGAACCCCCAACCACGATGCACATCGCCCGGGGTTCCCGTGATCGCACGCGGCCGACGATGCCGGGGACGACCTTCGAGTCCTGCGTCCCGTCGATGACGATGAGATCAATCGGACGCGCGTCGTCATCGGTGAGCGTTTCGGCCTCTTTCTCGTCGGCGGCTTGCAATACCTCCATGCCGCTCTCCGTAAGCGTGCCTGCCACCAGCCCGCGTGCCAGCATCGCACGCATCACGACGAGGGCACGCTTGCCCCTCCAGGTTCCTTCGTGCTCCGGTTCGCCCGAGTTCGGCACCATCTCCCGCACCGGAGCGGTGACCGTGATTCGTGTCCCCTCGCCCAGCTGGCTCTCGACATCGATCTTCCAGCCGTGCTCTCGCACCACGCCGTGCACCACGGCCAGCCCAAGGCCCGTGCCGTGCGCCTTGGTGGTGTAGAAGGGCTCGAAGGCGTGCTCGCGCACCGCCTCGGACATACCCGTTCCGGTGTCCGCAACAACAATCTGGACGAACCGTTCGCCCTCGCTTTCCGGGAGCAGCGTCGCACTCAGCCGCACCCGCCCACCAAGTTCGACCGCCTCGGCCGCGTTGAGCAGCAGATTGATCAGAAGCTGGCGCACCTGAGTTTCGTCGGCATCGATGAACACACCCTTGGCGGGGTCGATCTCCACATCCAGCGGGGCTTCGGGTGGCCTCATCGACCGGAAGAGCATCACCGACGACTCAAGCAACGGCCCCAGCGGCACGCGGGCCACATCGGGCCGGGAACGCCTCGCAAACGTGAGGAGCGAGCTGGCCACGCCCGAGGCCTGCCGCGCCGCCTCTTCGAGCTGCTTGAGGTTTTCGAGGGCCGGGTGATTGGGCCCGAGCATCGCGGTGGCGAGTGAGGCGTGACCTTGCACGGCGGTCAGCAGATTCGTGAAGTCGTGCGCGATGCCGCTGGCCAGGGTGCCAATCGCTTCCATCTTCTGGGCCTGACGCAGATTGGCTTCGGCCGCCAGCAGCTCGCGCTCGGTGTCGACTCGCTCCAGCTCTGCCGCCACACGAGCGGCGCAGATCGCCAGGATCTGCAGCGTGGCTTCCCTGTCCTCCGGCAGGGGGCGGTCGTGCAGCACGGCCAGCAGCCCCACATTGCGGCCCTTGGAGTCCTGCAGCCTCATTCCCGCGTAGCCCTGAACCTTCATGTCGGCGAGAATCGCGTCATCCGGGTACGCCGCAGAGGCCCCATCGCTTACGAAGCAGACGTCCTGAGCGAAAGCCTCCGCGCAGGGCGTCCCTTGCAGGTTGTAGCTAAACAAAGGCTGCAACTGGCTGCGATCCGCGATCGCGACGACTTCGGCCTTCGAAGGGGTGGCCCGGCTGGTTCTGGCGATCATGGCCCAGCGCACATCGAGGGTTGAAGTCAGGTGAAGGACCAGCGCTTGAAGAAAGTCCGGGCCCGACTTTCGCGCCAAAGACACCGAAAGGGCCTTGAGCGTGTCTTCAGCGATTCGGCGGCGGTGCACGTCCATCGTTACACCGAGGAGTTTTTTGGCCGGGCGATGTGACGCAGGCTGCGCCTGCAGCACCGCCTGCTGCCAGCGATATACCCCATCGCCGTCCAGAAACCGATACTCGATGCGAGCTGCGGTGGCGTTGGCGATGCACGCGGAGAATTCACTTTCGACCCGCGCGCGATCGTCCGGGTGCACCCTTTCAAGCCCCTTGGTGAGTACGCCGTTCGGTCCCATCGCCTTGCGCGGAATCATCGGCGCGCCGACTCGGATGATGTCCAGTTCCAGGTCCCAATCCCACGGCACGACGCTCACGCCCTCGTAGGCGACCCGGAGCAACTGCTCACGCTCAATCACTTGATGGCGGATTCGCTCGCGCTCGACGGCGTGGCGGAGGCAGCGGTCGAGAACCTCGGCGCCCAGCTTCCCTTTGATGAAGAAATCCTGCGCCCCCTCGCGCACCGCGGCGATCGCCAGGGTGTCGTCCTCCACGCCCGTGAGGACCACGGTGGCGATGTCCGGGGCGATCTCTCGGATCGCTCGGAGCGAACTCAGGCCGGTGCTGTCCGGCAGCATGAGGTCCAAAAGAACCACATCCGGGCGCTCCCCGGCCGGCCCACCCAAGAAAGCCTTCCCCGCGGCGAGGGTTTCAGCCTTTTTTATCTGCGAGTACCCGTGATCCGCGAGCATGAGCTCCAGAAGCGCCGAATCACCGGGATTGTCTTCGATCAACAGCACTCTCATGTTGATCGCTCCGAGGGTGTGTGAATATAGCTTTCCGTCTCTGCCTTGGGCGGCTTGACCTCACGCAGCTCAACGTCACCCTCACTGGCCAAACCCGCGGCCATCGAATCGACCGCCGGCAGTGTAAAACATGCCGACACCCCGCTGCCACTGGGGGGGGTCTCAAGCCAGATTCGCCCGCCCAGGCGACTTATCACGCGCTGACAGATGGACAGCCCCACGCCGGTGCCTTTGGGCACGTCCGGCCGGTGATCCCCGCGCCGAAAGAGCTCAAAAACCTCTTCACGCAGTTCTGGGGACACCCCAACGCCGTTGTCTGTCACACGGATGCACCACGCCTCACCTGCCTCTGCCTCCACCTTGATTACCGGGGAGGACTCGCCCCGATGCTTGATGGCGTTGCCGATGAGATTCTGGAAAACCATGACCAGCAGTGTTTCGTCGGCCGCGACGCAGGGGAGATTTTCCGCGATCACGACGGCCTTGCTCTCTTCAAGCTCGAACCGCAAGTTGGCCATCGCCAACCTGAGCGCACGGCCCATTGGGACCGGCGAAACCCGCACCGCTCTGGAGCCCGCACGGGAATAGTCCAGCAGATCGTTTACGAGCCGCTGCATGCGGGAGCCCCCGTCGGCGATGTACCCCAGAAACGTCAACTCCTGCGGGTCGAGCTTTGGGCCAAGCCGCTCACTCAACACGCGTGCGAACGACACGATCATCCGCAGCGGCTCCTGGAGGTCGTGGCTGGCGATG
>JBAZUW010000086.1:0-14025 GCA_041661205.1 Phycisphaerales bacterium
CCAATGCGCAGCTCAGCGACTATGCGAAAGTCATCAAGACGGATCACGCGATCAGCGGCCGCGTGCTGAAGCTGGCGAACTCGCCCCTCTTTGGACAGCGTGTGCCGGTGACGACACTGGAGCGAAGCTGCCTGGTGCTGGGGCTGGAGCGGCTGAAGGCGGTGACGCTGGGCTTCTACCTGAGCCGCACCGCGATGAAGAACAGTGATCGCGAGTTCTCGCGCAAGGTGTGGGGGCAGTCGGTGCTCCGCGCGTGCCTGGCGGGCGAGGCGGCGCGCGTCATCGCGCCCGGTCTGGTCGCCGAAGCGTTTGTGATCGGCCTGATCCTCGATGCCGCGCTCCCGCTGATGCAGACGCTCATCGGACCGCACTTTGAACCCTTCATGGACTTGGTCGACGAACCGTCTCGCCTGTACGCCTCCGAGCTGCGCGAGCTGCCCTTTACCCACGCCGACGCGGCCCTTGCGATGGCCCGCATGTGGAAGCTGCCCGACCTGCTGGCGCGACCGATCGCGATGCACCATGTGCGCCCCGCCGAGCCGCGCCGCGAAGACCCTGTGAGCCGCCTGCATCGCGTGGCGTATGTCACGGGGGTGCTGGAGATCCCCAAGCCGGGAATGCCCGTCGCCGAGGGCGAAGCCACGGAGAAGGTGCAGGAACTGCTCGGGCTTTCGGGCAAGGAACTGTCCACGATGGTGGCGCGGGGCGTTTCGGAATACGGCACGGCCATCGGCATGTTCAATGATGTCGCCGCGGGGATTTCCGATCCCGAAACCCTCATCGACCGCGTGCAGGTGGGGCTGGTTAACGCGGTGGACGCGGGCGTGCAGGCGAGCGTGGCCCGAGAGATCGCCTCTCAGCCGGTGCGGGTGCAGATTGGCGCGACGACGCTCGAAGTCAGGCGGGAATCCGACGGGCATTTGGTGGCGCTGGTGCTGGACAGCACAGGCCGCCCGCTCATTTCGCATCGCGTGATGCCATCCGCCGCGAGCGCCGAGCAGGTGTGCGAGGCGCTTGGGGTAAGGGCCACCAATCAGGACCAGATCGGTGTTCTCTCCGAGCACATCCGCCGCCTGGCCGCGTGAGCAGCGATCACTGGGTCTCGAAAGCGACAGATCATCCGTCGACCGGCACCCCGTCACGCGGGCTTGTCGTCGTGCGCACCCTCGAAGTTGCCGAGCACGCGCCCGCTCACCACGGTGAAGGTGAGATTGCCCGTATCTAAATCAACCCCCGGCAGCATGTCATCGTCCAGCGAGTGCAGCAGGCTGGGTACTTCCGTCTCGGTCAGGCCGGCGTCCTCGAGCAAGATCACGGTGCCGGCCGCGGCTCCGCCCTCCAAGTAATGCATATCAACCGCGGCGATTTCCTGGCCTTCTCTCAGGCACAGGAATCGTTCCGAGCTCATCGTCCGCAGCGTTCGCTTCCACATATACATCCTGAGTCCTCCTCCGCGACAATCCGGGCTGCCGGCATCGCGTGATTGGTCCTTCATTACACCAGCCGCGCCAGCCAGGTGGTGAGGCCCGCAGCCCCGCACGCCACACCCACGCCGAGCATCACCAGCGGCAGGCACCCTGCCTTGGCGCCGGTCTTTCGGTATCCCATACCGGTGCCGGGAATGCCGAACGACGTGTACTTTCGCCCGGTCGCGGATTTGCCGGTGCGAAAGCCCGCGCCGCCCACCGAGTAGCCGATCCCCGACTTGCTCAAATTCACCCGGAAGGGACCGACATTAACGCTCTTGCGAAAGTAAAAGCCCATGGGGCGAGAGAATACCGCGGGGGCCCGATCCGGGGCGAGCGGGTGTCGCTATGCTGCGAATCTGCATGGACTCTGGAGTTTTCATTGGTGTGGTAGGTGCTTCGGCGATTGCCGCGGGCCTGCTCGGCGCGCTCACCGGGCTGGGCGGGGGCGTCGTGCTCACGCCGATCTTGGTTCTCGCGCTGGGCGTGGACGTGCACTACGCGGTCGGTGCCTCGCTGGTGGCGGTGATCGCGACATCATCCGGCTCGGCCGCGGCCTACGTGCGCGACGGATATTCCAACATTCGCATCGGCATGTTGCTTGAAGTGGGCACCGTCTTCGGGGCGCTCGTGGGCGCTCTGATCGCGAAATGGCTGCCGGGGACGGTAATCACGCTGGTCTTTGGAGCGGTGATGATCTGGACGGCGTGGGCGAGCCGCAAACCCCCGACACCGTCCCCTCACATTGACCGGCCCGACCCCCTGGCACAGAAGCTCAACCTGGATGGTGACTATCCGACCAAGGAGGGCCTGACGCACTACCACGTGCAGCGCGTGCCCGCCGGGTTCGCCATCATGTTTCTGGCGGGGGCGCTCTCAGCGATCGCTGGCATCGGCAGCGGCATTCTCAAGGTCTTTGCGATGGACCGGGTGATGCAGTTGCCCTTCAAGGTTTCGACCACAACGAGCAACTTCATGATCGGTGTGACCGCCGCGGCCAGCGCGGGGGTGTACCTGCACCGGGGGCAGATCGAGCCGGCGGTGGCCGCCCCGGTGGCGGGCGGGGCGCTGATCGGCAGCTTTCTGGGCGCCAAGATTCTGCCCGGGGTCAAGACGAAGCGTCTGCGGGTGATCTTCGCGCTGGCGGTGGGGCTGGCGGGAATCCAGATGGTCGTCAAAGGGCTGGGGGTGCACCTGTGACCGGGCCCGTGAACAATCCGCCGCCGACGCCGGATGCGGCTCCTTCAACCCCGGCGCAGGCCGTGGTTCCGCGCGAGCACGCCATGGAAGTCAGGATGGCCATGCTGCTGACCGTGGGGACGTCGCTGGCCCTGGGGCTGGCGGTGGTGGGCGTGGTGCTGCACGTGGTCTCTGGTGAACGCGACCCGATCAACCTGCATGTCTTCGGGGCCGGGGTCGGCAGTGGCTTTCGCAGCGTGCGTGTGGTCTTTCAGCGGGCAATCGCCGGCGATGCCATGGGCATCATGCAGTTGAGCGCGCTGGCCCTGATCGCAACGCCGTTCGCGCGGGTGCTGTTTGCCCTGGTCGCCTTCGCGATCAAGAAGGACCGGCTATATACCCTCGTCGCGGCCATTGTGCTGCTGGGGTTGGCGCTGGGCCTTACCGGATTGGTGGAGTAAGCCTCTTGCACGCCGGGGATGAGCGAAGCGAATCCCGAGATGGCTGAACGGGTGCGTGATACAGCGCCCCCCGCTCGCGCGTGGGGTTCGTCATGGCCGGTAGCGGCGCACGCACAGCGTGTTGTTCTGGCCACCGAAGCCGAAGCTGTTGGAGAGGCACACCTCGACGCCTCCGATGGCGTTGACATCCCGCGCTTTGTTGGGCACGTAGTCGAGGTCGCACTCGGGGTCGGGCACGCTGAGATTCATGGTGGCGGGCAGGATTCCCGTGCGGATCGCCTGCACGCAGGTGATGAGTTCTACCGCGCCGGCCGCCTGAATGAGGTGGCCCAGCGAGCTCTTCACACTGCTGAAGGGAACCTTGCTCGCAAAGGGGCCAAAGACGCCCTTGACGGCGATCGATTCAATCCGGTCGTTCTCCTGCGTGCCGGTGCCGTGGGCAGAGATGTAGTGCACCTGCGGGCGCCCGTCCGGCCCGGGCTCGCGCGGATTGATTCCCGCCTGGCGACAGGCCCGTAGCATCGCCCCCTGCGCACCCTTGCCGTCGGGCTGAATATCAGTAATTCGGAAGGCATCGGCCGACGACCCGAAGCCGGCGATCTCCGCCAGAGGCCTGGCGCCACGGGCCAGTGCATGCTCGAGTGACTCGAGCACGAGGATACCCGCGCCCTCACCCATGACAAAGCCGTCGCGATTGGCGTCGAATGGGCGCGACGCGCTGCCCGGGGTGTCGCGCCGGCTCGACATCGCGGTGAGGCGGATGAACCCGGTCATCCCCAGCGGGTGAATCATGCTGTGCGCTCCGCCCGCCAGCATCACGTCCGCGTCGCCCCGCTTGATCAGTTCGAACGCCTCGCCGATCGCCTGCGTGCTGGCGGCACACGCCGTCATGCAGTTGTACGCCGGCCCCCGGCAATCAAACTCGCTGGCGACATGGCCCAAGGTCGCGCTGGGCTCCTGCTCCACTTCCGCGACGGCGTTCATGGTCGCCAGCGCGGTGGCCGCCCACTTCGCGTCAGAGAGCGTCTTGGTTGCGGGGTCGTACCCGCCGAGGTTGCTGGTGACGAAGTTGTTGAAATCCAGCGAGCCCTCGCCCGCGCCCATGTACAGGCCCACCCGGTCGGGGTTGATCGGCTTGGCGGAGTTCGCAAAGCCGGCCTGACGCACCGCGTCGGCGGCGGCCGCCAGCGCGTACTGCGTGCTCGCCCCGGCGTGAGCGTGCGCCTCCCACGTGGGAAGGTGGTTCTTCAGATCAAACCCGCGCACTTCGGCGGCGAAGTTAGTGGCAAAGGTCGAGGCGTCAAAGTGCCGCACCGGGCCAAAGCCGTTCTCGCCCCGGATCAGGCGATCCCACACCTGATCGAGGTTGGTGCCCAGGGGCGTGACCCAGCCGACTCCGGTGATGACGACTCGCTTTGCCATGCCGCGTGAGGCTCCTGGGCCGGACGTGCCGGCCTTCGCGAGCGCGAAAACGGCCAAGCCGGGTGGAAACTACTGATCGAACTCGTGTCCGCCGGCTTCGTCTTCGAAGTCGTCGGGCAGGCCCTTCTCGGTCCGGATCTTATCGATGTTGACGACGCGGACCAGCCCGTCCTTCAGACGCCGCTCGCCGAAGTTGATGATGAGGCCGAGCTCAAAGTCCGCGGCTTTCAGCTGTGCCCGCAAGCTCAGTCGCTCGGAGGTGCTCACCTGCCCCGGCGACGCCGAGACCGCGACGATGAATCGCCCTTCCACCCACAGGTCGGCGTTGACGTGGCCGATCGTCTGATCTTTGTACTTGACAGGGATGGCGTGCTGCTCTTCAAACGTCACGCCGAGCGTCTTGAGTTCAAACTTGAGGGCGTTGGCGTACACCTCGCGCCCATACCCCGGGCCGAGGGCCCGATGTACCTCGATGGCTGCTCCGATAACCTTGCGAGAGGCCTCGGTAGTGGTGGGATCAAGGTCGGAGAGAGGCACGCCACGGCGCTCGCGATTGCCCCCGCCCCCGTGTCCGCCGCCCTGCCCGCCGTAGCCGCCGCCCTGACCACCCCGGCCACCGCGCTGGGGGCCGTAGCGGCCGGAATCACGATGGTCACCCTGAGAATATTCGTTGGACATAGTTGCGCTCCGTGCGTGTTGGTTCCGTTGACTGATCAGATGCGATGAGAAACGTTGTGTGGATTCGTCAGAACTTTGGCATTATGTGAAGGCTTGATCTGCCACAGGGTGCGGCCCTGTGCGGGTCACGGTGAGGTTGGATGCCGGACAGGGCTGGGCGCGTCATGGTAAGCCGCCCGATTTTGGTGCCTGATCAGATTTTCGCCGCCCGCAGCACCATCGCGGCATTTTGACCGGTCAGCGACCCGGAGTGCACAAGCACATGGCGAAGTGGGTGCGGGGTTGAGCTGCGGGCCCGGATGTTGGCGATCGGGCGTGGGTGGCCCCGCTGGATCTGCGCCGGCAGCGTCTGGTGGTGAAGCGCCATCGCGGCCACCGCGACCTGCACCCCTCCCTGGCCCGCCGCGAGATCGCCCATGAAGGGGGCCAGGGAAAAGAGCGGGATTCCCGTCAGGCGCCCGCCGAAGACATGCTCCATAGCCCCAAGCTCGGCTGCGTCCAAAGGCGCAGACCCGGTGCCTTGCGTGACGATCAGGTCGATATCGGTGGGGCCGATCTTTGCGTCGGCCAAGGCCGCCAAGATGGCCCGTGCCAGCCCGGCGTTGGTTTCACTTGCGATCTCTCTGGAAACCGGCGGAATGCGGGCCGGGACGCTGTGGGACGCCCCGAAGCCGATGACCTCCGCGTACTTGGTGGCATTGCGCTTTTCCGCAGCGTCCCACTCTTCCAGGATAATGATGCCGCCCCCTTCGCCCACCAGGGTTCCCCCAGAGGACCCGTCGAAAGGCCGGACGACGTCCGCGCCGTCGGTGGTGGTGCCGGTGGAGGCCACCCGCCCCGCGAGCACGGCCCGCATGACTCCCATGTGGCTGAGCTTGGATTCGGCGCTTCCCGAGAAGCAGGCGTCACACTCGCCGCGCTCGATAACGCGGCGGCTTTCGCCCAGCGACAGCAGCCCGCTCGCCTCCCCGCAGGTGATGGTGTTGCTGGCCCCTTCCGTGCCATGAATGATGGTGACGTGGCAGGCCAGCATGTTGGGGAGGTACTTGAGGAGCCACAAGGGCTGGAGGTTGTTCATGCCCCCGGCGGCGTCGATGGTGCCCCAGTCCTTCAGCCGGAACCCGCGAGAGGGGTCATCGGCGGCGGCCGCCGGGTCGACCGCGGTGGCTAGCGCCTGCGTGAGCTCCAGCGTTTCCGCGGCGATCAATCCCGCCCCGATCTGGCACCCCACGCGCTCGGGTGGATAGGTCGGGGTTGGATTGGTTTCGGCGTGAGACCGCGTGAAAATGTTAGCGTGTTCGACGGCGGCTTTGGCCGCGGCGACCGCGATCTCGGTATCGCGGGCCATCACCTTTACGGCCTTGCGATAGCTCTTGGGGACGTGGTCCTTCGCGGAAAAGTCTTTGATCTCGGCGGCCAGGTGACAGGGAAAGCCGGAGAGGTCAAGACGTGAGCAGGGGCCGAGGGTGGAGCGTTCGGAAGCCAGGCCCGCCCAGAGGGCGTCGATGCCTACTCCATAGGGGCTGACCACTCCCAGACCAGTGATGGCGACGCGTTTGGGCATGCGGAACAACCTTACGCCACGGGGCGGGGGGATGCGAGAAGTGCGAGGGGTAAGCCCCTGGTGCAACCGCAGGGAGAGAAACCCACCATAATGATGGGGCGAGGCAGATGGTTGTGACAGAGGAACGGCGAAGGGAGCGACGCGATGCAAACGCGGTTCGGGCGAGTGGGCTTGGTAGGGGCGATGCTGCTGTGCCTGGCGAGCGCGACGGGCTGGGCCCAGGTCGATGCGCCCAGCCGCAAGGAGCGCCCGGCGCCCGCGGACGTGCAGCCTGAAAATCAAGAGCCCAGCACCTCGCCGGTGGACGTGCCGGACAGCAACCCGGGTCGCGAGTTGAAGTGGGTGCTGGATGTGATCAACGGCGAAGCGCCGGGGGATGTAGCATCTCACTTCGCGGAGCGGTACTTGCAGGTCTACAAGGTGAAGGAGATCACCGAGGTGCTGACGACGCTGCGGGAAAAGCCGTTCCAGGGCGCGAAAGTCGAGTTGACGAGCGTCGAGGAGGAGGACCTGAACAGCCTCGCGCTTTCGGGCTCGCTGCACGGGGCTGGGACGCGGACGTTCTTGACCGTGTTCCTGTCGCTGGACGAGAAGACGCAGAAAATCGCCGGGCTGGTCTTCACCCCGGCGGCGTTCAGCCCCGTCGGACAGGGCTCCGAAGGCCCCGACCAGATGCAGGCCGAAGTGGGGGGGAGCATTCTCTTCGGCGCGTATGAGATCATCGAGCCGAAATCGAAGTCTGCGACAGCGGCACCCGCGGACGACGCGACCAAGGACGACTCGACCACCGATGAACCGCCACGAAACATAAGCCGCAGCGTGCTCAACCCCATCTACGAGTTCGGGTCCAGCGATGGCGGGGCGATTGCAGGCTTGGTGCGGCTGTGGGTGCTGGATGCCCTGGGCGCGCAGGTGGCCGACCGCACGCTCAGTTGGAACCAGGAAATCGCGGTTCGCGACGAGGACAAGTGCATCCCCGGCGGAGAAACCAGCAGCCTAGAGGCCGGCACAACCCTGCCTGTGAGCGACTTGGTGGAACGCATGTGCGCCCGGGCCGACACCACGGCGCTGGAGCACCTCTTCCGCACCGTGTCCCGCGAAAAGGTGGAGGAGGTGGTGACGCGCGACACGCCGCAAACGCACAAGGTGCGAGTGCCGGTGCTTTCGGTGCGAGAGATGTTCGCCCTCAAGCTCGCGCAGCGCGAGGTGCTTGTAACGGACTATCTGACTGACCCATTGGAGAAGCAGCGGGAGAAGCTCGCCCCGGGGGGAGAGATTCGCACGTTGGAGCCGGATTGGGCGGGGCTCGAGACGTGGACGGAGCCCCGGCTCGTGGAGGCGATCGGGTTCTTCGCGATTCCCGAGTCGCTGGCCGCGACTCTGGCGGATCTCAAAAAACTGCATGAAAACCCTGCGTGCGAGCACCTGCTGGATGGCCTGGCCGAGGGCGTGCCGATCGACTTGGATCAGGCCCGCTGGCCGAAGGGGTATGGGGCATGGGCGTCGGAGCCGGGCGTGGCGGCCGCGGCACTGCTGGTGAAGCGAGATGACGATCGCTGGTTCGCCATCGTGGCGATCTGGAACAACGAAAAGGAAGGCCTGGACAATGAGCGCCTCGACAACCTCGTGCGCCAGGGCCTGAAGCTGTGCGACGCGGTGGGCAAGCCGGCCGAGCCGGCCCCGGTGGACGAGAACGCGATTCACTGAGCTGGGAAGTCGCCGCGCTGCCGCCGGGCGCGTGGGGCACGCCCGCCGCCGTAGGATCACCCCCGATGCCCGACGACATTGTCATCTCGTGTAAGAACGTTGTGAAGCGGTTCGACGGGCGGGCCGTGCTGGACGGCATCAACCTCGACGTGCAGCGCGGCGAAACCATGATCATCATGGGGGGGTCGGGCTCGGGCAAGAGCACGCTGCTGCGCCTCATCATCGGGTCGTTCCCGCCCGAGGAGGGGAACATTGAACTCTTCGGCCATTCCATCTGCTCGATGGGCGAAGAAGAGATGGACAGTGTGCGGAAACGCTTCGGGATTCTGTTTCAATCCGGGGCACTCTTCAACTCGATGACCCTCTACGAAAACGTGGCCCTCCCGATCCGCGAGCACACGGATCTTGACGCCAACATCATCGACATCCAGGTCAAGATCAAGCTTGAGCTTGTGGGCCTTCTTGAGCACGCCGACAAGTACCCCGCCCAGATTTCCGGCGGCATGAAAAAGCGGGCCGGTCTGGCCCGGGCGCTGGCCCTTGATCCGGAGATTCTCTTCTACGACGAACCCAGCGCCGGGCTGGACCCGGTGACCAGCGCGCAGATCGACCAGTTGATCCTGGACCTGACGAAAAAACTCGGCGTCACCAGCGTGGTGGTGACGCACGAGATGGACAGCGCCTTCACCATCGCCGACCGGATGGCCATGCTCGACAAAGGACGGATGATCCAGGTCGCCACCCGCGCCTGGTACGACGAACTGCGGCAGGAGCCTGCCGCCCTCGCTGAGAAGCGGCCTGTCAAAGAACGCCTCATCCGCCAGTTTCTGCGGGGGGACGCCGAAGGCCCCATCACGGACCGCAAGGACCACACGCTGCTGGAACGCACGCTGCTGGGCGACAACCCCGACCGGGTCTCAAGCATGCCGAGCCTTACGCCGTCGCGATAAGAAAAACGCCCCTCATGGAGGGGCGTGGCGGTTCGGGCCGAGTCTTACTTGATGGCGATCTTGCGGGGCTGTTCCTTCTGCACCTTGGGCAGGCGGAGCGTCAGCACGCCATCGGCCAGGCTGGCCTCCGCGCCGTTCTCAACCACCGTGCTGGGCAACGCCACGCGGCGGCTCATGGAACTTTCGCGGCGCTCTTTGCGATAGAACCGCTCCCCTTTGTTTTCGCGCTCCTCGCGATGCTGCGCCTTGATCGTCAGCACGCCCTCGTGCACCTCGATCTCGACATCCTCGCGCTTGAACCCGGGCAGCGATGCCCGCACGATCACGCTGCGCTCGTCTTCGGAAACGTCGAGCGGCAGCGACCCTTCTTCCACCCGCGCGACCGCCGAATCCGCGAAGAACGGGTCGTGGAAGAATCGGTCCAGCACCGCGGCGAGCGGCACTCCTCGGGACGGGGTGAAGCTGTTGCTCTGAATCATCGACATGGTCCGGCCTCCTTTTGAAATCGGTGCCACTCGCGGCTGCCTCGGCTCCCGCCACGAACGCGTGTTCTGGTCCGAGTGGCACACTCCAGAAAGACAGAAACAACTTGCGTGCCAATGCTCTTAGCCGCCAGCCCGTTGGTGCCCGCTGGCCGTGGCCTGTCAAGCCTGCTGGGGGTGCCTGCCGCAGGCGTCAACTTGGCAGGGTGATCTCTGCCGGGGCCACCAGGCAACGGATCGGGCACGGCTCAGGATCCTCGGAACCTCAAAGACCTGCCACACAACGACGGATTCCATGCCCAGGCGCATCTCAGGGAGATGGAAGGCTGGCCGCGAATCGGCGCGGCCCCTCGGCCTGAATATCTCGGAGACCTATTCTGTAGACACCATGCCGCCAGTTCTTGTTGCCATCATGGTCATCGGGTTTGTCGGGGGAGTGGTCCTGTTGTGGCTCGGTCTGCACGGGTGGCGAATCAACGACCACCCGACGTGTCGCCAGTGCCGCTTTGACCTGGACGGGGTGTACCCGGAGTCCGTGACATGCCCCGAATGCGGGGCGGGGCTGAAGCGCGAGAACTCGATCCGCATCGGCGTTCGGCGGCGGTTGCCCGCGCTGGTGGCCATCGGCGCGGTGCTGGTGCTCTTCCCCGCGGTGCCGCTCGGCGCCGTCGGCTATGCCGCCCTCACCGGCACCGACATCAACGGCATGCTGCCCGTTGGCGTGCTGCTGTGGGAAGCCAAGCATGCCACGCCAGCATCGGGCGAAAAAATCGCCAACGAGCTTTTGAGGCGGGCCCAGGCCAAAAAGCTCTCCGCTTCCCAGTACACCAAGGCGATCGACGCCGCCCTCGCCATGCAGGCCGACCCCAAGGCCCCATGGTCGGAAGCGTGGGGCAACTTCATCGACAACGCGCGGCTCGACGGCACGCTCTCGCCCGCCGGGCGGGACGCCTACGAGCAGCATTCGGCGAGCTTTACACTGTCGACTCGCAACAAAACCGCCGCGGGTGCCACGCTGCCGGCCACCATCAAGCTGAACGAAGCCAGGGTCGCCTCCGGTGACGCGGTGACGCACACGCTGACGCTGGCCGGGGCGACGGTGGACGGCCGCAAGGTCGATGCGAAGGTGGCGAGCCCGCAGGGCAACGGTGTCTTCCGCATGGGCGGCGGGGGCGTGACCATCATCAACGGCTTGAGTATGGGCGGCGGGTTCGACAACGCAGACGATGGCGTGGTCGGGTCGGTCATGGCGGCGGGCTCGCGGGTCCCCCTGGGGGTGTTCGGTGGCGGGGCGTCCAACCTCTCGCAGGTGGAAATCTCGCTCCCGAAGGACTTGCCGCCGGGCAAACACACGGTGCAGCTCGAACTGAATCAGGAGACGAGTGCGGGGCGCATCGGGTTCGGCATGATGCCGCTCCCCACCTCGGCGGGCGGGTCGCCCGTGACGCTTGCCGCCGAGGTTGAGATCGCCCCGGTGGATCAACTCGTGACCCCCATCGCGCCGACCCCGGAGGTGACGGCCAAGCTGGCCCGGGCGCTGCGCCCGCAGGCGATCACGATCAGTGAGGCCCCGCCCCGCCAGGGAGGAACGCCGGAGATCACGGCTCAACTGAACTTTTCGGTCGCCAAGCTCCCCGCGCCGGTGGCGTGTGATGTCATTCTTCGCAGCGGCACCCACGAGTGGAAGATCGGCGAACTGAACAGCGGCACTCAGGCGGCCGGGGCCAAAATCGGCTCGATCAGCACCAGCTCTTTTTTCTCCGTCACAGTCAACGGTGTCACGAAGACTTCAAGCTCCAGCTCCGGCGATGACGATCGCACGGTGGAGGGACGCGCCCCGGGCTTTGATGCCGACAGCGCGGACGTCATCTTGCGTCCCCGGCCAGAGGCGGCCTTGGGCACGACCGATCAGACGACCTATTACAACGAGGAAGTCGTCATCTCCAATGTCCCGGTGCAGCGATTGCAGCCCTTTGATCCCTTTGGCAATCTCCGTGACATACAGCAACGGCACGAGGAAATGCTGCGTCGGATGCGAAGCCGCCGCCCGTAGGCCTGCGCCGCCCGACGCCACTATTGTCGCCCATGGCACCGATCATCGACCTCCGCAGCGACACCGTGACCCGGCCTACTCCCGCGATGCGAGAGGCCATGATGGCCGCCCCGCTGGGAGATGATGTGCTTGGGGACGACCCCACGGTGCGCACGCTCGAGGAGCGGTTCGCGACGCTCATGGGCAAGCCGGCCGCGTGCTTTGTGCCCAGCGGCACCATGGCCAACCAGATCGCCATCCGCGCTGACACCGAACCGGGCGACGAGATCATCGCCCACGAGGACAGCCACATTGTGCTCTATGAGGGCGGCGCGCCCGCGGCCCTTTCGGGGTGCCTGGTGCGCATGCTCCGGGGCCCGCGCGGGCTGTTTGGCCTGGCGGATGTGGCCGGGGCCATTCGCAGCGTGAACGACCACTTTCCGGTGAGCAAGCTGGTGGTGGCCGAGAACACCCACAACCGGGGCGGCGGCGCGGTATGGCCCATCGCCACCCTCGAGGAGCTCTCGCACATGGCCCGCTCGCGCGGGCTTAAGCTGCACTTGGATGGCGCGCGATTGTGGAACGCCCACGTGGCCAGCGGCGTTGCCATGAGCCGCTACGGGGCCGCGTTTGATTCCATTTCGTGCTGTTTCTCGAAGGGACTGGGTGCGCCGGTGGGCTCTGCCCTGGCGGGCGATGGTGAGACCATTCGGCGGGCGCGGCGGTTCCGCAAGATGTTCGGGGGCGGGATGCGCCAGAGCGGATTGTTGGCAGCCGCGGCGTTGTACGCCATGGATCACCACGTGTCTCGTCTGGCGCACGATCATGAACACGCCAGAAGACTCGCGGCCGGCCTCACGGCCATCAACGGCATTTCGCTGGACCCGGATCAGGCCAACCATGGTGTTGAGACCAACATCGTGTACGTGGATATCTCACCCAAGAGCGAGCTGACAGCAGCCGCGGTGTGCGAGCGGCTTAGCCAGCACAATGTGCTGGTGCTCGCGACGGGCGAACGGCGCATTCGGGCCGTGACGCACCTGGATGTGGATGGGGCGGGGATCGAGGCGGCCATTAAGGCCTTCGGTCGGGTGCTCGGCTAGGTCATGCCTTGCGCACGCCTGACGGCGAGGCGAGCATCGCCGTGGCACGTTCTCTCTCAAAGCCGCCGGTCGGATTTGAACCGACAACCCCCGCATTACAAATACGGTGCACTACCGTTGTGCTACGGCGGCGAACTCGTGAGTTTACGCCTCCGGGCCCCGCCCGGCGCGTTCGCCTTGCCGCCACCGTGTGGTGATTAGCCCGCGTCCATCCGCCGTAGAATCACGCGATGATCACGCCCTCACCAACCACCAAGCTCGACCCCGCCCTGGCCCGCGGCACGCTTGTTGAGACGGTTGCCGCCACGGCCACCAAGCCCGCGTACATCAAGTTCGCCGTGCCCAACACCAGCTACGAGCTGCATCTGGTGCCTCAAGGGGAAACCCCCGCGCCCGCCGCCCCCGGCCACCCGGCCAAACGCCTCATCGGCGCCATTCGCGTGTCGGCTCGGCGGCTGGATGTGGTCGGCTCTGGTGGTCGCTACGTTGAGCCGGTGATGGGCCGCCCCCGTCGCGTGCAGGGTACCGTGGTGCAGGTGGCGGGCGGAGCGGTGGTGGTGGATGCCGGGGTGCCGATCCACTGCGTGCTAACCGACGAGCGCCAGAAACCCGAAGACTTTCAGGCCGGGCAGTTTGTCAGCTGCGATGTGCTGGACGGCGCGACCTTCACGCCGCGCGCCCGATAGTCGCCGACCCGGTAGTCGCACGGGCCCATAGCCGCGTGGCCAGACACTTCGCGTTCGAACCATAAAAAGATCTACCAAAAACTCCAAACCGGCCTCAGCCTTCGCACCGCGCCGCGCGGCTTGATCGTAAAATCGACACCATGCACACCTCTTCGCGACAGACCGGCATTCGGTTCTGCTCCGCGCTCTCGGGAAGTTCCGAGACCACGCGGGCCGCGGAGATGGTGACCAATCACTGCGGCGTCACGCTGGGCGATCAGGCCGATGTCGCGTTTGTCTTCTTTACCGCCCACCA
>JBAZUW010000087.1:0-13755 GCA_041661205.1 Phycisphaerales bacterium
GGAGGTCGCGGCCAAGCGGCACATCGATACCGGGGCGGCGGCGGTGTGTCAGCCGGTGGCGGAGCTTTGCAGGCTTATTTTGGGGCGAAACTCGCTGCGAGATTTGCCGCCTCGTGTGGCGGAGGCGTTGTACCTGGGCATCGCGACGGATACGGGGTGGTTCCGGCACAGCAATGTCTCGCGGATGGTGATGCAGACGGCGGGCGAACTGCTGGAGGCCGGGGCGGATCACATTCGGCTATACCAGGCGGTGGAGCAACGCGAGACGGCGTCGCGATTGAAGTTGTTGTCGCGGGCGCTGGCGACGCTTGAACTGCATGACGCTGGACGCATCGCGACACTCTCTGTCACGCGTCGCGACATGCAGGAAGTCGGGGCGCAGCCGGGCGAGAGCGGCGGGTTTGTGGATTATGGGCAATCCATCCCCACGGTGCAGGTGACGGCACTGTTTACGGAGGCTTCGCCGGACGAGTACGGGCAGGAAGGGAAGGGGCCGATCACCAAGATTTCGCTGCGGAGCAAGGCGGGGCCACTGGGGGTGGATGTGAACGCGGTGGCGAAGAAGATTGGCGGCGGCGGGCACGTGCGGGCGGCGGGGGCGCGGCTGAATGCGAACCTTGAAGAGACGAAGGCCCGCGTCATTGCGCTGGTGTCGGAGCAACTGCGCGTCGGGTAAACCGCGCCACGCGTGATGACCAAGCCGCCTCCCAACCCGCGCCCGGAACGCCCACGCCAGAGTGGCGACAAACGCATGCCTTTCGAGCGCCCCACGCTGCGTGTCATGCCCACCACGCTGTGGGAGTACCCGAGCATGCACTACAACCCTGGGGGCGTGCGGGGGCGGCCGAGCGCCATGCAGGGGGACAAGGCCTATGCAGGAGCCACGCCGAGCTGGGTCATCTGGCAGTTGCTGATGCGATACACGCGCGAGGGGGACACGATTGTCGACCCCATGTGCGGCTCGGGCACCACCATCGATGTGTGTACGGACCTCAAGCGCACGCCGATCGGGCTGGATCTGGCGCCGAGCCGCCCGGATATTCGTCAGGCGGATGCACGCAAGCTGCCGCTGGAGAAGGAATCGGCCGACTTTGTGTTTATCGATCCGCCGTACTCGACGCACATTGAGTATTCGGATGATCCAAAGTGCATCGGCAAGCTGGACGCGGCGGACCCGGCGAGCGGCTATTACGCGGCGATGGAGCGGGTGATCGCGGAGATCCATCGCGTGCTGAGGCCGCGCCGGTACATGGGGCTGTATGTGTCGGATTCATTCCGCAAGCGGGCGGGCACGCCGGGAGAGAAGGCCCCCAAGGGCGAAGGGGGCGCGGTGTTCATGCCCATCGGCTTTGAGTTGTTTGCGCGGCTGCGAGAGAAGCTCAAGCCGGTGGACATCATCAGCGTGGTGCGGCACAACCAGAAGCTTGATCGGGGCAACTGGCGCAAGGCGGCGGAAGAAGGGAACTTCTTCTTGCGGGGCTTCAACTACCTCTTCATTATGAAGAAGGAATGAGCCGCAGCACGCCGGGCCCGCGTTCGTAGCGGGGGACGCTGGGGTCGGCTGCGATGGACCAGAGCTCGATGCCGCCGGCGATGGACTTGACGTTGGCGAGGTCGGGCCGGCCGCTGGCGCGCAACGCGAGAGCACCCTTGAGGGAGCGCACGCCGTGGTGGCACAACGTGGCCACGGCGACGCCCGCGGGCACTTCGATGTCATCGAAGTCTTTTTCCACCTGGTTTAGAGGTAGGAGTGTGCTTCCCGCGACGTGCACCAGGTCCCACTCTTCGGGCGTGCGCACATCGACGATGACGAGTTTGCCGGCGTCGAGCAAGTGCCGGGCTTCGCGAGGGGTGATTTCGTATTCGGGTTTGAGCGGATAGCCGCGGGGCAGCCCGCGCTCATCAAGGGGTACGGCACCGCTCAAGGCGAAACTCCGGCCGGAGCCGCGGCATCGCTCTTTGGAGCGGTTTGCCCGGTGACGGGGACCTCGGCGCTGGTGCGCCAGTATGGCTCGGGGAGGGAGCGAACTTCTTCCCAGGGGGGCGCGGTGAAGAACTTGAAGGGCATGAGGGCGAGGTCGACCAAGGCGAGGGGCGCTGAGGTTGCGGTCTCCAGAACCAACTTGGTTTGGGTGGGCCCGCTGCGCTCGAGGGCGCTGAGGGCGGTCACGGGCCCGCCGCGCTGGCGGGTGGTTTTGTCGGTGAAGTGGTAAACACGGGCATAGCGATGCCAGGCGTAGACACCGTCGACGGGTTCCTCGATCACGACTTCGTCCCAGTGGCTGCGGTCCAGGCCGCTCATGGAGGGCTCGTCGGGCTTGAGGTTGGTTTCGGGGCGATCGTCAGAGGGGGAGAGGAGGCTCAGACGCACGCCGTCGTCGATGCGTCCGATCATTTCGCGATCGTTCGGGGCGGCGCACGCGCTCAGCAGGACCGTGCCCGAAACGGATAGGAGGGCGGCGCACATCGCGGCCCGGCGCGGCGACTGCATCGAGCGCCTTGGCAAGTTCTTCGTCATGAAACAAGCGTACCCACGCGGCGGCTCAGGCGTCGGGGCCCGCGTCGTCCGCGTCCGCATGTGGCCCATCTTCGGGAGCGTCTTCCGGAGGCTCGCCCAGCGCGCGTCGGGCGGCGTCCATGGCGACCTCTTCGGAAAAGCCGCGGCGGGAAAGGGCGCCGAGCACCCGGCGCCAGGCGGCAGTAGCGTCAAGGCCTTTGGGAAGACTCTCGAAGACGCGGTATGCGGCACGAAGTGCGAGGTCGTCGTCGCTTTCGCCCTGCGTGGCGCGTGAGATCGCGGCGGCGGAGTCGTCTTCTGAAACGCCTTTGGCGTCGAGGACGGCTTCCATGCGCTCGGTGGAGGCGGGGAGGCGGCGGATGAGCTTACGCAGGGCCGCGTCGGCCGCCCGCTCGTCGCGCTGGGCGAAGGTATCGGTCAGTTTCGCGAGGACCGCGGCAATGACGGACTGAAAAAAGCCCGCCTGCTCGAGACGGGTGCGAAGTTCGGCGGCCGTCAGCTCGCCGCTGGCCAGCCAGCCGGTGGCGCGGCGGAGGGCGCGGCGCGTGCCGATGGCGAGCTCACAGGCGTTCTGCAACTGGGGCGTCCACGGCGCACCGGGCGCGATGCCAAGCTTTTCCGCGTCGGTCACCGGCACGCTGGCGCGTTTGCGGCTGCCCACGTAGACATGCACGATGGTCGCGTCGCGGGTGTCCGGTTTTACGCGGGAGACAACTTCGCCTGTGCTGAAGAGGCCGTCGGGTGCCGCCGTTTCGCTCATGTGAGTTCATCCAGAAAGCCGGAGATCTCGCTCATGGCTTTGAAGTCGCTTGCTTTTTTGGCGGCCACCAGCCCGGTGCGGAGGGTGGCAATCGCCGCGACCTCGTCACCCGCGGCCTGCTGGGCCTTGGCCTTGTGGTAGTAGGCGTAGCAATAGCCCGCGTCGGCCGCGAGGCAGCGATCGTACATGGCACACGCTGCGGCGAAGTCCTTGGCCTTGGCGTGTTCCTGGGCGAGGCCATAGAGGACGAACGGGTCGCTGGGGTCGATGGCCAGGAGTTTTTCGAGCTGGGCGATGCTCGGCATGAGGGGTTTTATGCCCGCCGCGGCGGGGCGGCTTTTCGGGCGAGGGGGCTGCCGCTACCCTTTGGGCATGAGTATCTCCACCATCGGCGTTTTGGGCGCGGGGCAAATGGGCGGCGGCATTGCGCAGATCGCCGCGAGCAGCGGCCTCAGCGCGATCATCTTCGACACGCATGCCCCGTCGATCGAACGCTGCAAGGGCGTGCACAAGAAGTCGTTGAGCAAGTTCGTAGAGAAGGGCAAGCTGTCGCAGGCCGACGCGGACGCGGCTTTGGCTCGAATCAGCTTTACGCAGTCGCTGGATGATCTTGCGAAGGTTGACTGGGTGGTCGAGGCGGTCGTCGAGGACGCGGGGGTGAAGAAAGACCTCTTCAAGAAGCTCGCCGCGATGCTCACGCGCCCGGAAGTGGTGCTGGCGACCAACACCAGCAGCATCAGCATCACGGAGATTGCGACTGCGGCAGGGGCGGCGGCCTCGCGTGTGGTGGGCATGCACTTCTTCAACCCGGTGCCGCTGATGGCGCTGGTGGAGGTGATCCCGGCGATCCAGACCGACGCGGAGGTGGTGGCCCGCACCATGGAGCTGGCCAGCAAGCTGGGCAAGACGCCTCTCAAGGCCAACGACCGGGCGGGGTTCATCAGCAATCGCGTGCTGATGCCGATGATCAACGAAGCTTTTTACGCGTGGATGGAAGGGGTGGCGGAGCCCGAGGCGATCGACGGCATCATGAAGCTGGGGTGCAACTTCCCCATGGGGCCGCTGCGCCTGGCGGATTTCATCGGGCTGGATACGTGCGTGAACATCATGAACGTGCTGGCCGAGGGGCTGAACAACGACCGATATCGCGCGTGCCCGTTGCTCAGGCAGCTTGTGACCGCGGGGCGGCTGGGCGACAAGTCCGGACGGGGTGTATTCGTTTATCCCTCGAAGTAGGCCCTCGAAGTAGGCCGCGCACTGGATGCCTGAATGCCGCGTGGCTGGATGCCTTCTTGTGGCTCATGGTGCTTGGCGCGGCAGGACCGACGGGCTGAAACCCGATAGAAATCTTCACGAACCGCGCCGGTCGCGGCCGCGTACCACGCGCTCGCTCAACCCCGCATGAACCTCTTCTTCATCATCCTGTTTTCGATTCCCTGCCTCGCGATCATGTGGTGGGTATGGGCACATTCCAACCTCGGCAAGTTCGGGCGTGCCCGGGTGTGGCGCACGTTACTGGCGGTGTGGTGCGGGGTGATGCTCGCGGGGTATGTGTGGGTGGTGGGGATGCGGGCCGAACTTTGGGACTCTTCGCCTCCCCTGCTTTGGCTTACGCCGACTTTCATCTGGACGATGGTGGTGTTTCCGGGTTGTCTGTTCGCGTCGGTGCCTCTGGTGCTGGGTGATCGCGTGGCGCAGCTGGCACGTCGGCGGCGCGTGAGGGAGCCTGCCGCCACCACGTCGGGCGCGACCCCGCCCGCGCCGGACTGGCGGGGGCGTCGGGCGTTTCTCGGGACGCTGATCGCCGCCCCCCCGGCGCTCACCATCATGGGCAGCGCCAAGGCATTGGCGGAGATGGACTCGTTTCGCGTGCGGCGCATTGATGTACCGTTCGATGCCCTGCCGCGCGACCTGGACGGCGTCACCATCGCGCAGCTCGCCGACATCCACGTCGGCCATTTCAGCAGCGAGAAGCTGCTGCGACGCATCTCCGACGTCACCAACTCCCTCAAGCCGGACATCGTGCTCTCGACCGGCGACCTGATCGACCACGCGCTCGCCGACCTCCCCGCCGGGGCCGCGACGCTTAATCGGACCAGTGCCCCATACGGCGTGTATGTGTGCGAGGGAAATCATGACCTGTTTGAAAGCCGCAAGAAGTTCGCGGCTGGCCTCGCACAGGCGGGGGTGCCCCTTATTCAGAACGATCGCCGCGTGATTTCCATTCGAGGTGTGCCGGTCGAGCTGCTGGGTTTGTGTTGGGGAAGGACCGATCGGCCCCGCAGCGGCGCGGAGCTTGCTTACAACACCGATCGGCTCTTTGGAGGGAAGCGGGCCGGGGAGTTTTCCATCCTGCTCGCGCACCACCCCCATTCATTTGACGCCGCGGCTGAGGCGGGGGTGGACCTCACCCTGAGCGGGCACACCCACGGGGGGCAGATCAATCCGTTGCCGGGAATGCGCCCGATTTCGCTGATGTACAAGTACATCTCGGGGCTGTATTCTGAGGGAAAGAGCCGCCTGGTGGTGTCCAACGGCATCGGCAACTGGTTCCCCATTCGGCTGAACGCCCCGGCGGAGATTGTGCTCGTGACGCTGCGGCGGGCCTGAGCGTGTCGGCTGGCTCGGCGGGCCAACGGACAACGCGTTAGAATTGCCACATGCCACACGTCTATCCATTTCGTGCTCTTACCTACTCCACCGGCAAGGATCTCTCGGGAGTCGTCGCTCCGCCCTATGACGTGCTGGACCATTCCGGCAAGCAGAAGCTGCTGGCCAAGGACGGACGCAACATCGTCGCCATTGACTTGCCGAATACGCCCGCGAAGGAGCTGGGCCCGCAGGCGGCGTACGACGGTGCGGCCGCCGCGCTCAAGGCGTTCATGTCGCAGGGTGTTCTCACAACCTCGAAAACTCCGGTGATGTTCGCGTACCGGCAGACGTTCACCAACGCGGATGGGCGCAAGGTGCAGCGTTCCGGCATGACGTGCTGCGTTGAGACGGTGCCGTTTGGCCCGCGCGAAGGGGGCGGCATTCTGCCCCACGAGGAAACCTTTTCCGGCCCCAAGGAAGATCGCATGGCCCTGATGAAGGCCACGCAGACGCAGATGTCTCCGATCTTCGGTCTGCATGCCGACGATCAGGGGCTGGCCACGGCGCTGCTGCATGAGGTGATGGACGCCCACAAGGCCGACCACACCGCCACCACCGATGACGGGACGCTGCACGAGGTGTGGACCATCGCCGATGCCGCGACGCAGGAGCGATACGCGCACGCGCTGCGGAATGAAGACATTTTTATTGCGGACGGACACCACCGGTACACGACGGGGCTGAACTACCTGGCGGGGCTGAAAAAGTCGGGCTCGGTGCCGGTGGAGCACCCGGCGCGTCGCTGCATGATCGTGCTGATCGGCATGAGTGACCCGGGGCTGGTGATCTGGCCGACGCATCGGGTGCTGGGGGGGATGAAGGGGTATTCGTTCGATGCCTTCACGCGGGCCGCGAAAGACCTGCTGCGGGTTTCGCCCGCGCCGTGCAAGCTTGGTGAGATTGAGCGCGAGATGATGAGCGTCACGATGCCCCAGGCGCCGCTGCCCACCAACGTGCTGGGGCTTTACGACTTTGCGACGAGCAAGTGTTACACCGCGACCTTTGTGCAGCGCGACCCGCTGAAGGCCCGCTTCCATGACAAGCCCCGCGCGTGGCGCGAGCTTGACGTGGGACTCATTCAGTACGCGATTGTCGAGAATATCTGCCAGGCGGCTCTCAACGGGGGCGAGCCGGTCAAGTGGGCGTTTCCGCACACGATTGCCGAGGTCGCCGCGATCGGGCGGGGGGAAGAGACCGGCGCGGGTGGCGGCAGCGGCTTTGCGCAGCTTGCGATTATCGTGAAGCCCACGCCGTTGCGCGCGGTGCGCGAGATCAGCCAGGCGGGGCAACTGATGCCCCAGAAGAGCACGTTTTTTTATCCGAAGCTCGCGACCGGGCTCTTCATCAACCCCCTGCACTAGGGGCACTGGCCGGCGCGTGCGAGGTTCCCAGCTCCGGAGGCGTTTGCCCCGGGTGGGCGGCTTTCCAATCCGCCACTGGGCCGCTCAGGTCACTCAGCCAGGCCAGCAGCGCCTTGGTATCCACGTCTCCGACGAGGCGGCCGACCTCTTTGCCGTCGCGCAGCAGCACCAGCGTGGGCACGGCGGAGATGTTGAGTTTCAGGCCATCTTCGCCGGGGCTGTTGGTGAAGTCCAGATACGCGGCGTGGGTGTTCTGCGAGATCCATGTGTCAACACCCGGGTCGCGCAGGGCCCCGGCCTTGAAGGCACGGCAGGTGCTGCACCAATCGGCCGCGGCCAGTGCGAGCACGGGCTTGCCGCTCTGCCGTGCCGCCGTTGATGCGTTGATCAGCGTCGGATGCTGGCTGAACGCCGGGGGCAGGGCGACGTTTCCGAAGAGTCGCGACATCGTGAGGTAGCCCACGAAGATCAGCACCGTCATGATGAGAAACCCGTTGCCCCGTTTGCGAACTGCGCCCACGCCCATGACTTGCCTCCTGCCTGCTCTTCACAATTCCATCGACACGTCGGTCGCGCGGCTTCGATGTGGGTTACACGTCGGCCAGTTCGCCCGTGAGGGCCTCCACCAGGTCCTTGGGCTTGACGATTCCCAGGGGACGCCCAGACGCATCCACTACGATGCCCACGGGAGCGGGGTTCTGACGTAGTTCCAGCAGTGCTTCTCGGACTTTTGTTGCGGGGGCCAACAGCACGGGGGCTTTGGCCAGCGCGAGCGGTTCGCGGTCGGGCCTCAGAAACAAGTCCATTTGGCGCAGCACGCCGACGACGCTGCCTCCCCGGTCGATCAGCGGCACCCAGGAGTGGCCCACATCGCCCAGCACGCGGATGGCGCGGGGGCGCGACGCGTCGGCCGCCAGGGTCCGCACCTTGGCCCAGGGTGTCATTTCATCCCCCACGGTCACGTTTCCCAGGAGCAGGGCGCGGTCGAGGAGGGTGACCTGGCTTTCGCTGAGGACGCCGACGCCCGCGCCTTCCTTGAGGAGCTGCGCCACCCGCTGGCGGGCGTCGGAGAGCCCCTCATCGCGCAGGCCGGCCGCCCGCTCGGTGGCGAGGGTGAGCAGGCGCACGACCGGGAGCACGCCGGTCACCGTCAGCAGCACGCGGACGGCGCGGAGGGGAATCGCGAAGGTGTATGTGAGGCGGTCGGCGTTGGCCCGGAAGAGCTCTTTGGGCAATGCCTCGCCAAAGACGAACAAGACCGGGGTGAGCACCAGCGAGCTGATCAGGGCGACGCTCTCGGCATGCCAACCCCGATGCGAGAAGACCTCGGTCATGGCCATGGCGCTGAGGTAGTGAATGATGTTGTTGCAGATAAGCAGCATGGCGAGCAGGCGGGCCGGGCGGGCGAGCTCGGTGGAGATGACCTTGGCGTCTAGGTCGCCCTTGGCGGTGCGCAGGCTGAGGCGGACTTTGTTGAGGGAATAGAGGCCGATTTCTGTGCCGCTGACGATGCCGGAGGCGACGAGGCAGACCATAACGCCAACGAGCCACAGGGCGATTTCGAGTCGTTCGTTCATGGCTGCGCCTCCGCCGGCGCCTGCACCGCCACCGCCACCTGCTCGATGACTCGCCCGCGCATGCGTTCCACTCGAAGGCGCACGTTGCGGATCCGCACTTCGTCTCCGACGCGCGGGACTCTCCCGAGCCGATCGAGCACCAGCCCGGCGACGGTGGAGACTCGGGGGTTGATCTCCTCGTCACCCGCGCCGAAAAAGGACGCCCAATCGCGCACGCTGAGGCGCCCGGGCACGAACCACTCTCCGGGCATGATTCTCTCAACCCCGCCCGCGGTGCTGCCCGAGTCGTCGGCGCCGGAAACGAGTTCGCGGATGAGGTCGTCCAGCGCGATGACGCCGGTGATGTCGCCGACCTCGTTGACGCACAGGGCCACGTCGGTCTTGGCGGCACGAAACTGCTCCAGCACCTGATCGAGGCGCGAGCGCTCGGGGAGGTACAGGGCTGGCTCTACGAGGCTAGCAAGGGGCACCTTGGCTCCGCCGGATTTCTTGAGCTGGGCAAGCACGCTGGTGTCGCGCACGAAGCCGACCGCCGCCCGCTCGCTGATGCCGCGCCGGGAGACGGGTAATCGCCGGGGGCCGGACGCGCCCGCGAGGGCGAGAAAATCATCGCTGGTGCTGGTGACGCTCAGCCAGCGGAGATCGACGCGGGGGGTCATCACGTCCTTGGCCCGCAGGGTGGACAACTGCACCACGTCGTCGAGCAGTTGCTGGTCGCTCACATTGAGCACCCCGGCCGTGGCGTTCAGTTCGAGCAGCGCCGAGAGGTCTTCGGTGGAAATAGGTGGTGTGGGCGTGCCACCGGGCGAGAAGACCCGCACCAGGGGGGAGACCACGAAATCCTCGGCGAAGATCCGGATTGGGGCACTCACACGGAACCAGACTCGCATGGGGATCGCGACCAGGCGGCACACCGCGACCCGGTACACGGCCGCCACCGACTTGGGGAGCACTTCACCCCCGATGATGACCACCAGCACCGTGGCCGCACCGATGAGGGCCGCCCACGCGGGCGAAAAGGCGCTGCCCAGCACGGTGGAGAGGACCAGAAACGTGGTGTTGACGACGGCGTTGGCGAGCAGGACGCTGATGAGCAGGCTGCGGGGCGAAGCGAGCAGCTCACTCACCGCGGCGAAGATCATCGGGTGCGATTTTCTCAGACGAAGTCGATCCGCCTGCGAAAGCGAAAAGAGCGCCGTCTCGCTGGCGGAGCAGATCGCCGAGGCGAGCAGCAGCAGCGGCATGAAGACGAGCAGCGTGTATTTGAGCATCGGCACGAGGTGAGAGGGTACCGCGCGCCGGCCCCGCGCGACGTCCGGCACCGAGAAAGGGCGAGGCCGCGGCCTTGTCGGCACTCGGATCCGCTAGACGCCCTCGGACCCATGGTCGTACGCCGGGTCGAGTTGCTCTGCGAGGCGCTCGATGTAGCGCCAGGCGTTCAGGGTTTCGCGAAGCTGCTGGCGGCTGGCGGATGGGTCGGCCGCGGCCTTTGAGAAGAGACCCGCAGCCGATGCGATGTACGCCGCCCGCTCCGTGGTGGCCCACGCCAGCCACTTGGCGCGAGCGGCCGCGTCGCCAGACGCAAGAGCCGCTTCCACTTCTTCGCGCGTCTCCATGATCGACATCAGGAAGCCGCCGGGGAGCGCCCCGGGCGCGACGCCAGGCGTGCCGCCGAGCACGGCGAGGAGCTCCTGAGCCCGGCGCTCCGGATTGAGGAGGGTGGCGCGGGCTTTGTTGAGGGCGGCGGCCTTGGCGTCATCGCCATCGTCGCCGTCTGACGAATCCGGGTGCAGCGAGGCGACCTGGCGGAGATACGCCCGCTCGATGCGGGCGGGCTCCACATCGAACGCGGGGGGAAGACCGAGGATTTCAAAGGCATTCGGCATCAAACAACCCTACGAGCGTTGTGCTCGCGGGGTCGGCTCTGCGTCCTGGTGCGTTTCGGGCGTGGGTTGCACACTCGGCACCGAGGAAGCCCCGAGCGGCTTCCTCAGTGGCACTTTGGCGGACCCCTACACGGCCTTGGCAACTTCATCGAGCACTTGCCGGGCTGTGTCACGCACCATCGCCTCCTCTGCGTCCGACGCGGCGATCTCGCGGACGCGTTCCAGCAGGGCGGCATTCGGGGTGAGTCGCAGCGAGTTGCCGGCGGCGATCAACGCGTTGCGCTTCATCATCTCCAGCGTGGCTCGTTTCATGGCCGATGACTCGAAGGCCGCTCGGCGCTCAGCCTCGCCCCAATTCAACACTTCCAGGAGCGGTAAACTGCGATGCCTGGGCGCATACGCCTCGTGCGGCTTTGCCTCCGCCGTCCCCTCGCGCGCCGAGTTGTGCGGGCACACCTCCTGGCAGATGTCGCACCCAAAGACCCAGTCGCGCAGGCCGGCGTGAAACTCGGGGGCGATCGCGTCGCGATGCTCGATGGTGAGGTACGACACGCAGCGCGAGCCGTTGACGCTGTAGGGGGTGATGGCCTGGGTGGGGCAGGCGTCGATGCAGCGGGTGCAGGAGCCGCAGGCGTCTTCGATTCGCTCGCCGGGGGGCGTCGTGACGAGGTCGAGCGTCGTGGCCATCACACCCAGCAGAAAGTAGCTTCCAAGGCGCGGATGGATCACCATGGTGTTTTTGGCCTGCCACCCGAGCCCCGCGAGCACCGCGAGCTCGCGCTCCATGATGGGCACGGTGTCGACACACGTGCGAAAGTCGCTCCCGGGGAACTCAAGCCGCAGCGCGTCGGCGCAGGCGTGCAAGCGACGTTTCATCACATCGTGGTAGTTTTTGCCCCGGGCGTAGCGCGCGATCCGCCCGTGCCCGGGCAGCGGTTCATCCTCGTCGCCCCGCGGCGCGTAGACGTCCCCCACCACCACAAAGGCGTTGCACCCATCCAGCACGCGCGCGGGGTCAGTGCGCAGCTCTTCGTCCTGATCCAGGTACGCCATGGTGCCGTGCTTGCCGGCATCGAGCCATTCGCCTAGCGCAGCCGCCCATTGGCTGACCTGCACAGGGGCCACACCCGCCAGCGCGAAGCCCGCGCGGCGGACCGTCTCCAGCACACGAAGCGTGGTTTCCTGCGGGCTCACACCCTCATCCTACCCAAATGAAGAACCCTCAACGCAGGCATCAAGGCATGCGGCACCGAGGCATCGAGCCCTATCCTGCCCCATCTATGAACCCACACGCCCCCTCCACCAGCGGCATGGTGACCGACCTGCACGGCAAGCTCGACTACGCCACCTACCTCCAGCTCGACCGGGTTCTCTCCGCTCAGAAACCCCTCTCCAGCCCCGAGCACCACGATGAACTGCTGTTCATTATCCAGCATCAGACCACGGAGCTGTGGTTCAAGCTGATGATCCATGAACTGAAGGCCGCCCTCGAGAATCTCCAGCAGGATCGCCTCGACCCCACCCTGAAGGTTCTCGCCCGCGTGAAGCACATTCAAACCCAGCTCCTCTCCCAGTGGAGCGTGCTGGCGACGCTTACCCCCAGCGAGTACGTGCAGTTTCGGCATGTGCTGGGGCCCGCCAGCGGCATTCAGTCGTACCAGAACCGGCAGATCGAGTTCCTCATGGGCAACAAAGACCGGCGAATGCTCGCCGTCTTCAAGCACAACCCCGAGGTGTACACCCAGGTCGAAGCGTGCCTCAACACCCCGAGCGTGTACGACGAGTTCCTGCGGTATCTCGCCCGGCGCGGCTTGCCGATTCCCGCCGACGTGCTCAATCGCGACGTCACCGAGCCCCACACGCCCAACCCGGGAATCACGGCCGCACTCAAGTTCGTCTACGAAGAGACCACCAAGTACTGGGACGCCTACGAACTGGCCGAGAAACTTGTCGATATCGACGAGGGGCACGCCCTGTGGCGATACCGGCATATGAAGGTGGTCGAACGGGTCATCGGCTTCAAGCGTGGCACGGGCGGCACCGCTGGCGTGCAGTACCTCAAGCAGATGGTGGATGATCGCCACTTCCCCGAACTCTGGGACGTTCGCACGGAAATTCGCGAGCCGGGCCGGGCGTAAATGCCGCTTCCGCGTTCCCCGATCCGCGGCTAAACTTGTGTCATGGCCGCCACCACCCCACAACTCGGTTCGTCGTGCGAAACGCACGGGTGGAAGATCGACGTGCGCCCCGAGTTTCTGCCCGAGCAGAGCCGCGCGGATGCGGCGAAGTACGTCTTCGGCTATCGCGTCCGCATCACCAATAACAGCCACGCCCCCGCCACGCTGGTCTCGCGCCACTGGGTGATCGTGGATGCCGACGGCGAGCGGCACGAGGTCGTGGGCGACGGCGTCGTGGGGCATCAGCCCCGCCTGCTGCCCGGCCAGCACTTTGACTATGAGAGTTTTTGCCCGCTGTCGACGCCCTGGGGCACGATGGAGGGGTCGTACCTCATGCGCAGCGACGAAGACCAGCAGTTCACCATCAAGATCGGGCGGTTTTTCCTGGTCGCCCACGAGCACGTCTGACCATGCAGGTGACCGTGAACGGACAATCGATGGAACTGGATGATGGCGCCACGGTGCGTCAGGTGATCGAGCGCCTGGGCTTGGCCAAGGCCGCGTGCGCCGCCGAGGTGAACAAGAAACTGGTGCCGCGCCGGGACCAGGAAAGCTGCACGCTGGCGAACGGCGACACGGTCGAGGTCGTATCGTTGGTCGGGGGCGGCTGAGTCGGTTTCGCCCCGTTCTCGATGCCGCATGCCTTGATGCCTTCCTGGATTTTCACCCTTGCCTGAAGTCGCCGAACACGGCGCGAGGCCGTTCAATGTCGCCGGACGCACATTCACCAGCCGCCTGGTGGTTGGCACCGGCAAGTACGCCACCATGCCGCTGATGCGTGACGCGCTGGCCGCCAGCGGGTGCGAGGTCATCACCGTGGCGGT
>JBAZUW010000088.1:0-13497 GCA_041661205.1 Phycisphaerales bacterium
GTGGAACACCGGCTGAGCAACGACATGATCCAGTGCAAGCGCCTGATCTCCGCGCCCGGCAGCGACGAGGTTCACCGGTTCGCGCTGCAGACGGCCCGCAAGCTGGGCCTGAAGAAGGTTCACTGCGGGCACAAGGCCAACATCATGAAGATGACCGACGGGATGTTCCTCGATCGCTTCAAGGCGGTCGGCAAGGACTTTCCGGATATCGAGCTGGCCGATGTGATCGTGGACGCGCTGTGCATGAACCTGGTGGTGAGGCCCCAGCAGTATCAGATGGTGGTGCTGCCCAACCTGCAGGGGGACATCGTGAGCGACTTGTGCGCGGGGCTGGTGGGCGGCTTGGGCTTTGCGCCCAGCGCCAACATCGGCAACCACATCGCCATCTTTGAAGCGGTGCACGGCACGGCCCCGGACATCGCCGGGCGGGGCATCGCCAACCCGACGAGCCTGATTTTGAGCGGGCTGATGATGCTGCGGCACGTGTGCCTGACGAAGCAGGCCGCGATCATCGAGAACGCGCTGCTGGCGACGCTGGAGAGCGGTATCCACACCGGCGACTTTGGCGACAAAACCAAGCCAGCGGCGAATACGACGCAGTTCACGCAGGCGATCATCGAGCGGCTGGGGAGCGGGCCCAAGACCGTGCCCGCTGTGGCGGTGCCCGACGGGACTGAGCCGTGCCACACTCGCCCGGCCCGCCCGATGGGGCAGAGCGTGATTCGGACGTTCAAGAACGTGGTCACGCAGGTCAGCGGGTGCGATATTTATTTGGATACGGCGCTGGCCCCGGTGAGCGTGGCGGAGGAAATGCAGCGGGCGTGCCAGGACACGCCCTTCAAGCTCACGCTCATTTCGAATCGCGGCACCCAGGTGTGGCCCACCGGCAGCGTGTACACCGAGTGTGTGGATTACTACCGCGTGCGGTTTGAGCTTCGCGACGGCGTGGTGCCCGGCAGCTTCGGGCAGTCGCGCTGCGTGGCGCTCATGGACAAGATCGCCGAAAGCTTCACCGTCTGCAGCTATGAGCTGCTGCGGACGTTTGATGGGGTGAAGGGGTATAGCTTGGCGCAGGGGCAGTAGGCCCCGTGGGCGGAAATGGCTGAGGGTCAAATTGCTAAATTGCTAAATCAGCACTTGCGAGCTGAGGTGGCTGGTGATTCTCAAGTGCGGCTGTCGGCTTCGACGGGCGCCACGATTCGCTTGATCTCGGCGCCCTTGTTGATCTCGACCAGCACCTCGTCGGCTTCTGTCAGGAACAGGCCGTGATCCACGACGCCTGCCACGTGGTCGAGTTCAAGGGCGAGGTGCTCCACGTCGCAGGTTTCGGGGATGCGCATGTCGAGGATGACGCCGCCCCCGTCGCTGGCGAAGAGCTCGCCGTCGAGCGTGCGGCGGACGACGCCCGAGAGACCCATGTCGCGCAGCCGATTTCGCGTTGATTCAATGCCGAAGGGGATGATCGTCACGGCCAGCAGCGAGCGCTTGCCCAGGTGATCCACGAGCTTGTCTTCACCGGCAAGGTAGACACAGCGGCGCGAGACCGCCGCGAGCAATCGCTGGCGGGTGATGGCCCCGTGGTGCCCCTTCATCATGCGGCACTGGTGGTCCACTTCGTCGGCCCCGTCAAAGCAGTAGTCGATGGTCTGCACGTCGTTGAAGGAGACGATCGGCAGCGAAAGCTCTTTGGCGAGCGTCTCGCTGGCGAGGCTGGAGCAGACGCAATCGATGTCAAGCTTTTCCTCGCCGACGCGCTGGGCGAGGGCGCGGATGGCGCGGTTGGCGGTGCGCCCGGTTCCCAGGCCCACCACCATGCCGCTGGTGACTTCCGCGACGCCGGCCTTGGCGAGCGCGTCGTTGGGGGTGTGATCAGACGTGGCGTGATTGCTGGTGTGGTCAGTCAAAGCGAATCCCCTGTGCCAGCTTGAGCTCTCGCCCAAAGTTGATGGTGCATGTCTGACGGCGCATGTACGCCTTCCACGAGTCGCTGCCGGACTCGCGCCCCCCGCCGGTTTCCTTTTCGCCCCCGAAGGCCCCGCCGATCTCGGCGCCGCTGGTGCCAGCGTTCACGTTGGCGATGCCGCAGTCCGAGCCCGAGCCGCTGGGGCTGAGGAACGCCTCGGCGGCCCGCAGGCTGTCGGTGAAGATTGCCGAGGACAGGCCCTGATTCACGCTGTTATTGAGCGCGATCGCCTCTTCGATGGTCTTGAAGGTGAAGACGTACAGAATCGGCGCGAAGGTCTCGTCCATCGAGATCGGCAGTTGGTTGCTCGCCGGGGCCCGAATGATCGTCGGCAGCACGTAGTTGGCGCCGACGGGGGACTTTTCGCCCCCGGTGAGCACGGTGCCGCCCTGACCCTTGGCCGCGGCAACGGCGGCGGTGAAGCCCTCCACCGCCCGACCATTCACCAGCGGGCCCACCAGCGTGCCTTCAGCAAGCGGGTCGCCGATGCGGATGGTCTTGTACGCCGCCACCAGTCGCTTGGTCACATCGTCGACGATGCTCTCGTGAACAATCAGGCGACGAGTCGTCGTGCATCGCTGCCCGGCGGTGCCCACGGCGGCGAACACGATTGCGGGAATGGCCAGCGACAGGTCGGCACTCGCATCGACAATCGCGGCGTTGTTGCCGCCGAGTTCAAGCAAGGCCCGCCCAAACCGCTCCGCCACCACCTTGCCCACGTGCTTGCCCATCCGCGATGAGCCGGTCGCGGAGATCAGCGGCAGCCGCTTGTCGGCGATCATGCGCTCCCCCACCACCTGATCCAGTCCGATGGTCAGTTGGAAGACATCCTGGTGGCCCATCGCGTTCGCCACACGCTCGGCGATGGCGTTGGTCGCGATGGCCGTGAGGGGAGCCATGAGGCTGGGCTTCCAGATGACGGTGTCGCCGCAGACTGCCGCCAGCATTGCGTTCCACGCCCACACCGCGTTGGGAAAGTTGAAGGCGGAAATGACGCCGATCGGCCCGAGCGGCAGCCACAGTTCACGCATCGCGTGCTTGGGGCGCTCGCTCGGCATGGTCAGGCCATACATCTGGCGAGACAGCCCGACTGCGAAGTCCGCGATGTCGATCGTCTCTTGCACCTCGCCCAGCCCCTCAGCCCGGATCTTGCCTACCTCGAGGCTCACCAGTTCGCCCAAGGCCGCTTTGTGCTTGCGGAACTCCTCGCCAATGGCCCGCACCAACACGCCCCGTTCGGGGGCCGGCACTTCGCGCCACTTCTTGAAGGCGGCGACGCTGGCCTCGGCCACCTTGTCGTATGTGGCGGCGTCGTCAAGCTTTACGCCTGCGATCGCCTGCCCGTTGGCAGGGTTGGTAACGACGACCACGCCATCGCGCGCGGCGGCGTCGGTCACGCGGGGATGGTCGGCAATACCGAGCGATTTCAGAACCGGGTGTGACATCCCGGGACTTTAGGCCGTGGGTCGGGGAGGTCGAACCCGGTCTAGGCCGTCACCGAGGATTTTCGGCCTCACGGCTCGGCCAGATTTCGCAGCAGTCCGGCGACGCGGGGGAGGCCGGGCGAAGCCGCATCCCGCACATACGCCCCGCTCGTCGCACAGCCGATCGCCAGGCACTGATCCAGCGGCAACCCCAGCACATGCGCGAGCGCGAACCCCGCATTGAAATGGTCCCCCGCGCCGGTGGAGAGCCGAGGCTTCTTCGCCAGCGGGCCATCGAACCACGAAGCCTGGTTCGCCGTTCCGGCCCCTGCCCCCTCGCGAGGATGGATCACCACACAGTCCAGGCCGACGGCTTCGCGTAACGCGGCGGCCGCGTCGCCGATGGCCGCGCCCGCGCGGCCCAGCTTCGCCTCCTCGCGCGTGCCCACTACCCGGTCCAGCCGCTGAGCCTCAGACAGATTCAGCCCCAGCGAAACGCCAAAGCCCGCGCGAGTCAGTTCTTGCAGCAGTTCGAGCACCGCGGTGATGTCGCTGTCGGTGCGTTTGGCAGGGTCGGACAAGTCCACAAACATGCGGGGAAGTCGGCCCCCGAGCGCAACAACCCTCGGGGCAATGTCGCGGATGAGCCCGCGCCAGATCCCCTCTACGCCACCCAGCAGCGACCAGTTGACGATGCCCAGGAGCTTTGCGTCGCCGCATTTCGTCACGAGCCAATCGAGCCCGACGGCGTCGACGATGCCGCCCCATGTGACGCCCTGCACGTTACCCGTCTCATTGAGCATGAGTTTGCCGTCGTCAAACTCAAGGCACATCGTGTGCGAGGGCGTGCAGATGGCCCTGGCCTCGCGGCAGCGTCCTGCGAACGTAGCGAAGACCGGGTGAATCTCGCGAGGTGAGCCCTCGCGGCCGATCGCGCCGACAAACGTGGTAGGTGCGCCCAGAGCCGCCAGGGCCGATGCCATCAACGGGCCGTTGCCACCGAAGCGGTCCTCCACCGGCACGCGCTCGATGTTCGTGCTCTTGCCCGCGGCGGCCGCACATCGAGCGGCGAAGGCCTCGATCGTCGTGATCGGCACATATTCGGCCGGCCCCATGCCGTGGCGCGTGTCGACCAGACGGGTAATGGTGTCGATGAAGCCATCGAACCCGACAAACGCGGCGGGCATGCCCCGCGACGCGGCAACTTCAAGGCCCGCCGCGGCGAGCTCAGCGACTTTGGTGCGCGGATTCATGAGCACAGCATACTTCGCTGTGCGGCCCGGGAATAATCGCCCCATGCGCATCGTCCTCGCCACATCCAACCCGCACAAGATCGACGAGCTGCGGCACATCTTCGCCGCCGAGTCGCTCGCCGACATCGACCTCGTCGGGCTGAAAGACATTCCCGGCACGCCGCCCGATCCGGCGGAGACCGGCACAACATTCGTTGAGAACGCGACGATCAAAGCTCGCGAGTATGCCGCGTGGGCCGGGGTGATGTGCCTGGCCGATGACTCGGGGATCGAGATCGACGCACTGAACGGGCGGCCCGGGGTCATCAGCTCTCACTACGCGACCGACGGACGCGAAACCGGTGCCACGCGCGAAGAGCGCGACCAAGCCAACAACGCGCGGGTGATGCGAGAGATGCAGGATGTGCCACCGGAGCGGCGCACGGCACGATTTGTGTGCCGCATGGTGCTGGCTGAGCCACCGGCAGAGGGCCGGGGCGGCTCGCCCGCGGCCAGCCGTGTCCTGTTTGTCGCCACCGGTCACTTTGAGGGGCGCATCGGCGAGGCGGGGGTGGTGCCGCGGGGCGAACACGGGTTTGGGTACGACCCGCTGTTCCTGGTGCCGCCGCAGTACTCTCGCTCCGCGGCGGAACTGCCGGCGGAAGAGAAAAACCGCCTCAGTCATCGCGGCTACGCGGCCCGCGCGATGGCGGCGTTTCTGCGGCAGATGTGACCGCGCACACAACTGTTTCCGTGGGTACCCCCTCTCTCCGAGAAGGGAGTTGAAACCACGCGCATCGACCCGCCAAGCCAGCATCCTTCTCACATGTGGATTCTTGTCCGCGGCCGACCCTCCCTCACGGTCGGGCTACTGCTGGCGTGCGGCCGCCGCGAGCGTGATTTCCCCCCGCGCCGGAAAGAACTCCGGCACGACATCCAACGTGTCCACGCGCGAGCAATACGCGACATCACCCGCGAGGCCGATGCGGTGCAGGTTCCGCCCGCCCCGGCTGTCGCCCATGGCGTGTTCCACCCCCACTACTTTGGCCCCGCGCCACGCCAGCAAAGCGAGCCGGGCCGAATCGTCTGAGACGATCTGCCTCCCCGCCGCCAGCAATCGCTCGACCATCGCGCCCGCGGGCAGGATGTCATCCTGACTGATCTCGTCACGCGTGCCGCAGCACAGGATGTGAACCGGGCGCGGGTCATGTTCCACCTCACGACAGATCGCCCCGATGTTGAGCATCGACCCCACTAGCACGCGGGCGGCCTGCCGCGCGTGCAGCAGCGCGGCCGTGCCGTTGGTGGTGGAGAAGGCCATTCGCTTGCCTCGCACACGCTCGGGCGTGTACTTGGGGGGCGAGTTGTCGAGGTCAAAGCCCGGGGGCATGACGCCGCCGCGTTCGCCGCCGAGGAGAATCGGCGGGCCGCCGTCGTTGGCGAGCTTCGCTCGCAGCGAAACCGCTTCGTCGATGCTGAGTGTCGGCAGCACGCTGGCGGCCCCGCTGGCAAAGGCCTGGCAGATGGTGGCGCTGGCGCGGATGGCATCGATCACGATGACGACGCTGCCCGCGAGCGATTCGGGCGTTACGAGCTTGACATGCAGGTGCACGGCCAGCGGGCGCTCGGTGATGACGTGGGGCGGAGGCGGGGGTAGATCGGGGGCGGCCATGGTTCGCGAGCGTACGCCGAGCGATGTGGGCTGCGGAAAAACTCACGTCCGCGCCCGTCGAACCACCATCTCCATCGGCAGGCCGCACGCGTCGCGCGGCGGCTGGGCGGGAAGCGTGGCGAGCTCATTCGTCCACACACCCGCGCCGGTGATGGCCGCGATGCACGCGTCGAGCACGTCGTCTTCATTCCACGGTGCGCGGGCGCGAAGGGCCGCGTCGATCGCGGCGGCCGCGCCGGGCAGGTGGTCCTCAATAATTTCGCGCCGCAGTGCCAGCCCTTCGCGCGTGTGCTTGGAGTGTTCCAGCACTCGCCCGCGCAGCGAACGAAAACACACCTCGGGGTGGCACTCTCGCAGTCGCCCCGGCGGTAGCACGCCCGAACGCAGCAGCCCGTCAACCTCGCGGATTCGGGCCACGATGTTCCAGAGTTGGCGCTGCACGCGTTTGCGCCCACGTGCGGCCATCGCCTCGTCCGCCGCTTCGAGCGTGTCGCACTCAAGCAGCCATCGCGGCGGGGCCGGAAAGACCGAGCTGCGCCGCGGGCCGATGAGTTGGCGTGCCTCGACATCGCACGTGCGCGGCCCATCGACAAGCCCGATGGGAATATCGATGAGCGAAAGCACGGATTCGGAGGCCACCGCTCCGAGTGCCGCGACATTCGGGGCGTGAGTGACGTTCAAGTGCCCGTCGAGCGAAAGCCGCACGATAACCCAGCCGCCGCCGGGGCAGCCGTCGATGCCGAGGACATGTTTTGAGGCACTTTGGCTGAGCATTGTTCACGTCGTGAGGTCTCGCGGGCAACTGCGATGATTCGAGCACCGCGCCACGTTCGTTCGCGTTATAGGCAAGCGGCGATCCCCGTCGCGGCAAGCCATAGCAGCCCTATCAACATCAATCTCACATTCAGAATGACCCATCGCCGCCACGGAAGTCGCACCGTAAACGGCATGAGACACAGCGGTATCAGCAGCGGACCCACCATGCACCCCATCGCCTGGTCCACCGACCGGCACGGGTTAAGCTCATTCTGCTGCGCACACCACATCGCTGTAACCCATGGCAGTCCGGCACGTTGATACTTCAACGACAGGAGGGGTGCCGCGATGTCACGCCACTCGATGAGTACAAAGACCCACACCGCCAGCACCGCGATTGATCGCACCACCCTCGCGCCGTCCAAGGTGAGACTCGGCCCGTCGATCGCCGGATGCGACCGGGGACCGTCATGACCGCATTCCGGACAACACGGCGCCTCATCCAACCCGGCAAGGTCGTAGCCGCACGCCACGCAGCAGGAGCACTCAACGGCGGCTGGATGGCTTACCCGCGCGGAGAGCACCCCGATCAGGCCTAGGGTGAGCAGCACGATCATGGTTTCTTCACCGGAGCGATTGACGGGTGGGCACATGTTTTTCACCAGTTGAGGTAGGGCAGAGTCCATCGGGCGAGGCACCCGAGAAGGCCACAGAGAAGCAACGCCGCGTTCCACCAGGCCCAGCGCCAGGGCCTAAGCCGCAGCGTGAAGTTCGACACGCACATCGCCAACACCAATGGCCACACGCACCACAGCGTCGAGTCCCCGCTCGTGCGCGTGTCGAGCAGTTCGCGCGAAGTCGCCGCGCGTTTGCAGACGTTCCAGGCATATCCCTGCACGGCGTACGAAAGCCCGACCAGCTCTGTCGCGAGCGTGCACGACACTGCGATGACACACCAGCCAACCGCCGCCACCAGCACCCATTTTGCCAGCATTTCGGCGTTGATCGTGATACTTGGATCGTGTTTGACCACCTCCAAACCCGGGCGGGGTTCGCCGCATTCGGGGCATGGCGTCGCTTCGGCCAAGCCGGTAAGGTCGTACTTACAGCGGCTGCACGCGAGGGAAGGAAGCTCATCGGTCCGTGCGGGGCGGCGGCGAAGAATCAATATCAGAGAGTGAAACACGTACCAGACGAGCAACCAGCTCACCAGCGAAATCTCAGTTGAGTTAGACATACGCCACCACCCATCGCCCCACCAGCAATGCCGCCCCAAAGCCGAGGAGCACCGGATTGATGCGCCAGTACCACTTCCACGGCATGCGAACCGTCGCGATCATCGGCAGCAAGGCGAGCTGCAAGGGCCACAGGCAGTTCCACATCGCATCATCAGACGCGCGGCTGGAGTTCAGCTCATACTGCCGAACCGCCCACAGCGCACTCGTCAGCGGCACGTCCTTCATGATGTACCGAATCGCCACCAGCGGGCCAGCGATTTCACGCCAGAACGTCCCGATGGTGACCCACACCAGCATCACGCCCGCGGCCCGCGCCAACGCCTGCCAGCGGATCACCACGTTGGCGGGCAGCGTGACGAAATCCGTGTGAGGCGTGTCGATGCCGCACTCCGGGCACACCGCGTCTTCGTTCAGCCCCGCGAGGTCGTACTTGCAGACGCGGCAACAATCGCGGCGAACTTCAGCGACGCGCCCGGGCTCCAGCCCCAGGCTGAGTGCCCCGCAGACAAGCAACAGAAACAAGATGAGATCCATGCGCGGACTCCTTGCAAGTCAGGTGAGGGCCGCGAACGATACAAGGAAGAGAGTCACACACAAGCCCACTCCCAGCACAACGCCGACGAATGCGACCGTTTGGCGCAGTGATGTAGAAAAGCCGAGCGGCACTATGGCGAGCGCGATAAATGCAGGCATGAGTACGGCGCTGAGCGTGTTGACGGGCCGAACGCCGCAGCCTCCGCAAGTTACGCCAGGCGACAGAACTCTCGGTGGGGCTGGAGGCGTTGAGCGGGCTGCGAGCGAAAGCGACCCACTGTGCGCCGCTGCCATCCCAACTGTCAGCACGATGAACACGAGCACACAGCCTGCGAGCTTGCACATGCAAGCGCGACCTTTGCCCGTAGTTGGAGGATGAATCTCGAAACTTCCGCGTGCCCCGCACTCCGGGCAGGGCGCGTCAGGGGAGAGCCCTTCTCGAGAATACATGCACTCGCCGCAGGTAGGCGGACCTGAAAAGTCTTGGCACCTGCCCGTCTGGACGTCGAGGCTCCCAGACAGAGTGGTCGCGCAACATAAAACCAGCAGCGTATACAGCAGAAGTTCCATACATCACCAGGTTTCCGAGTTGTACGAGCAGCGAACGGAATGTAACGTCAATGAGAAGTGCGAAGGCTAAAAGACTCGCAAGAATGGATACAGAGTGCTACGGGCGAAGCTGACGTGGGGTTGCAGAGAAACTGCGATTGGGAAAACGGCGGAACGACGGTGCCACGCGACCCGGAACAGGTGCGTTGAGCAATTCTCAGTATCGCACCCACGGCTCTCGACTCGGCCAGAGATCCAGGGAAGGGAGCGTCCAAATCAAGATCGTGTACACGATAGCTGCAATCAGAGGCAGGGTGATGAGAACCCATCGCAGCCAGCCGCGAAAGCGGAGAATAGCGGGTAGCACGACCACGGCGGTCCATATCGGCCAAATCGCTTCGAAAGCGTGGTCATCGCCAGGTCCGCCATAAGCCCCCAGCTCGCGCCGATATGCTGCCACGTAAGAAGTTTGCCAGCAGAAGCCCTGCATGAAATAGGAAAGCCCCACAAATGGTGCGGCTACGTCACGTACGTAGAAGTCACCAATGATCGCCACAGCCGCGATTGCTAACCAAGGAAACAGAGTTCCATCGCGGAACTCGAGACGGCCACGATGAACGATTTCTTGAACGCGGGGCCTGGGCTCGCCGCACTCTGGGCACGGCGCGACCTCGGCGAGACCATCGAGCTCGTAGTTGCAGCGAACACACTGCTTTACAAGCACATGTTCAACGGTGCTCTCACGCCGCACGGCGAGCGCGAACACAGTGACGAAGAGAAACGCGGATAGATACAGCACGCGGCCGACTCCCTGGCCCAGCCCAACTTCCTGGGGCCTACGTCGGCGCCTCGAGTGTGCGGCCGATCGATGAAATGCGATACCGCCGGCGTGCGGCACAGGTTGCACGACGCCCCCTCCAACGAAAACCCCCCGGCGATGTCGCCGGGGGGGTTGAGTACTCACTTATTTGACGTTCTCGCAGGCTTTACTGCTTTTCGTCCTTCACCTTGTACTCCGCGTCGATCACATCGTCCTTCTTGCCACCTTCGGTGCCGCCGCCTTCGGCCGTGCCGCCCGAGGCCTTCTTCGCGGCTTCCTCGTACACGATCTTGCCCAGCTCCATCGACGCGGTCTCAAGTTCCTTCATCGCCGCCTCGATGGCCGCCTTGTCGTCCGCCTTAATCTTGCTCTCAAGATTGGAGAGGGCCGACTCGATCTTGCCGCGAACGTCGGAGGCGACCTTGCCGCCGTGCTCTTCGAGGCTGCGCCGGGTCTGGATCACCGCCTGATCGGCCTTGTTCTTGAGGTCGACGAGTTCCCGCCGCGCCTTGTCCTCGGCCGCGTGGGCTTCGGCGTCGCGCTTCATGCGGTCGATCTCGTCCTTGCTCAGCCCGCCGCTGTTGGTGATCTTGATGTCCGCCTTCTTGCCGCTGGCCTTGTCGAGGGCCGTCACGGTGAGAATTCCGTTGGCGTCGATGTTGAACTCCACCTCGATCTGCGGCACCCCGCGCGGGGCCGGGGCCAACCCGCCCAGGTCAAAGTTGCCCAGCGTGCGGTTGTCCTTCGCAAACTCGCGCTCGCCCTGCAACACATGAATCGTCACGCTGGTCTGGCTGTCCGCGGCGGTGCTGAAGGTCTCGGTCCGCTTGGCGGGGATGGTGGTGTTCTTCTCGATGAGCTTGGTCATCACCCCGCCCATGGTCTCGACACCCAGCGAAAGGGGCGTGACGTCGAGCAGCAGAATGTCCTTGACGTCGCCGACCAGCACGCCGCCCTGAATGGCCGCACCGATGGCGACGACCTCGTCGGGGTTGACGCTCTTATTGGGTTCCTTGCCGAAGATCTCCTTGGCGATCTGCTGGGCCTTGGGCATGCGGGTAGAGCCGCCCACCAGCACCACCTCGTCGAGCTTGGCGATGTCGATCTTCGCGTCCTTGATTGCCTGCTGGCACGGTGCCTTGAGGCGCTCAAAGAGATCGGCGCAGAGGCTCTCGAACTTCGCGCGGGTCAGGCTCACCTGCAAGTGCTTGGGCCCGTTCTGATCGGCGGTGATGAAGGGCAGGTTGATCGTCGTCTCCTGCATGGTGGAGAGCTCGACCTTCGCCTTCTCCGCGGCTTCCTTCAGTCGCTGCAGGGCCATCGCATCCTTACGGATGTCGATGCCCTCCTTCTTGCGGAATTCCTCGGCCAGGAAGTCGATGACGCGCTGATCCCAGTCGTCGCCGCCCAGGTGGGTGTCGCCGTTGGTGCTGAGCACTTCGAAGACGCCGTCGCCGATATCCAGGATGGACACGTCGAACGTGCCGCCACCGAGGTCGAAGACCGCGATCTTCTGGTTCTTCTTCTTGTCCATGCCGTAGGCGAGAGCCGCGGCCGTCGGTTCATTGATAATTCGCTCGACCTTCAGGCCCGCGATCTCACCCGCGTCCTTGGTCGCCTGACGCTGCGCGTCGTTGAAGTACGCCGGCACGGTGATCACCGCGCGGTCGACCTTCTCGCCCAGGTAGTCCTCGGCGGTCTTCTTGAGGTCTTGCAAGATGAACGCGCTGATCTGCTGGGGCGTGAACTCGCCCTGGTTGACCTTGACCTTCACAAAGTCGTCGCCCTCACCGACGATGGTGTAGGGAACCTTGCTCTCTTCGTCGCCGCTCTTGCCGTAGACGCCCGCGCCGCCCTTGGCGACCTCGCTCCGGCGCCGGCCCATGAAGCGCTTGACCGAGAAGATGGTGTTCTTGGGGTTGGTCACCTGCTGGTGCTTGGCGGGCTGGCCGACCAGGCGCTCGCCCTTGTCGGTGAAGCCGACTACGGACGGGGTGATGCGGTTGCCCGATGAGTTGATGAGCACCTTGGGCGTAGCGCCTTCCATGATGGCGACGCACGAGTTGGTGGTTCCGAGATCGATACCGATGATTTTTGACATGTGGTGGTTTCCTTCCGAATTTGCCGCTGCGGAGGCGGCGGTGGAACGTTGCAACCCTTGTGCCAACCTTGGGGAGGTTGGTTCCGGCTTTCCTTCCTCATCTCGTGGCACAGGCGTCCCGCCTGTGCCTACTGACCCTTCAACGCGGCACCACCGGCGGGCCAGTGCAGCCAGGCTGCTGCCGATTTGGCAGATGCTTCTTCGCTGGCAATCCTGGATGGTGCTCTTGGGTGGCCCGGCGCTACCCCGCGGTCTTCAGTCTTCCTTCCAACCCTTCCTGCCGGCCTCCATGCCCCGGATGCACCCTCGCTTTCGTATCTTTCAGTTCTCTTTGAAAACTCCACCTCGTAGCCTACCATCCCCCATGCTCGCGGCTACCGATTCCCGCCTCGACCTCATCCGCCACAAAGTCACCAGCGGCCAGCGCCTTAGCCTCGCCGATGGCGACCTGCTTTTTACTACGCCTGACATCTGGACGGTGATCGAACTGGCCGATATGGTCCGACGCCGCCTCCATGGCAACTCGGCGTACTACAACGTCAATCGCCACCTCAACTACTCCAACGTCTGCGCCCTCAGTTGCAAGTTCTGCGAGTTCTATCGCAAGGCCGGCGACGACGGCGCCTACACCCGCGACATGGAGTATGTTCGCGACGAAGCCCGCAAGGCTGTCGAGGCCGGTGCCACCGAAATCCACAGCGTCGGGGGCCTGCACCCCACCCTCCCCTTCAGCTACTACACCGATCTCATCAGCACCATTCGCGACGAAGCCCGGCGTCTGGGCAGCGAACTCCACGTCAAGGCCTTCACGGCCGTCGAGATCGTGCATCTGGCCCGCATCGCCAAGGTGTACAAGGGCGCGAGCGCCCCGGGGGAGGAAGGCCGCCAGTCGCGGCGTGAGGCCATCCGCTTCGTTCTCAGCGCTCTCAAAGACGCCGGTCTGGGCAGCCTGCCCGGCGGCGGCGCCGAGGTCTTCGACGATCGCGTCCACGACGAAGCCTACAAAGGCAAAATCCGCAGCGACGTGTGGCTGGACGTCCATCGTGTCGCCCACGGACTGGGCCTCAACACCAACGCCACGCTGCTCTACGGGCATATCGAAACCCGGCACGACCGGCTGGTACACATGGACATGTTGAGGCGGGCGCAGGATGAGGCGCTCGCGCGACTGGGGTACGGCGGCGAGGACGCCGCAGGCACTGGGGACT
>JBAZUW010000089.1:0-9587 GCA_041661205.1 Phycisphaerales bacterium
GTGTGGGCGCTCGCATGTAGGATCACGCGATGTCCGAGCCCCGCTTTCTGCTTTTACTCAATCCCGGGCGACAATCTCGCTTCTATTTGCTGGGCCTGGCTCGGGCGGCGTCGCGGCTCGGTATTCCTGCTTTCGCGTTGGAGCTCAAGCCGCTTTGGGATCAGGTGCAGCAGGCGAACGACAAACTCGCGGCAACCCAGGCGGTGGGGCGGGAGCTTGCGAAACTCTGCGAGCGAGAGCGGCTGACGCATGTGCTTGGGTATGGGTACAACGGGGTTGAGCTTGGACGCGTGTTTGGACCGGGGGTGGAGCCGCTGTTTGCGTCGCTTGGGTTACAGCATCTGATGCTGTGGACGGATCACCCGAACTGGATGATGAATGGGATTGCGATGGGGGCGCAGATGGCGGGGTTGCTGGCGCATCCGCGGCACGTTCACTTTCTGAAGTCTGACATCGCGGCGGCCGAGGCGAAGGGGGTGCTTGGTTGGCCCAATGTGTTCGGGCTGGCGATGGCGGAGGACTACGAACTGGTGCGGCCGGCAGCGGACGTTTTACCCACGCATGATGTGGTGGGGATCATCGGGAGCGCGGGGGCGGTGTGCGCGGAGGCCGCGAGGTTTCTAGATGACGGCGATCCGGATGCGGGCGCGATTGACGCGGCCCTTGCGCCGGCGGCGCTGAGCGAGATGGACGCGGCGATGAAGGGTCTCGCGGGGTGGGCGGATGCTCGCGACCAAGCGTTGGCGTGGGGGGAGCGGGTGCTGGCCGCCAAACGTGAGCGGCCGCTCGACGGCTTGTGGCGGATCGCGACTGAGGGAGGTGTGGTGCCGCCCCCGTGGCTGGTGGCCGATGCACGTCGGTGGTATCCGGCAGCCGCGGCGTTGCGAACCAGCGTGCAGTGGCGGCGCGACTTCTGGCTCGCGTGGTTGGCGCGGCGTCGGACGGTGCTGCTGTGCGGGTGTGACGCGAGAGCGATCACGCCCGACCAGCCGGAGTGGGCCCGGGCATGGGTGGACTACGAGCAGCAGTCGCGGGTGTACGCGCTGGGGGGGTGCGCGATCAATACCAACGCGGCCCACGACGAGGAGGGGTGCACGCACAAGCCTTTCCAGATTGCGGCGTCGGGGGTGGCTTGCGTGCATCATGCTTCGCGCGGGCTTGCCGAGCTTTTTCACGAGCCCGAGGAGATCATGAGCTTTGCGGGCGGGACGGCGCTGCTGGAAGCGGTGGACACGGCACGCCTTCGCCGGGGGGATTTTGCCCGGGCGATTCGCGAGCGGGCGGTGCGGGACCACACCTGGGACGGGCGGCTACTGAATATGCTGGAGCTGGCCAAGGCCGCGTCCCAGGCGCAGGACGCCAAGGCCGGACCGGCCTAATATCTCGGCCCTGTTCCACGCGGCCCATTGCGGGCCGTCCCCGGGCTTTCCGGGCCAAGGTGTGGAAGCGGGGAGAGTTTTGCGGCGGCCTTCCGGCCTGCCTTTGGAGTTTGACATGGTTCGCATTCGCATGCAGCGTCTTGGTCGTCGCAACCGTCCCTATTACCGCATTTCGGCTGCTGAGCAGCGGACCCGCCGCAATGGCCCGATCATTGAGGCCTTGGGCTTTTACGATCCCGTAGAGAAGGACCCCGCGAAGCAGCTTCGCCTCAACGAAGAGCGGATCAAGTATTGGCTCGCCAAGGGCGCCCAGCCCTCTGAGACCATCCGCGACATCCTCGCCAAGCGCGGGCTGGTGGATGTGAAATCGTGGGAAGCCGACCGGGCCGAGCGCCGGGCGGCGGTCGAGGCTCGAGTTGCCAAGGAAGCCGTTGAGGCCGCCAAGGGCGAGAAGAAGGAAGAGAAGAAGAAGTAGGATTGGTTTGAACGACGAAGTTTTTACGAGCCCCACGCGCAAGCGTGGGGTTCTTTTTGGTGTTAGGTTGTCTCTCACATGCTCCGAATCGACGTCGTCACAACCTTCCCCGAGCTGTTCGGCACCACGCCCCCTGCGGTGCTCGGTGTAAGCATCCCAGCGCGGGCGATCCGGGCGGGGGCGATGGAAGTGCATGCGACCGATATCCGGGAGTATGCCGCCAATAAGCATGCGAAGACGGATGACCGGCCGTTCGGGGGCGGGCCGGGGATGGTGATGAGCTGCCAACCCTTGTGGGACTGTGTTATGGCGGTGGAGGGGCAGGTTGCGATGCCGGCCAAGCGGGTGCTGATGACGCCGCAAGGGGAGCCGCTGACGCAGGGGCTAGTGGAGGCGCTTTCCCGTGAGTCGCGGCTGCTCTTGATCGCCGGGCATTACGAGGGGATCGATGAGCGGGTGATCGAGGCGCTGGAGCCCTTGGAGGTCAGCCTGGGGGATTATGTGCTCAGCGGGGGCGAGCTGGGGGCGCTGGTGCTGATCGACGCCATGGCGCGGCTGCTGCCGGGGGTGCTGGGTGATGAGCAGTCCAACCAGCAGGACAGCTTTTCGCCCGTCACGTGGAAGGTGGGGAAGAAGGAAACCGCCACCGAGCGACTTCTGGATTGCCCCCACTACACCAAGCCCCGGGATTGGATGGGGCGGGTGGTCCCGGAGATTCTTCTGAGCGGAGATCACGGAAAAATCGAGGCCTGGCGGCTGGAACAGCGGCTGGCCAGGACCAAGGCGCGCCGGCCGGACTTACTGGAAGAGAAGTAGGGGGCGGAATCGGTCGTCGGTGGACGTTTGGCGGGTGATCGCCTATCCTCCCTGCCCGTGAGAGCGAGGCCGTTTGGGTCGCGTGAAGGCGTGGTTTCTCTGGCTTTTTCACTGTAAAGGTGCCGCATGTTCAAGATTCTCGAAGAGATCAACGCCTCGCAGCTCAAGAGCAATATCCCGAACTTCAAAGCGGGCGACACCGTGAACGTCCACTTCCGCATTGTGGAAGGGGAGAAGGAACGCCAGCAGATGTTCCAGGGCGTGATCATCAGCCGAAGCGGGCGGGGGATCAACGAGATGGCCGTCGTCCGCAAGGTTGTGGACGAGGTGGGCGTGGAGCGCATTTTCCCGATCAACTCGCCTCTGGTGGCGCGGATCGACATCGTGCGTCGTGCGGACGCGCGTCGCGCCAAGCTGTACTTCCTGCGTGAGCGTGCGGGCAAGAGCCGCCGTCTGCGTGATCAGCGTCGCGGCCTGAAGCACAACAAGACGGACGGCGTGAACGTGCCGGGCGCGGACATCGCGGCGAAGGTAAAGGCCGAGACGGCCGCGGCGAAGGCCTGAGGCTCGCATCGGGATTGAAAACAAGATCTGTCATGCGTGGCACCGCTCTCCAGAGCGGTGCTTTTCTTTTTGTATGTAGGGGAGTCTGATCCGGCGTGCGGCCACCGGGACGCGAACGATGCGGGGGAATCGCCCCACTTGACCCGCTCACCTTTTCACCCCCTCACTCCCCTTGGAGTTCACATGCGAGCACTCGTTCTCACCCGCCAAGGTTCGCCCGTCGCACCGAATGTCGAGTACCGTACCGACTACCCCGATCTCGCGGCACCGGGCACCGGGCAGGCCCGCATCCGCACGCTCGCGAGCGCCTTCAACCACATGGATATCTGGATTGGCAAGGGCATCGGCGGGCTCACGCTGACCTACCCGCGCGTGGGCGGGTGTGATGCGTGCGGCATTGTCGAAGCGGTGGGCGCGGGCGTTGATGCCTCGTGGGTGGGGCGCAAGGTGGTCGTGAACGCGGCGACGGTGGCGGCAGGGAAGAGCCTGCCGGACGACCCGCCGGATTCATCGCTGGCGCCCGCGTATGAGCTCATCGGCGAGCACAGTGATGGGATGCATCGCGAGGCCTTCCTGGCACCCGTCGCGAACGTGGCCACCGTGGCTCAAGACGCGGACCCGGCGGCGGCCGCGGCGTTCGGGCTCGTGTCGCTCACCGCATGGTCGATGCTCATCACCAAGGCGAAGTTGCACGCGGGGCAGAGGGTGCTCATCACCGGAATCGGGGGCGGGGTGGCGCTGGCCGCACTTTCCATCTGCAGGTACTTTGGGTGTCCCATCGCGGTGACGAGTCGCCACGCGTGGAAGCTGGAGAAGGCCAAGGCGCTGGGGGCGGAGTTGTGCGTGTGGGACCAGGGTCAGGATTGGAGCCGCGAGGTGCGGGGGTGGAGCGGGAAGCGTGGAGTGGATGTGGCGGTGGATTCGGCGGGCAAGGTGACGCATCTCAACTGCATCAAGAGCCTGGCGCGGGGTGGGGCATATGTGACGCCCGGGTGTACGAGCGGGGCCGACGCGACGACCGACCTGGCACGCATCTTCTGGAATCAGTTGCGTCTGCTTGGGAGCACGATGGGGGACAACAACGAGTTCCGCGAGGTGGTGGCGCTCTTCCGCACGGGCGGCATAAGCGTGCCTGTGGACAGGATGTTCGCCGCGGAGCAGGGGCGCGAGGCGATCACGCGGCTGGAGGCCGGCGAGCAGTTCGGGAAGATTGTGCTGACGTGGTAGGAACACCGCTCTGGAGAGCGGTGCCACCATGGGCAGCGCCTGACGGAAGAGCTCACGCCGCCATCGGCGGGTAGAGATCCAGCGTTTCGCTCAGGACCCCCCAAGCCGAACACGGCTGCCAGTTGGGCACATCGTCGAGAATCGGGCCCATTTCCGTGGCCTCGATCTTGTGGATCCACATGAGCGTCGCCACGCGGCTTGAGCGTTTCTGCTTCCAGTACTCGGCAGAGCCGCGGATGTTGGCATTGTGAAGGCGCCGGATGGCGGCGATGTCCGTGGGCTTGAGATTCTCGAACGTCTCGACGTGCGAAATGAGCGCCGTGGCACCATATGCCCCACCAGATACCTTGAAGTACACCCGCTCGCCCGCGCGGACCTGGCCGAAGGGCGTGCGGCGCGAACTGGACAGACGCGACTCGATGGTCTTGCGGCCGGAGAGAATTTCGTCAAGCATTGACTGTTGGACGATCGCGACGTGAAGCATAACGAGCCCTCCCCGCAGGACTGGCCACGATCCGCGTTCACGCGCCGCGGATGCGGCCCAGCGTGGCGGTCGTGCTCTTGCCTTCCACGAGATCGACCAGCGCCACACGCCCTCCCCAGCTTTCGACTTCGGTTCTTCCCACCACCCGGTCGAGTGTGTAGTCACCCCCCTTGACCAGGGTATCGGGTTTGAGTTCCTTGATCAGCGAAAGCGGGGTATCTTCGGGGAAGATCACCACGGCCCCCACGGATTGCAGGGCCCCGAGCACCCTGGCGCGTTCTTCCTGCTTGTTGACCGGGCGTGTGGGGCCTTTAAGGCGACGCACCGAATCGTCGTCGTTGAGGCCAACGACCAGATAATCGCCCATGGCCGCCGCTTTTTCCAGGAGAGTTACGTGCCCGCTATGTAATACGTCGAAACAGCCGTTGGTGAAGACAACTCTTTTACCCTGTTTGCGCAAACCCGCAAGTTCGACACGAGCCTGCTCTATGGTCCGAAGTTTCCCGATGGTGGGGGCGGCCAGCATGAGCAGGCTGTGGTGGATTTGTTCGAGGGGGATCGGCTGCACGCCGAAGACTTCGACCTCCAGCCCGGCGGCGGCGTTGGCGAAGCGCACACTGTCGGCCCAGGCGCAGCCGTTGGCGCGGGCGGCGGCGAGGCCAGCGAGGAACATGTCGCCCGCGCCGGTGACGTCGTAGACCTGGCGAGCCACGGTGGGGACAGCGATGGCCTGCCCTTCCCGGGTGAGTAAGAGCGCCCCGTGCCGGTCGAGCGTGAGGACGCAGGCGTCCAAATCGAGACGCTCGCGCAGGGTGCGGGCTAGGGCGATGTTCCGCTCGCTGGGCCCGGCGTCTTCGGTGCGCTGGCCGATGGCGTCTTCGGCCTCGGTGCGGTTGGGGGTGATGGCAGTGGCCCCGCGATACTTGGCGTAGTCCACGCCCCGCGCGGGGTCGACGAACACCGGTTTGCCCGCCCGGCGGCTCGCGGTGATTACGCCCTGGCACAGGTCCGGCGTACACACGCCCTTGTCATAGTCCTCGATGCACACCGCGTCGGCGTTGGGCAGCTCGCGGGTGAGCGCGTCCAGCAGCTTGGCGACCATCGCGGCACTCAGCGGCTCGCGGGATTCGTAATCCACCCGGAACATCTTTTGCGGGTGGCGGGCCTGGGCGAGGCCGATCAGGTTCTGCTTGACCGTGGTGGGGCGGGCGGTGTCGGAGATGAGGCCCGACGTGTCGACACCTTGACGGGAGAGCTCGCCCCGGGTGATCTCCGCGTGGACATCAGCGCCGACGACACCAAATGCCTGTACATGGGCGCGAAGAGCGACGAGGTCGAGGCAGACATTGGCGGCCCCGCCGGGCCGATTTTCTGTGCTGCGCACGTGCAATATGGGTACCGGCGCATCAGGGGAGAGCCGCTCCGCGGTCCCGTGGATGAGCTGGTCGAGCATGAAGTCGCCGACAACCAGAACTCGGAAGGGTTTCCAGTTGGTCAGCGTGTCGAGAAGAGCGTCGGGCTGGTGCGGCGTCGGCATCGCATGATTCTAAGCCGCGGGGGGATGGTTGCGGAAACTCGAAGTGGTGGTGGTAGGACACAGGCGGGACGCTCGTGCCATAAGGCTTGGAAGTGGTTTGGTTCGCGGCCTTATTCTGCACCTTCGTCGCTCACTTTGGCATCGAGCACAAGTTTCTCGATCGCGTCGCCGCCGCTTTCCCATCGCAGTTCGAGGGTGGGGACGGCGCAGGGGATGCCGCGGAGCGGGAGGGCTCGCAGCTTGGCCCAGTCTTTGGCGGTGACGAGCAGCAGGTCGGCGCCACTGGCCTTGACCGCCATCGCCAGCGTTTCAGTTTCCGCAGCGGTGAAGTCGTGATGGTCGCGATAGGCGTGGGTGCCCACGACGCCGTGGGGCGAAAGACGCCGCGCGGCGTCGAAGAAGGCTTGCGGATTGCCGATGGCGCAGGCCGCGAAGACGCGTTGAAACTCCAGCCAGTTGAGATGCTTCGGCTCGCTGGTTCCACCGGGGCGATGCACGGTGAAGCCGCTCCAGGCGTGACCGCACGAGGCGATGAGGGCGCGCGTGGCGACCTGACGGATTTCAGCCTCCAGCGTGGCCAATCGCTCCGGCTCGGCGGCCTCGGCGTGCGTTATGACCACGGCGCTTGCTCGCGACAGACTCTCGACCGGCTCGCGCAGCCAGCCCTTAGGGAGCAGCGAGTCTTCAAAGGGAGAACGGGTCACATCGATGAGCACGATGTCCACCTCGCGCCCGATGCGCCGGTGCTGAAAGCCGTCGTCGAGCACAACGGTGTCGACGCGCTCGCCAACTTCACTGCCGAAGAGTTCGATGAGCCCCGCCACGCGGTCCGGCTGAGCGACGAGGGGCAAATCAGAAAACTCGTCGAGGTAGGTGAGGGCTTCGTCGCTCTTGACGCCCTCGCCGGCGGGGGAGCGATAGCCGCGCATCGCCACGGCGGGATGGCGACCGGCCTCGCGCAGGAGGCGGACGAGGTGCTGGACCATGGGGGTCTTGCCGGTGCCGCCGACGCTGAGGTTGCCGACGCTGATGACGGGGCGGTCGAAGCGAATGACGCCACGGCCGCGATCGAAGCGGCGGTTGCGGAGGTTGATGGCGAGGCGGTAGAGGTTGGCGCAGAAGGAGCCGAGGGCACCGGGGAGGGGGCCGGAGCGAGAAGCGGTATTCGCGGCGGTAGGGGCAGGTGGCATGTGAGGACGGAAGGGTAAGTAGGGAAGTGGCCGCGCGCGGTCACTCTGCGCGAGTTGCATCGCGCGAGTGTGAAAGCTGATTTAGTTGGCGGCGAAGTCGGGCTACGAGACGCCAGTTCGCATTCTGCCATCCCCTAACTGACGAGCGAAGTGGTTACCTCACACCGATCGCTGCGATGACGTGCTTGCGGAGAGCCGCCAGCATGTTCCAGTAGAGCACGAGCGCGATGAGGGGGCCCAAGCCGCAGATAAGCGTTCCCACGGTGTAGAGGACCGGTAGCAGCCACATGTACATGTTGGCACGCTGGGCCATGGGCTCGTCGGGTGCGCGCTTTGCGAGCCCCCGGACGTACTGCATCATCGAGAAGAACTGGACTGCCCACGCCAGCATGCTCAATATGAGCGTCGCGATCAGGATGCCGCCTAAGAACGGCGGCGCGGCCGTGACCTGCTGGATGATCATGAGCATCGTCTGAACAAGCGAAACGGCGGCGGTTGCAATGACGGACCTTCGAAGCCATGCCCGAGCGGAATCCGGCTTTTCGATGCCCGTGTACCCCGGATCGGGCTCGCTGAGAAGGAAATACCCCCAGCACATGACGAGCTGGATGCCCAAAGTCACGATCGGTGACAGCACGGCATACGCACGCATAAGAAACGTGGGCCCCGCCGGAGTGACCGGCTTTGTCCCGGGGCCCATCGCACCCGCGAGCAGTCCTACGCCGATGGCCAGAAATGCCAGCAGAACAGAAAGCAGAATGCAGTTGAGCACCAATCGCATGCCGCGGTTGAGCGTTTCCAGCCAAGACCGCGCAGCTTGACTGAGAAGTTGTCCACGCAACGAATCTGCGACGGGCAGACTGCATTCAGGGCATGTCCCTGAGAAGGGCAGACCCCGAAGGTCGTATCCGCACCCGATGCATGGCCGCGGCTCGCCCGTCGGCAGGGCGTTGGGCATCAGCGGGGGCAGGATCTCCGTCGGCGTTGCGGTGGGCGAGACAGGTTCCGGCGGGTTCGTCATGCGAGAGAGAATAACATCTTTCCGAGTTGGGCCAGCGCGGAGACGTTTGACCCAGGCGGGCGAAGCCAGGAGCGGCCGCGCAGACCAAGCGTGGGACCGCGTAGTTCAGCGTGACTGGGGGTGGGAGCGGCGAGGGATTTCAACGGAGAAGCAGTGAACTACCTGTACATTTTTCTCGGTGCCGGCGTGGGCGGCGTGTTGCGATACTGGTTCGGCTCGCTCATTCAGAGCCGCGCGGGGCAGTTTCCGCTTGGCACGCTGGTCGTAAACATCACAGGGTGCCTGGTGATGGGCATCCTGGCGGCCCGTTGGGCCGGACCTGGGGCGCCTCGCGAGGAGGTGCGACTGGCCGTGCTGGTGGGCGTGCTGGGCGGCTACACCACGTTCTCGTCGTTTGGGCGCGAAACGTTGGCACTGGCGGGCAAGGGGCAGTGGGGGGCCGCGGGGGGGTATGTGCTCGCGAGCGTCGTGTTGAGTTTGCTGGCGGTGTGGGCCGGCTCACTGCTCGGGGCGAAGAGCACGACGTGAGGCGCGGGGCCTCGTCGGGCTGGCATTCACTGCAGGGTGCAGCTGGCGGCTGGCGTTGTGAGAGGGTGTGCTCAAGCTCCGCACCGCCGCTTTCGCGGGCGGCCGGAGAACCCATCGGGCATGTGCGAGATGGGGGCTGCATGGTCGGGGCGGCCCGACCACGTTGGAGTTAGTGGCTGCGGCGGCGACGCAGGCCGAAGAGGGCGGTCAGGCCGAGGGCAGCGGCGGCGCCGGGGGTGGGGACAAAGTTGTACGTGGTGGGCGTGTCACCGAAGGCAATGCTCACGCGATCGGCATAGCCGTCAAACGCGCTCACACTGCTGCCGACGCCCAACTCCAAACCGGTGACAGCCGCGCCGGAGCCGA
>JBAZUW010000089.1:9597-13497 GCA_041661205.1 Phycisphaerales bacterium
TGGTGAAGGAAACCGCAGAATCGGATCCGGCAATCATCGTGCCCCCTGGGTTGAAGAGTCCGCGCCCAAGTCCGGCAGTGAAGGCGTAGACTCGCGACCCCGGGCTGAAAAAGTCGCCGTTGTAAGTCGTGTCGAAGCTGCCGACCGGACTGGGATTGCCGACAAACTGCGGGGTGCTCTGCTCGCCGTCCTCCCAAACCAGGCTGATCCTTCGCCCGCTAGTGCCTTGGGAGGGATCCCAAACCACCAACCGGAGCGCGGGAGCCTGAGCAGTGGGGACCGTCGCACCGACGCCGGCGACGGCGAATTGGAATGAGTACCCCGAAAGATCCGCAAGCAGGCCAAGGGAGTTGTTGGTGCTCGCGGGAAACACGTTTCCGAAGCCGGCGCGAGTGCGGTCGCCTTGGATACGAAGAGCCCCATCGCCGTCAATACCTGCATAGTTGCTCAGCGTGCTGGAACCGCCACCGCTATCGCCGTAGGAGTTGTACCAGCCTGAGGGGCTAAAGCTCGAAACCGTGACGGTTTGACCAAAGGCCGAAGCGCCAGCCAGCAGTGAAACGATAAAGAAGTTACGTGCAATAGTCCGCATTTCGTGGTCTCCAAAGTGTGACCGGAAGCAAAGCCGGCGGCGGTGGTCAGTGTGCCGCAAGGCTGCCCCTGTGGGGGCGGAAGAGGAATCCCGCGTGCCGGCGGTTAGACCGGCACACGAGGTACAAAGTGGAGTCTGAGTCACCGGCGGCGACGCAGGCCGAACAGCCCTGCCACGCCCAGTGCCGCGGCCGCGCCGGGGGTGGGAGTCAGGCGGCCCGTGGGAAGACCGCTCGGCTCGGAGTAAGTCCATCCACCAGACGGGGAGATCGTGAAGATGCCGTTGGACTTTAGATCGTTACCACTAAAGGTCTGCCACGCCAGAACCGCGCCGTCGACGGGCACGCCTGCGAAGATGAACTGGAAGTTCACCAGGCCGGACGCCGGGCCATCGACAACTAATAGAGATCCGTCATTGAACGTCTGCTGCCAGCCGGTCACATCAAGGTTGGTGATGCCGATGGGCAGATCAAACTGGTTGAGGCTCCCGTTGAGCACGGTAAACTGCATGTGATCGAAAGAGGGTGAATCGGTATTGCCGATGCCGTAGGCCCAACTTCCGTGAGGCCCGACCTGGCCGAATCCTACGGGTGACGCCTCGGCGGTGGCCGCGAGCCCGAAGCAGAGCGCTAGCACGATGACATCACGATAAAGGGCCGAAATCATGGAGCGGAGTGACATATGAACTCCTTGCGTGAATGGCTTTCCAACGATGGACTTTCGCCCTGGCAAACATGCGCAACCGTGGATACTCGTCTTCTGGTTCAGTACCTGCCGCAGCGCAGAAGCCGGCTTCGGCAAACTCCGCACCGGTGCTTTCGCACCGGTCGGAGCTCCTCTCGCTCGTAGTCTTTGTGAGCGAGAAGCACTCACGCATGAGTGCGCGAGAGGAGTAGAGATGTGGGATCAGCGGCGGCGGCGACGCATCATGGTCAAGCCGCTAAGGCTCAACAGGGCCGCACTTCCGGGACTGGGCACGGCGTAAACGTTCCGCCAGTAGGTGTCGTAGCCAGAGTCGGGAAGCGACGAGACATTCGACGAATCGCCGAAGTTATACGCTTCAAGGAACACGGCGGAGAGACCTTCGGCGCCGGACTGCGAGTAGCCTGCGCCGGTCAGAGTTTGCGTCAACACACCGTTGATGTAGTACTCGTATGAGCTGCCAGTATCCTTGATCTTGAACGAGTTGTACTGGTCATAGTTGACGGTCGCGGTCGAATCGATCCAGCCGGAGCTGGAATCCCAAACGCGGAAGCGGGGCGCGAGCGGCGCCGCCGGGTTGAAGGGATCGGCAGCGTTCGCATTCGTAAAGCCGATGATCGGGTAGCTCGCATTGTTCTCAACGGTGTTGGTGTCGCGCGTCCACAGGTCGCTGCGGCGGAGGTTGCCGGCCTCGCTCCATGACGTCGGGATGTAGAGTTCGCCGCCGACTTCCCAACCCTGGCCGAGGCTGGTCTGCTGAGTGCGACCTTGAGTGTTGTAGAACGTGCCGCTGAAGGAGGGCGAACGCAGGTCGGAACGATCGGCGTTGCTGACGCCCAGCTTCAGAGCCTGACCCCCGATCGGGTCGGTGGAACCTGGCTGCCAAGTACCGGGAGTGAAGCGGTCGGTGGTCCACGTGCTGGTGTCAAAGGTGCCGGTGTTTCCCGACTCGAAAAACGCCTGGGCGAACGTCGTGGAGGCCATCGCCATGACGGAGGTAGCAACAACGAAACGGGCCTTGGAACGGGTATTCATCTTCATGCTCTCCAAGCAAGACCCATACGAGAGTTCGCGCGGCCGGGTCAGTGCCTTCGCGAAGGTGCCCGCAGAGGCGGGCAACCGAGGAAACCCGCGTCGCGCCGGGTCAGACGCGTCGCGAGCGAGAAGAAAAGAGATCGGGTAAACTCCGGGCCGGCGCGCTAACACCGGTCGGAGCTCCTCTCGCTCGTAGCTGGCAGAGCGAGGAACAAGCACCAAAGAGCGAGAGGATCAACACAATCAGCGGCGGCGGCGGACCACGAGCAGCCCACCCAAGCCCATCAGTGCAACGCTGCCCGGGCCGGGAACGATCATGTCCTGCACCGTGTCGCTGGTGAGAGCAAAGAGGCCGTGTTGGAAGTAGTTGGCATCACCGTTGAGGCCGCTCAGCCAGGAGTTGGCCAGGGCGCGGACCGCAACGTCGTCGTTGTTGAAGCTGTTCACGAAGAACGTGCCAGTACTGATGCTGGTGTCGTTGTCGTAGACGATGTTCCAGATGGACGTTTGGAAGGCGGCATAGTCCGTCGCGCTGGACAGGCTGCTGAAGTGGCGGCCGTAGAGCTCGGCGATCTGATCGGCCTTGCCCTGACCCATGGGCGCACCCAGCCCGGCGGGACGCGGAGCGGTGTCGAGGGCGTTGACTTCGTAGTCATAGGTGCCGCCGTAACCGATGTTCTGCGTCACTTCGATGCAGAACGCGGCGTAGCTGCCCTGCAGGCCGGCGTAGGTGCCGCCAACCCGGGTCCAGTTCATCTGGCCGGCCCGGGTGTTCTCCGTCTGGTTGGAGTTGTACGTGATCTGGCAATCGATGCCGGGGTTGACGGTAGTAAAGGTGGATTGCACGTCGATCGCCAGGGCCGACCCGGCACTCACCGCAACAACGAGACTTCCGAGCAATGTGCGAATACAAGTCATGCGAGGCACTCCGAGGAATGAGTGTGCGGCCTTCTCCCCTCCCCCGTGTCGTGGCCGCGAACGCGCGGGGGCTCAAGCCAACAAATGCCTGAGAACGCCGTCGAGCCGCGTGTCCGCGACTCAACGAGCGGAGGAAAAAAGAGAGAGTTCGTTTGAACGCCGTCGAGCCGCGTGTCCGCGACTCAACGAGCGGAGGAAAAAAGAGAGAGTTCGTTTGAACGCCGTCGAGCCGCGTGTCCGCGACTCAACGAGCGGAGGAAAAAAGAGAGAGTTCGTTTGAACGCCGTCGAGTCGCGTGTCCGCGACTCAACGAGCGGAGGAAAAAAGAGAGGCTTTGGCGGTCCAAACCCCGTGCCGGTGCTTTCACACCGGCCGGAGCTCCTCTCGCTCGTAGTTCAGGAGCGAGATGGAGAGCTCACCAACACGGGCGAGCGAGAGGAATCGAATCGGGACGAGGCCGTGACGGACTTTGACGAGCGTGATCGGGAGAGGATCACCCGAGAGATGCGGCTTCGCATCTGCTTGTTTGAGCGGGCGGCGAGCAGAAGCAGCTCGTGTTCGGGTACGCCGCGGAGAATCTCGGAGAGGCTGTGATCCACGGAAGAGTCCTTGAGAAGGGGCTGAGGTAGCTGTCGATTTCTGAAAGCCATTGGG
>JBAZUW010000090.1:0-13351 GCA_041661205.1 Phycisphaerales bacterium
GATGGTGGCCAGGACCAAGATGCCGGTGACCACGGTCCCGAACCCGCCGGCGAGCTTGGCGCCCAAAGTCAGGGTGCGACCGGCGGTCCCATCGGTCTTGGTAATTCGAGAAAGCGTGAACGCCGCGAAGACGGTGGTCGCGAAGACCAGCCCGGCTCCGATCGCGAAGACGTAGAAGTAAAGGCCGCTCTCCGTCTCGATCTCGTGGACCGCCTCAAACGGCTTGGCAGTGCCTGCCTTGGCACCAAAGGGTGCGCGAGTCGCGAGGGTCATCTCCGGGGCGGCGAAACTCCCGGTCGAGGTGAGCGTCGACGCTTCGGCCGCGGCTCCCTTGACGTGCTTGGCGCCCTTGGTTGTCGTTGAAGCAGTCGCGGCGTGTTCGGACGGGCTCGCATGCTCCGGGGCCGTGGCGTGCGCGTCGGACTTTTCGGCGGCGGCCTCGTGTGCCGGGGCGGGGGAGACCGGTGCGGCCAGCAGGCCCGACTGGTCCGGATGCTGCCCCAGCCAGTTCACCTTGCCGGTGTCGATGTCGTACACAGCGCCGACGACGTCGAGCTTGCCTTGCTTAACCAGCTCGCGCACTTCGTCGCTGTGGGTCAGGAGGTCTTGAATGCTCTGGAAGACGTTCTCGTCGACGGCGAAGGGAACAAGGTCTTTGCCCCACACGCCGGGGTGCTTCTTCTTGGCGGCCTCGACGGCGGGGATGATGTTATCGACCAGGGCAGGGATGCTGCCGTGTACCTGAGCGCCGGTGGCGACGGCGGTGACGGCGCCGCACTTGGAGTGGCCAAGGACGACCAGCAGCGGGGTTCCCAGGTGTGCGGTGCCGTATTCGATGGAGCCGATCTCGTCGGTGTCGGAGACGTTGCCCGCCACGCGGATGGCGAAGACATCGCCCACGCCCATGTCAAAGACGCGCTCAAGCGGGACGCGCGAGTCGGAGCAGCCCAGGATCGTGACGACCGGCTTCTGTCCGTTCGCGCCCGTGTCGGCCACGCGGTCCAGCCCGGTATGCGGGTTCTTGGGCGTGCCCGCGATGAATCGCTCGTTGCCTTCTTTCAGAGCCTTGAGGGCGTCGTCGCCCGGGCTGGCGAAGGCCGCCAGGGTGCTGGCGGCGACAGCAAGAGCAAAGCTAAACCCCACAACGTATTTTCGATTGATGTACATCGATGCATGTCTCCACCAGCGCGCACAGCCTGAAGGTTCCGAGAATGACGCTGACGAGAGGTCGGGATTTTGAGGGGCCCTCTTTGGGTGTTTCGAGAATTCTCACTCGGATTCTCTGGGTTCCCCCAAACACGGTGCTGAAAATGCATGTGCCCACCTTGCATTGGCGCCCAAGTCCGGGGTCCCACTAGGTGCCGCCCGCGCAGGTCGGGGTGAGTACGCGGACTTTGGTCACACCTTGCGGTCGAGCAATCGGTATGCGATCGCCTCTGACACATGCTGGGCTTGGATGGCCTCGCATCCTTCCAAGTCCGCGATCGTGCGGCTGATGCGCCGGATCTTGTCGTAGGCGCGGGCGGATAACCCCAGTTCGGTCATCGCGCGGCCCAGGAGATTGGTGGCGTCGTCGTCGAGCTTGGCCCAGACGTCCAGCTGGCGCCCGCTGAGGCGGGCGTTCACCAGGCCCGGTCCTTGACGGGCGAGCTGAGCGGCGCGGGCGCGCAACACCTGCTCGCGCATCGTTGCCGTGGTGCTGCCCTTTGGGCCCGTGTCGTCGCGGCGTGAGAGTTCCTTCCACGGCACCGCCGGGGCTTCGACATGGATGTCAATGCGGTCGAGCAGTGGGCCGCTTAGGCGCGACATGTACTGCTCCATCGCGCGGCGGCCGACTTCACCAACCGGCAGGTCGCCCTTGGGCGTGGGGTTCATCGCGGCGATGAGCATGAAGCTGGCGGGGAAGCGGACGGCAGCGTGGGCGCGGGCGATGGTGACCTGATGATCTTCCAGCGGCTGGCGCAGGGCTTCGAGCACGTCGCGCGGGAACTCGGGAAGCTCGTCGAGAAACAACACGCCGTGATGGGCCAGCGAGATTTCGCCGGGGCGCGGCACCATGCCGCCCCCGACGATGCTGGGCGTGCTGGCGGTGTGGTGAGGGCTGCGGACGGGGCGCAGGGTGATGAGGCCGACGCCGCTGGGCATCTGCCCGGCGGCGGAGTAAATCCGCGTGATGTCGATGGCTTCCTGGGGTGAGAGCGGCGGCAGCACACCCGGCAGCGCCTTGGCCATCATGGTTTTGCCGGAGCCCGGGGGACCCAGCATGAGCAGGTTGTGCCCGCCTGCTGCCGCGACGACGACGGCGCGCTTCACGCCCTCTTGCCCGCGCACGTCGCCAAAGTCCACAGGAGCCGCCGCGGTGCCGAGGAGCGCGACGATGTCCGGGGGCGGCGTCGGCTCGGCCTCGATGGCGCCGGTGAGCAGGCCCACCAGTTCGGGCAGCGTGCTCACGCCATAGACCGGCATGTCGTGAACCACCGCGGCTTCCGCAGCATTGGCAGCGGGGACGATGACGGCCTTGGCCCCGCGCTGCTTGGCCATGGAGGCGAGCGCGATGGCACCCTTGATGGGCCGCACGCGTCCGTCGAGGGCGAGCTCACCCCCTAGGACGCAGGTGCGGTAGTCCAGGCCGATGGCGTTGGCGAGGACGCCGGTGGCCGCGAGGAGGCCGACGGCCATGGGCAGGTCGTACACGGGGCCTTCTTTGCGGACATCGGCGGGGGCGAGGTTGATGACGAGGCGGCCCTGGGGCCAGGCGTAGCCGCTGTTCATGAGGGCGGACTTGACGCGCTCGATGGCTTCTTTGATGCCGGCGTCGGGGAGGCCGACGATGACGGCGCGCGAGTCGATGGCGGAGAGATCGGAATCGACCTCGACCTCGCAGGGGAGGGCGTCGATGCCTTGGAGCAAATATGAAGGGATGCGTGCGAGCATGAGGCTGAGAGTGTACCGAACAAGGGGCGAAAGACCGCGCGGCGGACCGAAATGCCGAGCGCGAACGTCCTAGAAGTATCGCAGTCGTTGCAGACCCACCCGTTCACATGCCGCGTTTCACTGAAATTGTGGACGGCGAACACTTTTGAGGTAAAATACTCTTACTAGGAGCCTTAACCGCACACCGGTTTGTTCGGGTGAGCGGCTCAAGATTTGGGAGGAGATAAACATGCGTTCATTTGTTTTGGCATTGGCCTGCGCGGCCGGTTTTTCTGCGTCCGCCCTCGGCACGGTCTCGTTCAGCCTCAGCAACGGCAGCCGCGCGGCGACCGCTGACTTCACAGTCGACGGTACCTCGCTGAAGGTTCGCCTCACCAACACCTCTGCCGCCGACGCATTGGTGCCCACGGACCTGCTCACGGCCATCTTCTTCAACATCTCAAACCCCGCCGTGACCCTCACCCCCAGCAGCGCGGTGCTCGCGCCGGGCTCCACGATATTCGGAGCCCCGGCCCAGCCCTCCAGTGGCGTTGTCGGTGGCGAATGGGCCTATCGCGGCGCGACCACGCTGGCCAACGGCTTTGGCTACGGCATCAGCAGCACCGGCTTGGGCGACTTCGGCCCCGGAGACCGCTTCCCCGGTGACAACCTCTCCGGCCCCACAAGCCCGGATGGACCTCAGTACGGCATCACCACCGCGGGTGACAACCCCGCCACCGGGAACGGTGGTCTTAACACCGAAATCATCCACAACTCCGTAAACTTCGTGCTCACCGGCCTGCCCGTCGGGTTCGCTGAGTCACGCATCACCGGCGCCCGCTTCCAGTACGGCACGGACTACGCTGAGCCTTCCTTCCCCGGCACGTTGGTTCCCGCTCCCGGGGCGGCCGCGCTGCTGGGCCTGGGTGGGCTTGTGATGGCCCGTCGTCGCCGCTAAGTTCCAAGTTTGTCTCTCTCGTCGGCCAGCTCCACATATGGAGCGGGCCGGTTTCTTTTTTGGCGTGCCTCATGAGCCGTGATTGTGTCGAAGGTGGGTATTGAGCGCGACACATCTCGGAGCCTCGCCTGGTCTCACCCGTGTTTAACACGCGGTCTCTACAGTGCGCAGACGCCCACCGGAGCGGCAGCCAAGCAGGGAGCACCACGCGATGACGCACACCTTTGCGAATGTGGACGAGGCGGTGAAGCAAGCCGCGGCCTTGCGGAATTCGAGCCAGCGGGCCGAAATGCTGGACCGGCTGGCCGCGGCCATCGACGCCAAGCGCGAAGAACTCATCGGCGTTGCCAGTGCAGAATCCGCGCTCACGCCCGCCGAACTCGCGCCAGAGTTTGAACGCACCACCGGCACGCTGCGCCTCTTCGCGAACGTGGTGCGCGAAGGGTCGTGGGTGCGAGCGGCTGTCAACCCCGCCCCGGGTGCTGGCGACCCGAGCATCGGCCCACGGCACGACCTCCGCAGCATGCTGGTGCCGCTGGGTGAGGTGGTCGCGGTCTTTGGGGCCAGCAACTTTCCGTTGGCGTACGGGGTGTTCGGGGGCGACACATCGAGCGCGTTGGCCGCGGGGTGCGGGGTGGTGGTGAAGGAGCATCCGGCGCAGCCCAAGACCGGGCGGCTGTGCGCGAGCATCGCGGCGGGGCTGGGGGTGCCGGTGACGTATGTGCTCCACGAAGACCCGCGGGATTTCAGCGTGGCGAAGGGGATCGTCACGCATGCGCGGGTGTGCGCGGTGGGGTTCACCGGCTCGGTGGGTGGAGGCATGGCGCTGGACGCGATGGCGAGGCAGCGCTCTGTGCCCATTCCGGTCTTTGCCGAGATGGGCTCGGCCAACAGCGTCGTCGTAACGCCGGGGGCGGCGGCGGCGAACGGGCGCGAAATCGGCGTGATGATCGGCGAGAGCATGATGGCGCGGCATGGGCAGCAGTGCACCAAGCCCGGGCTGGTGTTTGTGCCGCGGGGTGCGGCGAATGTCGTTTGGGCGCTTGCGAGCATCGTGCAGCGAGCCCCGACGCGCGACATGCTTGTGCCGTGGGTGCGGGATGCGTATGTGAAGCGTGTGCGGGCGTGTGCGGCCGCGCACGGGGTGATGGCGATGGTGCCGTTGACCGAGCCTCAGGGAGCGAGGGACGGGGCGCCGGCGCTGCTGCACGTGTCGCTGGAGGAGTGGACGACGCAGCCTGTGCTGCACGAGGAAATCTTTGGACCGGCGGGGATCATCATCGAGTACAGCGACGCCGCGGCGCTGATGAACGCCCCGATTCCCAATGCGCTCACCACGACGCTGCACGCGGCGTTGCCGGAAGAGCTCGCGATGACGCAGCTGCTCATAAGCACTCTCTCGCAACACGCCGGGCGCTTCATTTTCGGGGTGTGCCCACCGGCGTGCGCGTGGCCGACGCCATGGTTCACGGGGGCCCGTACTCAGCGACCAACCGCCCGGAGAGCACCGCGGTGGGGCCTAGGGCGATCGAGCGATGGTGCCGCCCGGTGTGCTATCAGGGGGTGCCTGACGAGTTGTTGCCGGCCGCACTGCGAACGTGACGGTGCGCCAGGGCCAAGGGCGAGTGCAAAAAAAAGAGCCCCGTGATTGATCACGGGGCTCGCACCGAGTGTGAGATTGTTCAAGGCGCGATACTTACGGGCACGCCCCGCCCGCCACCACATTCAGTAGTGCATCCACATCACCCTGATCCACGTTGCCGTCCTGATTGAAATCCGGATCGATGTTGGTGGAGTTGCTGCCGCCCGCGACGACATTGATGAGATAGTCCACGTCTCCCTGGTCGGAGTTGCCGTCCTGGTTCACGTCCGGGTCGCACTGGGGGGGCGGGGGCGCGCATGTAACGACCCTCACCGTGAACGCGTCGAGCCCGGCTTCAACAACAGATTGGGGGTTGACATCGCTTGCTGAGAAGCGGAACTTCATCGTAGAGGTGAGGGGAACAGTGATCGGGAGTGACACCACGTTCCACCCCTGCACGTCGGCCACGCTTTCCAACAAGGTCCAGCCGCCCCCGTTGTTGTTGGAGACTTCCGCCGTGAAGCGGTCGCCGTCAAACACACTGTCGCGGAACCAGCGGGCGTACGACACCGTCGCGGCCGTCGCCCCGACAAGCGAAATGGTCGGGGAGAGCAAGCGCGTGGTCGAGCCGTCAACATCGGAGTTGCCGATGCGGTTGCCGGTGAGGTAACACTGTCCCGAGCCGTCGAAGTCCGCCGCGGGGTCATAGCGCCCGCCTTCGCCCACGGGCACACCCCGCTCCCACGCGCCGTCTGTCAAGCCGGCATCGTTGGTCACGGTCCATCCCTGGTCGGTCTCAAAGTTGTCGCTGAAGACGGCGCTGCTCTGGCCCACCAGCGCGGTATACACGCTCGCGGGTGCTCCGACCGGGGACACCGTCAGCGTGCCCGCGGCACCACGTGCCTCCACGTAGTACTGCACGGTGCTGATGCAGCCAAGCGAGGGCAGGGTCGCCCGATATCGCCCACCCCCGAGCGCCACCAAAGGCAGCGACACGAATGGGCCGCTGGTGCCGGTGCGATAGCGAAGGGCCGCCGAACCGGGGACAAGTGACTCGCCGCACGAGGTGATCGCGACGTCGAAACCGGTCGCGACACCGGGCGCGAGGAGCGTCGGCGGGGTGATGGCCCGCGCCCGAATAGGCGCGACATCGGCCTGCAGCGTGAGCGAGTAGAGCTGTGCTTCGTTGACCCCGCCCACTGCGAAGACCCGGGCGTAGTAGGTGCCCGGAGCAAGACACAAGTCGTTTACGACGCGGTCCACCCCGGCGGTCGCCCCCGCGTCGCTCGCCAGCACCGTGTTGCCTGCGCCATCTCGAATCTCAAGCCCCAGCGAAGCCTGAAGCGTGCTGTCGGTGACGCTGCCCGGACAGCAACTGCCCGTATTGGTGCAGTTGCCGCTCTGGAAGGTATCGACATACGCCAACCCCACCGGCCGCACCGTCGCCGTGAGCACGCGGGCAGAGTTCACGGAAAACCGGAACCAGTCCTGGTCGTTGGTGGTCGAGATGCTGATGCGTGAGCCGAAGGCGAGCGCCGGAGCGCCGGGAACCCCGACGATGGTGGCGGTGCCCGACGTGAGTGCGCCCACGTCCGTCGCCTGGGGGGCCGCCTCGTTGGGCTCGAGCGAGTCGCCGTAGAGCGACTGAGCCCCGCGCACATCATCATGCCGCGGGCCGTCGTAGTTGGTGGAGATGAACGGCTCCATCAGCTTGGTCTGATCCACCGGGCACTCGTGAAAGAGCGCCATGCCGTGCCCGTGCTCGTGGGCCAGCACGTTGCGGAGGGCCAGCGAGTTGCCGGCGGTGTTATTGTAGAAGTTATCGCCCGTGTCGATGACCATGTCGCCGCTTTGAGGGAAGTAGTTGTACGCGAGAATGCCCGAGTTGCCGTCGATGAACTTGCCCGACAGGCGCAGATCGCCCCGAACTCCCGCCACGCCCGGTGCATCAACCAGGTCCGCGCCGTCGTCGTTGGGTTCGTAGACGTAGGTGATGCCCGTGAGTTCCGACCAGCGGCTGAAGACCTGGGCGTAGACCGCCTGCCACGCCGCGGGCGTGCCGTAAATCCCGTTGAGGAACGCGTAGAGATTGCTCACCCCCGCGCCCTCGCCCACCCCGTCGGGCACGTTGGTGCCGTCGGGCACAAAGCTGTAGGTCAGCGTGGTGCGAATGCCCGGCGTGCCGGTGCTGGTGGGGTCCAGGGCCGTGGGTCCCCAGCGGTTGCCGGTGTTGAACCGGGGCCCGTAGCCGCTGGCAGTCGCGAGAAACGCCCGCACCGTTTCTTCGGGTGTGTCGGGCGTGAAGCACACCGCCACCGGCGTGCAGCTGTACTGGCTCGATCGCGCGAAGGAGAGCAGCATCCGCTGCTGCTGCTCAGGCAGGCTGGCGAAAAGTTGCCGCTCAACAACTTGAAAGAGCAACGCCTCGGCGGGCGAGTCGGTGGGGCTGGCCACCGGTAAAGCTGCCTCCGCCGCTGCCGGACTGGCGGCGACAGGGGTCGGGGTTTCACCCGCGCCCGCCGCGCCCACCAGGCACATCAAGGACACGACGCCCGCCAACGCGGGATGGACAAATCGCATGAGAACCTCCCTGCAGCTCCGTTCACCAGCGCGAGGCCGACGCCGCCCGGTGGCAACGCCAAGACTTCGCCATAGCGGAGTTTACTGGCGGCTCACGTTGCGCCAAGCACGGAGTTCAGGTTTTGTCGCGTGGTTCTCGGGCGGTCCCATGGGTGCGCCGTTCGGTTTCCCCGGTCACGGGCACGCTCCGCCCGCCACCACGTTCAGCAGTGCATCCACATCCCCCTGGTCCACGTTGCCGTCCTGGTTGAAGTCAGGGTCGATTTCCGTGGGGTTTTCGCCGCCCGCCACGACATTCAGCAGGTAGTCAACGTCACCCTGGTCGGCGTTGCCATCCTGGTTCACATCCGGGTCGCAGGGGTTGCTCGCGTTCACCCGGTCGATCCGGTATGCCGTTGCCCAACTGCCGATGCCGGTGGGGTTCCAGATGACGCCCGGGGGCATGGCGTAGATCACGCCCGCGCCCGCGGCTTCGTCGAGTTGGTCGGCGAAGAAGGCGTTCTCAAGCAGGTTGGCCGCGGGGCCACCTTGCAGCAGCGCGTTCACCGTCGTCACGCCTCGCGCCGCATCCCAGTAGAAGGCCCGCTGCGCGAAGATCTCGTCGTTCACGTATTCGAGGTAGTAGCCCCCCAGCACGCCCGACTCGGTCATGCGCAAGGGCAGTTCGATCGCGTCCCCGTTGGTGGACGTGGAAAAGACCAGGCTCTGCTGCTGGCCGGTGCTGATGTTGTACACCCAGATGGTGCGGCCCACCGAGTTGTCGGTGTCCAGCCGCCCGTTGTACCGGTACGACACGCCATAGACATATCCCGAGTCCGTCAGCCCGTACACCTCGCTGCGTTGAAAGCCGTCGAGCGCGGTGTGCAGCGCATCGGTGAGGCCCAGTCGCGTGGTGAACCCCTGAGGGCGGGACGCAGTGGGGGGTGTCCACACCCAGATGGATTGCCCGGTGCGGTCGAACGTCCCGCTGAAGCGCTGGGCAAACCCGACCACGGCGCCGCTGGGCGTCGCGAATATGGGCACGCTGTCGCGGTTGCCGCTGGGCGCGGTGTGCTCGGCGTCCTTCAAGCCGATGTCGATCAACCCTTCGGAAGCGGTCCACGACCACGCCGAGCGCCCTTCGATGTACCCGAAGCTGGGGCTGTATCGCCCCGAATACCCCGCCACCCGCAGCGGCCCATCGTACTTCAGCACCGTGGGCTCGCTGCGCTGAATGCCGTCGGGCCCGGTGTGCACCGCGTCTTTGAAGCCCAGAATCACCGGCTGAGTTTGCCCCACCGGCACCACCCACGCCTCGCGGCCGACATCAAAAACAGCCGGCGCGAACTGCCACGACGCCCCGGCGACATCGCCGGCCTGGGTGGGGGGCAGCACATAGGCGTACTGGAGGTCGGTGAATGACTCGACGTATCGGTCGCCCACCGGCCCGATGCGGCGGGCGCCATCCGCCGCCGTCCACACCCACGCGGATTGCCCGGGCTGCGCGGGGTCGCTGGTGTCGAAGCGATACGAAATGCCGACGACCACTCCGGCATCGTTCATCCCGCGCGGCTCGTGCCGCTGAAATCCATCCTCCGCTCGAGTGTGAATGCCGTCGATGAGCCCGATCAGCTGGTGCCCCTGACCCGGTGTGAAGACCCACGCGCTGGCCGGTGGAACGGAGTTCGAACCTTGGAACGCGTCGTACCGGTCCGAATACCCCACCACGCGCCCGGAGGCGTTCAAGCTCACGGGCGTCGACGACTGCTCGCCTTGCGAGCCCACAAACGGCCCGCTGAAGAGGCCTAAACGCGTGGTGCCGCTCTGCGGGCTCCATGTCCATGCGCTGCGCCCGTTGACAAACGAACCGTCGTAACGAGACGAGTAGCCCAAGGTCTGGCCGAGTGCGTTGATCGCGCTTCGTTTGCCAGCCGCGAGCCCAACCTGCCCGCCAATGGAGCTCTCTTGCTCACCATTCGCGCCGGTGTGAACCGCGTCGAAAAATCCCGCGCGCTGCAGGCCGCCCGAGCGGGTGCTGCCCCACACGGTGGAGCCGGTAAACTCCTGTCCCAGGTAACGGTCCGAGCTGCCGACGGTGAGACCGTCGAATGCAAGCCCCAAACCCTGCACCGAAGAGACCTGCTGCCCGTCGTTGCGGGTGTGGATGGAGTCAAAGAATCCAAGGCGCGTCGCCTGCCAGGTGCCGGGCACCCACTGCGCGTGCGCCGGGGCAACCAAGCCGCAGCACATCGTCATGCCGGCGACCAAAGCGAGCGACAGTGGGGCGGCGGAGTGAGTGCGCAAACCGATAGCTACGCTGCTGGAAGGCAAGTGCATGCGGAACCCTTTATTGTGTCGACCACCCGCTACCAGAGGGGTCTTCGCACATGAGTTCGTGATTTGAGGAAATCAGTTGCTCAAAAGCGTTGAGTTTTTCCAGGCTTAATGCAACTTCTGCTTCGATGCGTTCCACGCAAGATTGACATTCATGGAAAAGGGCGAGCAGGTGCTCGCCCTTCGTGGCCTTGTTTTTGCTCAGACATCATTGATGGCTTACGGGCAGTCGCCGCCCGCCACGACGTTGATCAGGGCGTCGATGTCACCCTGATCCACGTTGCCATCTTGGTTGAAGTCGGCGTCGATCCCGGTGGGGTTCTCGCCCCCCGCAACAACGTTGACGAGGTAGTCGATGTCGCCCTGGTCGGCGTTGCCGTCCTGGTTCAAATCGGGGTCGCAGGTGTTGCCCCCGACCGGTGCCCAGCGCACGGCGATATAGCCGGTGCCGGAGATGTTGGCGTTGCCGTAGATGTTCCCGGCGGCGTCAATCCCTCGCGCCTGCGAGTCGGTGTATCCGGGGAACGATGCGACCAGGAGCTCGTGCAGGTCAACCGCGCTGGCCGAGGTCGACGACCACACGAATGCGTGCTCGTGGTTGTTCCCCTCTCCATCCGGCAGCGTGCTGGCGAGGCCGACCTGCTGCGAGCCGTTGGTGGCGTACAGGAACGACGACTGATAGCCGGCGGGGTGCACGTCGCTCGGGCCTTCGAGATCGGTATTCCAGATGAGCGCGTGATTGGGCGAGCCGTCCGGGTAGCCGTAGCCGACGACCTGCGTCCCGGCAACATCAGTGGCGACCGACTCAAAGAGGTCGGCCGGGTGCAGGCTGATGGCGACCGGCGGGTCGATCGATGTCCACAGCACCGCGTTATAGAAGCCATCGGGGCTCGCGGTGGTGCCGGCCGCGACATTGCCCTGCACGCGATTCGCGAAGGATTCAAAGGCGAAATCAGGATGAATATCGATGGCCGTCTCCGGCGAACCGGCCCACGCGAAGGCGTGAGTGACAAGCCCATTGAACGGGTCGTCAATGCGGGCCGAACCGACCTGATGCACCCCGTCGGTGCCGTAGGCCACCGAGTTGATCATCTCGGGGGTTGCGAGGAATGTGGCGCTCGCCGCGGTCCCCGCCCACACCGTCGCCACGTCCAAGGGCCCGGCGATCACAAACCCGACCTGCTGCCCGCCCCCGGCCCCGTACAGGAATGAGCCGGAGAAAGGGTTGCCGTTGGGCGGGTAGGTGCCCAGCGGATTCACGTCGACCGCGCTGGCCGCGGTGCCGTTCCAAACGAAGCCGTGGGTGTTGCCGCCGGTGGCGGGGCCGCTGGCAAAGCCCGCCTGCGAGCCGTTGCCCACACCGTTCACGAACGCTTCGTTGGTGGCGGCGGGGTTAACGATGGTGACCTGGTATTGCGCCAGGGCTTGGCCGCTTGCGGCAAGAATCGCGGCGATGGCGAACGACGTGAAAATGGGGGTGCGCATGGTCGGCTCCTGAGTTCCGGCTGTCGAAGGGCGTGGGCGCATCACTCGCGCCGGTGACTTTCAAATGGAAAATCGGTTGTGTTCTCCAACCGTGAGCATACCAGGGCAAGAAAGCATTTCCAAGACTATTTGCACGAAAATGCGCGTCCGATAGCCGGTTATTTGGGAACCAAGACCGGACGGGTACACTTCCCCAACTATGCCCCGTCCACCTGTCCGGTGGGTGCAGGATCCCTCGCAATGGCGAGTGCTCCTGGCCCCCGCCCGCCTTGAAATCGTGCAAGCATTGCGGTGCATCGGTCCGTGCGCCGTTGCGGAGCTCGCGGCCATGGTCGACCGCCCCGCGGACCTGCTCTATCGCCAGCTCGTGCTGCTTGAAAAGGCCGAGTTCGTGACGCAGGCCGGCACCCGCAAGCGCGGCCGCCACTCCGAGCGGCTGTACGACGTCACGGCGGATGACTTCGCCCTCGGCTTTCGCGACCTGACCGACGAAACCTCGAGCCGCACCCTCACACAAACCGTGCGGACGTTTTGCCACGCGGGCGCGAAGGAAGTTGAAGCCTCGATCAAGGCTGGGGCGATCAAGCTGGGCGACGGGCAGAACATGGTCGTGAACTATGAGCTGAGCTGGCTGACGCCCGAGCAGTTTCAAGACGCCCGGGCCCTGCTGTATCAGGTGAAGCAGTTACTGGATGCCGCGCGGCCCAAGCGGCAGGGGCGGCCGTTTGTGTTTGTCTCGGTCGCCACCCCGCTGACGCGGCGCACCAAACGGAAGGTGAGCGTTCCCAAAGGCGTGAAGTCAAAAGCCCCAAAGACCCGGGTGCCGGTCGCGCCGGCTAAGTGATGGACGCGATGATCGTTTACGGGCAGGCCCCGCCCGCGATCACGTTCACCAGCGCGTCCACGTCACCCTGGTCGACGTTGCCGTCCTGGTTGAAGTCGGGGTCGATGCTGGTGGTGTTGGTTCCCCCCGCCACGACGTCGATGAGGTAGTCCACGTCGCCCTGGTCGGCGTTGCCGTCTTGGTTGAGGTCGGGGTCGCAAGCGGGGGCGATGGAGAAGGTGATGGAGCCGTTGCCGCCCGCCTGGCCGTCGCCGCTGGGCAGTGTGCCGGTGGTTTCGCCATCCAGGGTGGCGCCGCCGCTGACGCTGGTGATCAGCGCGCTGTTCCATCCGAGGGTGTAGAGGCCTGACGCCATGGCCTGCGATGGTGTGAGGGTCGCGGTCTGCGAAGCCGCGGCGTAGGCGAAGGAGAAGGGGACGGTGCCGCCGGGGCCGGTGAGCGTGAACGCTCCGGCCTGCGCGTTGATGTTCTCGCTGAAGACCAGCGTGATGCTCGCCGGGGAGGCGGCGAGCGACGCACCGGGCGCGGGGGTTGCGATGGCAACCTTGGCCGGGCCCGGGGTATAGACCACCTGCGTCTTGCCGGTTGCGAGCACCCAGTTGTTGGGGTCGAGCGCCATGGAGGTCGCCCCGGCGCTCAGGGGGAGCAGGAATGACTGCGTGCGAGCGTTGTTCTG
>JBAZUW010000091.1:0-1238 GCA_041661205.1 Phycisphaerales bacterium
AGGTCTGTGCGACCGGGCCGGGGGCGGAGACTGACACGTGCGCATCGCCACCGACGCAGGTCTCGACCGACGCCACCGGCTGCGTGGCGATCACCGGACACGTGGCAGAGGTGAGGCGGATGGTGCCGAAGGTGCCGTCGATCTCGCTGTTGGGGCCCGCGGCAAAGTAGATGGCGTTGCTGTCACCCAGGCGCACGCCGTTGCCCACCACCATGCCCCAGATTCCGTCAACGATCAGCGGCTCGCCGTTGTCGTCGCGAAGGTAGTCGACGAATCGCATGGTCGCCGGGTCGAAGGCGGCGATGGTGCCATCGCCGAAGTTGGCGACCAGCAGCATCCCCGACATCGGGCCGAAGTTGGCGGGGGCGAAGGCGAGGCCCCAGGGGTTCTTCAGTTCGCTGTCGGCAAACCCGTCAAAGTCAGGCGAGATCAGCAGGCGGCGGATGAAGTTGCCCTCAAGATCAAACTCGGCCACGGCGCCCTGATTGGCCTCCTGCTCCCAGGGGTCGCCTGCCTGAGCGTACGCGACCCAAAGGCGACCTTCGCCGTTGGGGCCAGAACGGAAATACTGGATGTTGAACGGCTTGTAATCCTGGGGCTCGCCGGGATACGTGAACGCGCCGGACGGGAGTGTCTGACGCTGCCAGAGGTGGTCGTACACCTCGACAACGTCTTCGATGTAGTTGGTGACGTAAAGGAAGTTGCCGCTGGGGTAGTCGGTGACCGCGCACCCCGTGTAGCGCAGGCGATCGTCGTCGAACAGCGGGGATTGATCAACCTTGATGACCGACACGGTTTGCCGGTGCAGCACACCCTGCGAGTCGGTCTGCTCGGTCCAACCGGAGATGGTGCCTTCGCCGGTGACAAAGATGAACTTGGAGGCGCCGGTGATTCCCTCGCCCGAGACGACAAAGTCGCTGGTGGAATAGTTGTAGACCTGGCCGGTGGGCTGGGGGGGGTCGGCCACGGGGCGGCCATCGACGCGAACGCCACTACCGAGCGCGATGCCCACCACCTTCAGCGAATCCTGCTGCAGCGGCAAGAAACCGGCGGGCGTGTGCACGTCGCCGACGTAGGTGGTGGTCGTACCGGAGCCGAAGTTCGAGATCCAGAAGTGGCCACCCGCGCCCGGGGGGCGCAGAGCCAGCCCCCAGCCATTCTGGAGCAAGGGGTCCACCAGAATTGTGGGCTGATAGATGGGGTCGTTGGCGACCAGCACCGTCTGCGTGTACTGGGCG
>JBAZUW010000091.1:1248-13320 GCA_041661205.1 Phycisphaerales bacterium
CAGCGCCGGCGATGGCGACGATCAGCGAGGCGAGTGCGGCTCGTCGATTCAGCAGGTTCTTCATGTCTATATCTCCTTTGTCACCACGAAACACGGGCGGCATGTTTCCACGCCGCCCGAGTGAGACGAATGGGTTGCCCGGGTCTACACAGATCCGGGTCAACTTGGGACTGACGAACGAGATTTACCGACGACGGCGGAAGGCGGCGAGACCGGCCACGCCCATCACGCCAAGCGCGCCGGGGGTGGGGATGGCGCTGGGGAGGTAGAAGGCGAGGATCTGGCCGCCTTCGACCTGACCACCGGCCACGCCGTAGTGCTGCTGATCGACGAGGAGGAACCAGCCCAGGCCGAGGGTGTCGCGGGCATCGATGATGCCGGAGAACTCTTCGTCCTGGTTGAAGGGGCTGGTGGCGGCCTGGCCGATGTCACCGTTGTTGGCGAAGTGAGCGCCGATCAGGGTGAGCTGGTCGGTGGCGGTGTCGTACATCCAGATCTTGCCGTTGTGGGCCTGGTTACCAACGTCCTCGAGGGCGAGGATGCGGGTGTGGCCGTCGGTGCCGGGGACGACACAGATGTTGTCGAGCATCTGCTGCTGCTCGGTGCCGTCGAGCAAGGCTTCGATGGAGCCGCCCGCGGTGGGGTTGTTGATGTCGGTGTACCGCATGCGCCACAGGCGGCTGCGGCCGACGTTGGAACCAACGCCGTCCTTGGTCTGGTCGTACTGATCGGTGGTGACGAAGTAGTAGTCGTTGGGCTTGGAGGTGTCCCACGCGCCGTCCTCGGGGCGGAGGAAGGTGGTGCCGTTGTTGCCGCCGGTCACGTTGCCGCTGGCGTCACGGGTGATTGGGGTGAGGCTGAAGTTACCGGCGAGGGAGGTTGAGCCGCTGGTGTTGAAGCCGAAGGCGCGGTTTTCGCCCCCGATGTTGGAGCCGCCGACGTTGACCTGGATGCTGTAGGTGGTGCCGCCGGTGAGGCCGGCCTGCTGGATGGCAGAGCCCGTGTTGGACTTGTTGCCGATGTAGGCGTACACCCCGTTGCGGCCGCCGTCGCTGTTGGCCATGAGGAAGGTCGTGTTGCCGGTGTTGGGGTGAGCGAGGATGTTCTCCCACGCGCCCAGGCCATCGAACGCGTTGAGCTGGTAGCCGACGGCGGTGTTGCCGCCATTGACGTCAATGACGTGCGCCATGACGCGGCCGTTGCTGCCGCTCTCTTCGCCGTTGAGGTAGATCTTGCTGTTGGTGCCCAGGCCGCTGGCGGTGTTGAAGAACGCGCTCTGGGGGGCGAGGTCGCCGGAGCAGTAACGGTTGAAGCTGTTGGCGGTGCCAGCGCCGTTGCTGGTGGTGACCACGGAGTCATCCAGATCGCGCCCGCTGAGGACCTGCAGGAAGTTGGCGCCGGGGGTGGTGCTGACGACCCAGCGGCTGACGAAGGAGCCGGTGCCGCCGTGGGCGCGGGCGATGCCGGCGGTGGAGCCGAACTCGTGGTTGACGAGCAGGGTCATGGTGCCGTCACCGTTGCTGTAGGCGCCGACGCCGTCGGGGGTGCCTTCCATGCGGTAGCCACCGATGGTGTCGCCGGCGGTGAGGATCGAGAAGATCTCGACCTGGGGGGCGCCGGCGGGTCGAACCAGGTACGGATCCTGCGACGACGAGGGGCCACGGGTGCCCTGGGCCGAGGCGACGCTGGCGAGGCCAGCCACGCACACAAGGGCGAACGCACGAGTCATCTGATTCGTAAACCGCATTGCTTCTCTCCTTCCCCGTAAGGGGTCGCACAAAGTGGGGGTTGGCGCAGCAGACAGCTGCCGGGGCAGCGCACCACGCGCATCCCCTATGGAAATAAAACAGCCGGCCTATTCAGAATCCCACCGTCGGGACATTACTCAGCGGTGACACAGGTTGAAAGGGGGATCAAGCACGCTTGACGCACACTTCGCGCGGCGTTGACATTTCGATAGTTCGATAGATCCGTCGGGTATTGTGCGGGCGGCGATGTTTCGGCGGACTTATGCCGATGCGGGGTCGCGCAAGGTGTTATCTTGGTTTGCGTTACGCGGTTTGGTGGGCGCGCAGGTCGCAATGCGCCGATGGCAGGAGAGGGCCGCCGCGGGGACGCCCGCCGAATATAAAGATTGTGTTTCAGTTACCCAAGAGAGGGCTACTTGGCGTCTGTCGATGTGTGGGTGGCGAGCTTCTTGAGGTCGCCCTCGATCGCGTTGGCCCAGCGCTCGTACCCCTCGGTGCTCAGGTGCAGCAGGTCGGGCATGATCTCCTTGGAGAGGTTGCCCTTGTCGTCGGTAAAGACGCGGCCGATGTCGTGGTAGAAGACCCGCTTGCCGTCCTCGAAGCCCTTGATGATCTGGTTGGTCTCGATATTCAGCTTGCGCAGCGGGTCGTTGGCGTCGGCCCCGCGCGGGAAGATGCCCAGCAACAGCACTTTGGCGTGCGGAAACTTGGCGGCCAGGCGGTCCAGAATCGCCTTGACACCCGCGGCCGTTTCGGCGGGCGGGTCTTGCCGGTGCCCGGCGTTGTTGGTGCCGATCATCAGGACGATGACGTCCGGGTTAAGGCCGTCGAGGTTGCCGTGATCCAGGCGCCAGAGGATGTGCTCGGTGCGATCGCCCCCGATGCCGAAGTTGGCGGCATGCATGTCGCCAAAGTGCTTGGCCCACGCGTCCTTGCCGGCGCCTTCCCAGCCTTCGGTGATGGAGTCGCCAAGAAAAACGAGCTTGGCCTTGCCCTCTTTGGCGATGGCGGTGAGCTTGTCAACGCGGTCTTTGGTGCCCTCGTGAAACTCGGGGGTGGTGGCCTTCACGGCGTGGTCCTTGGCGGAGGATTCTGCGCTCGGCGTGATCGCGGCGGGCTTGGTCATGGGCTTGGAAGGCTGGGCGGAGGCGGTGACGGCGACGCCGCCGATCAACATCGCGGCCAGCATGGAGGGGAGGTTGAGCATGGAGTTCTCCTTTGGTAGATGGTTCGCCGATGGCAGAGTTGGCCCGCGCCGGAAAACCCGGTGAGGCCGCTCAGCAGCCCTCTTCCTTGGTGCTTCGCTTGCCCATCCGGCGCAAGGCTGCGTAGCTGCGTCGCCATTCGCTCACGGGGCCGGCCGGGGCGCCCATGTAGGTCGCCCCCGCAGGCACGTGGCCGGTGACTCCGGAGAAGGCGGCGATTCGTGCACCGGCGCCGACTTCGACGTTGTCGGCGATGCCGACCCCGCCTCCGATCATCACGCCGTCGCCCAGAATGACCGAGCCCGAAAGCCCACTCTGCCCACAGATCACGCAGCAGCGGCCGATGTGACACCCATGGCCCACCTGCACGAGGTTGTCGAGCTTGGTGCCGTCGCCGATGGTGGTGCTGCCGAACTTGGCGCGATCGACGCAGGAGTTGGCGCCGATCTCCACGTGGTTGCCGATCACGACATTTCCGATGTGGGGAATCTTGACGAGACTGCGGCCGTCCGGGCCCGGGCGATAGCCGAAGCCGTCGGCCCCGATGGAGGTGTTGGCGTGGATGATGCAGTGGTCGCCCAGCACGCAGCGCTCGAGCACCACGGCACCGGGATGGATAAGGCAGCCGCGGCCGAGCTTGGCGCCAGCGCCAATGAACACATTGCCGACGAGCACGACATCCGGCCCCAGCTTGGCACCGTTCATCACGGTGCATCCGGGCCCGACGCTGACGGAGGGATCGATCACGGCGTCCGGCGCGACGAACGCGCTGGGGTGTACGCCGGGAGCCCAGGCCCGGGCGGTGGGCGTAAAAGGCCCGGCGGCCTGGATCAAGGCGTTGTCGACATCGTGAACTACAAGCAGGGGCTTGGGGAAGCTGGGAGCGCCGGGGTCAAAGTCTGGAACCAGAGCCGAGAGCGGAATGTCGCGGCTGATGACCGCCGCGGCGGCCTTGCTCTGGGGCCACATCTTCGCGAACTTGTGGGAGCGAATGAACGTGAGCGCCCCGGGCTGGGCGAGCTCGAGGGTTTCGATGCGATCAACAATGACGTCGCCGGGGCCCAGGAGCTCCGCGCCGATCAGCTTCGCCAGTTCCGACATACGCACGGCGGTGGTCATGGGCGCAGTGTATGGGGTGTGGGCGGGGGGGTGCAAAATTGCGAGGTCGCTGTTGAGGTCACGCCGTTTTCTGATGCCTCAAGAAGACGGCGGCTTCAAAGCGGCGTGGCGTTTTTGTCACATTCTGAACATGGGGGCTTCCCGCGGCCTCTGCCACAGGCACAACCCCGCCAACACCGCAAACAACGCCGAAGGCGGCGAGTTCACGTACAGCACATCAAACGGCGTCGTCAGCAGCAGCCCCACCAGCGCTAGCCCAGGCCCGGCGTCGTACACGCTCCACGGGCTCTGGGTTGCCTCTTGATTTGCCTCTTTGGTGGCCCGGCGGTCCCCGCCGGGTTCTTTGCTGGCGGGCCGCAGCGGGTTGCCCGTGCCCCGCAGCCCCCCACGCAACACCACGTACGCGATCACGATCGTCATGACGAGGCCCGGCAGGCCGAGCGTTGCCCACGCATGCAGCCACAGGTTGTGGGCCATTGGGGCGATGTGGGGCTGGCCATCCACGCCCGCGCTGGCCGCGAGTTCGTCGGGGCGTTCGCACCGGACCCAGGGCTCAAAGCTGCCCGCCCCAAACCCTATCAATGGCCGCTCGCGGATCATGTCGATCGCCCACTGCGCAAAGCGGATGCGCGACCCGCTCCATGTATTCAGATCGTGCTCCACCACCACGCGGCGGACTTCCATCGCCGTTTCCTGCACCCGCTCGCGCACGCGGTGCGAGGTGCCCCCCGCGAGCACGACGCACAGCCCCACACCGATCACGCCGGCACACGTGCGGCGGAATCTCCTGCGTTCATTTCCATGGCGCTGCGCACGCCGCCACGCGATCCCCAGACCGATCAGCGTGAGTACCACGCCCCCCACCCACGCCCCGCGCGTGCCGGTGGCGAACATTCCCGCCCACGTGGCGACGACCCCCGCGACGCCGAACCAGCGGGCGCGAGCCCGACCCCAGAGCGCCGCCGGCAGATGGAGCCCCAGTGCGGCCACCAGCATGTAGCCGCAGATCGCCGGATGGACCCACCACCCCGCGTTGCGATCCGGGTAGTTTTTCGAGAAGTCCCATGCGGTCCATCCTTCCAGCCTGATGAACGCCAGCACCCCCTGAGCTGCGTTGGAGAGCAGGAAGCCGGCGCATAAGGCAAAGATCAGGTGCCGGCGCTGGGCCATCAGGGGCCAGAGCACGAGCACAAACCAGGAGAAGCGCAGACTGCGAAACTCCCACCAGCCCTTGTGCGGGTCCAGCGACCACGTGCTCGAGAGGGCCAGCCACGCCGCCCACAGGATGAGCAGATAGGGGAGCGGTTCGCGAAGCAGCAGCGGCAGGGTTCGGTAGTGGATGACCAGGCACCCGAAGAAGAAAGCCGCGGCTGCCAGGCCGCCAACCTCAACCGCGGTCATGGGCCCGACGGCACAGCAGCAGAGCAGAATGCCAGCCGCGAGGTAGCAGCGTTTGGCGACCTCATCCCGCCAGAGGGTGCGAAAGGAGTAGTCGAAGCGTTGGTCGATCGAGAGTTTGGAGGTTGTGCGGGGGGTGGGCAAGCCGATATCTTCGTAAGAATGCGTGCTTTGGGCAAGGAAGTCTCAAAAGTTGCGCGCAGGATACGGAACTGCGAGGCGGGAAATCGGTATGAGTGAGGTAGGAACGCGGATATCGTTTGGATGAGGTGACGGCCCCCTTCGAAGGAAGAGGTATCCGATCGCCCCCTCTCGAAGAGAGGGGGTACCCAGGAGCTTGCACATGCGATCAGTTCAACGGGCGATCTCGCAGGCTGGGCGCCGTCTTACGCTGATGGACTTTTTCGCCGGGCTGGTGGTTGCCGTCACCGTCGGGCTGGGTGTCGCCATGCTGACGCGGATTGTCGAGCGGGTGCTGGGTGTGCACGCGCTCTTTGCCCCCTGGTGGGGGCGCGGGGCGATGATCGCCGGGGGCGTCGCGCTCCTCAGCGCGGTGGTGTGGACAATCGCCCGCCGGCGCGGGCGGCTGCGGGTGGCGCAGGAACTGGACGAGCGCGCGGGGTTGCGCGAGACGCTCAGCACCGCGATGTACGTGCAGCGCGAGACCGACCCGTGGTCGCAGGCCGTGGTGGCCGAGGCCGACCGCATGGCGGGCAGCGTGAAGGTCGGCCAGGCGATTCCCATTCAAGCCCCCAAGCTGTGGCCAGCACCGATCTTTGCTTCGGTGGCGCTGGCGCTGGTGTGGTTCACCGTGCCCAACATGGACCTGCTGGGGGCGACCAAGCGCGAGGTCGCCAAGCAGCAGAAGCAGGACGAAGTGGCGCAGGTGAAGGCCGACATTCAGACCAAGCAGGACAAGCTCAAGGAACTCCTCGCCAAGGCCAAGGTTGACTTTGTGGATGAGAAGACGGAAGAGGCGAAGCAGGAGCTGGAAGCCAAGGAAAATGACCCGGAGGCGATGCGCCGTGCCGCGGTGCGTGAGCTGACGGCCCTGACCGAGAAACTCGCGGACCAGAAGGATGGCGAGAAGGCGGCACAGACTGAGGCGCTGAAGGAAGCGATGCGGCAGCTGAAGCGTCCGGACGCGGGGCCGCTGGATGAGTTCAGCCGCCAGATGGCGCGGGGGGACTTCAACAAAGCGCAGGAGGCGCTGGCGGAGCTGGGCAAGAAGATGGCCGACGCGGGCACGAGCCCGGAGGAAAAGGAACAGGCCAAGAAGCAGGCGGAGAACCTGGCCAAGCAGCTTGCGGAACTGGCGAAGGACAAGGAACAACTCGCCAAGAAGCTGGAGAGCGCGGGGCTGGACAAGAAGCAGGCCGAGGAGATCGCCAAGCAGGCGGCCAGCGGCGACCCCGAGCAGGTGCAGAAGGCCCTGGAAAAGGCCGCGGGCCTGAGCCCTGAAGATCAGAAGAAGCTGCTCGACATGGCCAAAGCGCAGATGAAGGCGCAGCAGCAGGCCCAGAACATGGGCGAAGCGATGTCCAAGATGGCGAGCGGCATGACGCAGGAAGGGATGCAGCAGGACGGCCAGCAGGGCATGCAGGAGATGCAGGGCGAACTCTCCGAGGCGGAGATGATGCAAAACGACATGCAGCAGCTCGACGCGGCGCTCAGCGAAGCCAAGAAGCAGCTGAGTGAAATGGCGGGCGAGACGATGGGGGGCGACCAACCCGGCGGCAAGGGCAACAAGAGCGGCAACGGGGACAAGAGTGGTGGCGGCTGGAAAGAAGGTGGGCAGGCCAACGGCCAGGGCAAGAGCGGCGGCAACCGCGGCCATGGCGACGGCAGCGCGAGCCCGGAGGGGGAAGCCGTCGATTACAAGGTGGATCGCGTGAAGGCCAACACACAGACCACCGGCGGACCGATCATCGGGTCGCGCCTGGTGTACGGGGAAAAGGTCAAAGGCGAGAGCGTGGCGGAGTTTGCGGCGGTGGCGGCGAACAGTGAGCAGCGCGCCAGCGAGGCGATCGAGAACAACCAGGTGCCGCGCGAGTTGCAGAGCGCGGTGAAGAACTACTTCGGGCGGCTGAATCAGAAGGTGAAAGTTGAAAAGCCTGCGGAGAAGCCCGCCGACGCGCCGAAGTAGGTCGCGATTTTTAGTCCGGCCGCAACGGCGGGGCGGGAACGTGGTACAACTCGCACGTGCCAAGCTTCATCGACACCATCAAGTTCAAAGTGTCCGACCTCTTCTCGCAGTGGCGGGCGTTGCCGCGGGATCGGCAGGTGAAGATCGCCAGCGCGCTTGGGGCGGCCGCGGTTGTGGCGGTGACGGTGTCGGTGTGGCTGGTGCTCTTTCGCAGTGGTGGCGCGTCGCGCGGGAACGAGGTTGGGGGCGACGTGGTGCTGTACAGCAGCGTGGACCAGCCGCTTTTGGCGCCGATCGTGGGCGAGTTTGAGAAGTCCACCGGTGTGCGCGTCAAGATGGTGACCGACACCGAGGCGACCAAGACCACCGGGCTGATCGAGCGACTGCTGGCCGAGCGCAATTCCCCCCGCGCGGACGTCTGGTGGTCCAACGAAATGCTGGGGAGCCAGTCGCTGGCGGACCGGGGCGTGCTGGAGTCTTTCGCGAGTAAGTCGGAGACCGACTTTCCGCGCGGATGGCCGGAGCAGCTTCGCGCACCGGACAAGACCTGGTACGGCTTTGCGCTGCGGGCTCGGGTGATCGCGTATAACACCTACCGGGTGGGAAAGCAGGATGCACCCAAGGCCCTGCGAGATCTGACCGCCTCGCGATGGGCCGGGCGCATCGGCATGGCGCGGCCTCAGTTCGGGACCACCCGGGCGTTTGTTGCTTCGGTGGTGGCGGCCAACGGCTACGACGCGGCGCGGGAGTTCTTCGAGGCGCTGCGCGACAACCAGGTGCGGCTGTACGACGGCAACTCGACCGTGATGCGGGCGCTCTCGGACGGGGAGATCGACATCGGCCTGACCGATTCGGACGACGCGCTGGCGGGCAAGGCCAACAACTGGCCGGTGGATTTCAACTTTGAACAGGTGGACCCACCTAAGAAGAAGTTCAAGGGCCTGCCCAGCAACGGCCCGCTGCTGCTGCCCAACACGGTCGGCATCGTGCGCGGGTGCCCCCACCCCAATGAGGCGCGCAAGCTGGCAGACTTCATTCTGTCGGCGAAGGTTGAAGAGATGCTCGCTACCAGCGAAGCAAAAAACGTGCCGATTCGCGACTCGCTCGCGAAGAAGCTGGGCATGCCACCGATGCCGGACGGGGCTCAGGTGACGCCCAAGGAACTCGCCAAGGCGCTGCCGGACGCAGACCGCTTGATCGAACTGGTCTTTCCGGTGAAGTGAGCCGCGACCAATTCTCGGACGCCCGGCCCCTCTGTGCGGGGGATCGCATAACCCTCGCACGTAGGCATGGGCTGGGTATTTCACCCGGGATTGTCGCGGGGTTTACGGGCGAGACGTACACGCCCTTGATGGAAAACCCGATGGATGGGTTGTGGCTCAGAAACTCCAGAATCGCCGGGCACCATTTCGACTGCGCACCCGCGGCAGCCTGATCGCTGCCACCGTGCTGCTGCAGGCGATGGTGATTGGCATCGGGTGTCTGGCCGTGCTGCAGGTATCCAAGACCGAACTCGAAACCGGCGTGCGGGGACGGAGCATGGAACAAGCCGCCCGCGCCACCGGCGACTTTGCCAAACACCTCGAGACGGTTGTTGAGGGGCCGATCCGGCGCGACACCCCCGAGTGGGAGGCGGCTCAGAAGCTGGTGCAGGAATCCCAGCCCCGCGAGGGGGGGACGCTCATGCTTCTGGACCAGACGGCGCGGGTGTTGTGCTACCCGGTTGAGAGCGGCGGCCGCATGCCAAATCTCAACTTGTCGCAGCAACGCCTCACGCTCTACCCCAGCAGCGAAGAGATTGAGCTCGCGCAGCTTCGCCCGACGTCTACGTTGATGGCCGACACCACGCTGGCCACCGGGCCGGTGGTGCTGGCGATGGTGGATGCGCCGGCGCAGCGGGTGAAGGTGGTGCTGGTGCAGTCGCACGACTCGATCCGAGCCGCGGCCAGGGCGATGTCGGCCCGGGCGCTCTTGTGGACCGCGCTGGGCGGGGCGAGCGTGCTGGTCATCACCATGGCGGGGTCGACGCTGCTGGTGCGGCGGTATGACTCGATGCTGATGCGGGCCAACCAGCAGCTGCAGGAAGAACTCGACCGGCGCGTGCGCCGGGGGCTGAACATCCGCAACGCGCTGGTCTTCGGGCTCGCCAAGCTGGCCGACTATCGCGACACCGACACCGGCAAGCACCTCGAGCGCATCTGCCACTACTGCGAGATTCTGGCCAAGGACCTCAAGGGGGTCTTTGGCGAGATCACCAAGAGCTGGATTGAGAACCTGAAGCTCGCGAGCTCGATGCACGACATCGGAAAGGTGGGCGTGGCGGATGCGATTCTTCTCAAGCCCGGCAAGCTGACGCCGGAGGAACGCCGCCTGATGGAGCTGCACTCGCTGATCGGGGCGGACACGCTCATCGCCATCCGGCGGCGGGTGGGGGACGACACGCTGATCAATATGGCGATCCAGGTGGCCTTGTCGCACCACGAGCGGTATGACGGCACGGGGTACCCCTATGGCCTGCAGGGGGAGCAGATTCCGCTGGCGGCGCGGATCGTGGCGTTGGCGGACATGTACGACGCGCTGACGAGCCGGCGGGTGTACAAAGACGCGATGAGCCATGAGGAAGCGTGCAAGATCATCCGGGTGAGCCGCGGCACGCACTTTGATGAGCGGATTGTTGACGCGTTTGAGCGGAACCAGGCGGAGTTTGAGAAAGTGCGGCGCGAGATGCACGCGAGTGACGGGCAGGATGAAATCCCGCCGCTGGTGGTGGCGGTGGAGCGGGCCAACGCGGCCCAGCGGCTGGCGGCTTGACGCGGCCCCGCAAAGGACAGCCCAAGCGGAAAACCCGGCGGGATTCCTACGCTTTGGGCATGCCCAGCCACGCCAACGTGAAGAAGCTCATCGAGGCCGAACTGCCGTCGCTCATCAAGCTGCGGCACGACCTGCACAAGCACCCCGAGCTGTCGTACGCCGAAGAGCGAACCAGCAAGCTGGTGCAGAAGGAACTGAGCGCGTTGGGCATCAAGTTCAAGGCGGGGCTGGCTGAGGGAACGGGGGTTGTGGGATATCTGCCCGCGAGCGAAGGCGGAGCAGGCGGCGGGGCGATCGCGCTGCGGGCCGACATGGACGCCCTGCCCATCACCGAAGAAACCGGCAAGGCCTACGCGAGCGCCAACCCGGGTGTGATGCACGCCTGCGGGCACGACGGGCACGTGTCGATTCTGATCGGGGCGGCCCGCGTGCTGAGCAAGCTGCACCGGCCCAAGCCCATCACGCTGGTGTTTCAGCCGGCGGAGGAGCACGGGGGTGGGGCCGACAGCATGTGCAAGCAGGGGGCGCTGGCGGGCGAGAAAGGCGGCGGCATCGGCGACGCGGTGAGCCGGATTTATGGGCTCCACGGATGGCCTCAGTTGCCGCTGGGGCATATTGCTACGAAGCCCGGCCCCCTGATGGCCGCGACCGACGACTTTGAGGTGATCATCAAGGGCACGCAGGCGCACGGGGCCTACCCGCACTTTGGCAGCGATGCGATCGTGGCGACGGCGCAGATCATCACGGCGCTGCAGACGATCGCGTCGCGGAATGTGGGGCCGCTGGATGCGTGCGTGGTGACGGTGGGCGCGATTCACGCGGGCACGGCCAACAACATCATCCCGGGCGAAGTGAGCTTTATTGGCACGATCCGCACGCTGCGGGGGGACACCAAGAAGCTGGCGCGCGAGCGGTTCTTCGCGATCGTGGAGCAGGGGGCCCGGGCCATGGGGTGCGAAGCGAAGATCAAGTACATGGAAGGCTACCCGGTGGTGGAGAACGACCCGGAGACCACCGAGCGAGCCCTGAGCGTGGCGCGGGGCGTGCTGGGCGAGGGAAGGGTTGACCGGCTGGAGCACGCGACGATGGGCGGGGAGGATTTCAGCTATTACGGCAAGCATGTGCCGGCGTGCTTCTTCTTCCTGGGCCTAAAGCCCCGCAACGCGGCGACGTATCCGACGTTGCACCAGCCGGATTTTGACTTCAATGACGATGCGCTGCCGCTGGGGGTGGAGTTGATGTGCGAGCTTGGGGTGCGGGGGTAGGGGTGGTTAGGTGAGGCGAGCGAGGTCTTGCTGGATCTCTGCTTCTAGTGCCTGGGCTCCAAGCTTTTTTGCGAGCTCACATGCGAGTGTAAGGAATCGCTTGGCTTCGAGTATATTGCTGCGCTTCTCGGCAATGAGGCCAAGATTGTGATAGGTGTTCGCCAGACCCTCTGCGCGGCCGAGTTTCTCATTGATCGCCAGCGACTTCTCGCTGTATTCCTCCGCTGCATCCAGATTGCCTCGAGTCCTTTCGACCACCCCCAGATTGCAGTAAACTCGCGCCAAACCTCCCACGCGGCCAAGTTTTTCATTTATCTCTAGCGACTTCTTGAGGTACTCTTCCGCCGCAATGAGATCGTCTCGTTTGTAAGCGATTATCG
>JBAZUW010000092.1:0-13172 GCA_041661205.1 Phycisphaerales bacterium
TCAAACGTTTCGCCGGAGACAACATCCACAACCGTGGTGCGGTCGGCAATGTTCAGGATCTTGCTCTCATCATTGCACTGCCACAAGATCGACCCCGAAAGGACGACGACCGCCAGGATCATGACCACGATTTGCCAGGGCCTGAGGTCGCCCATACTGATCAACTCCTTCGGCCGAGAACGGATCGGTCTCGATACGGGCCGCGACGCACCGGAGCACTTCGCGGCAAATATTCCTGCGGACGCACCGCGCTAAGGCCCGGGAAGATACCCAAGTTTCTGAAGTGCCGGTAGAAAGGGGTGTAGTTTTTAGCCGCCCGCCCTTTCATCTTCAACTAATTACGTACCCCTTAGCGCGATCATAATGATCCCATGTCAAGGAAAATCCGCACAAACTCCGAACTTATTTGTCTGTTCGTATTATGAGTGGGCCAGGCTTAATGATTTTGCCGCGGCCTTCGCCGCCTCCAGCCCGCTCCGCACCGCGCCTTCCATCGTCGCCGGCCACTGGGTATTCGTGTAATCACCGGCCAGAACCACCCCGTCGCTCAGCAGTCCGGCGTTTGGACGGTTCTTCTCAAACTCCGGAGTCGCGGCGAACGTCGCCCGCTTCTCCCTCACCGCCTTGCCCCACACCCGCTTGGCCGCTCGCGAATGTGGAAAACATGTCGTGATGTCCGCCTGCACCCGGTCCAGGATCTCCGCCTCCGCCAAGTCCACCCACGCGTGCGCCCCGCTGATGACGCAGTGCACTTTGGCCCCCGCGTCGTCCTTGCGGAAGACCCACTGCGTGCCCACATCCAGCAGCACCGCGTGGGGGCGCCCGATGACCGGGCGATCAAAGTGCATATGCACGCCCAGGATCGGACTGTGGGTGGCGTTGGCGATGCCGTGCAGTTCGGGGGCGCTCAGCAGCACCTTGGCCCGCTCCATGGGCAAGGCGCACACCACCCGGTCGGCGACCAACCGCTCGTCTCGCGAGGTGATGACCCAATCCGCCCCGAGTTCCTGAGCCGACACCCCGAGCCGCACTTCGCTGCCGGCGCGTTCCAGTTCCGCCAGGGCCGCGTCATACAGCCGCACCAGCGGCACCTTGGGCACACCGATGCGCCCCGCGTCGGCCCCGGCCATGAAGCCATCGCGGAAGACCTTGGCCGCGAGCGTGGCGGCCACGTCGTCCGGGTCCAGGTTGCAGGCGCTGACGACGATCGGATCCCAAAAGCGGCGGCGAGATTCTTCAGTCTGGTCCAGCTCGCGTAAGACCTGGCCGAACGTCAAATCCTGCCACGCCTCGAGATCCGCGAAGGCGATCGCCCCCATCGCCCGCCCGATGCCGAGCTTGGAAGCCGGGCCCAGAAACCCGCACCCCAGAAAGCTGCCGGTGTAATGCAGCGGCGCAGGCAGAATGCCCGGCTTCAGCACGCTCTCGTGCCCGCCGGGCAGCACCCAGTACTGCTCGTCGTACCAGTCGAAATCATTCAGCACGCCCAGCCGGCGGCAAAAGGCCAAATACTCGCTGCAACACCCCAGCGCCACATGCTGGCAGTTGTCGAGCGTTTCGCCGGTGACCGCATCAGTAAACGAAGTCGCCCGCCCCCCCAAACGCCGCTTGGCTTCGAGAAGCGTCACGCGAATGCCGCGATCTGACAGGGCCAAAGCCGCGGCGATCCCCGCCAGGCCGCCCCCCACCACCACAGCGGTACGCGGGCGTCTCACTCGGCCTGCTCCCACGGGCGCCCAAGCCTCGACTGCAACGCGATGGCCAGCTTGCGGGGCTTGGAAAGTGACGCCGGTCGCAGCTCGACGGCGCGGCTGGGCTGCGCCTCAACCAGGCCCAGCACGCCCCGGTAGATCTCGCTCATCGTCCACAAGACACCCGCGCAGGCGGGGTCGATCATGCTCTCAAGCCCCCGCGAGGCGGCGAACTCTTCGCGAGCCACCGCCGCCAAGCGCTGGATGAACGCCCCGCACTCGGCGGGCTTGGACCACGCCAGCAACTGGGCCGGTGCCACCCCATGCTCGCGCAGCAACTGGCGGGGGACATACGTCCGGGGCGGGTCCATGCGAGCATCCACGCCGACATCGCGCAGAATGTTCACCATCTGAAACGCGCGGCCCCGGGTGTCGGCCATTTCCAGCGCCCGCTCGCGCGAGACGCCGGGCTTCAGCCCCCACACCGCGACCGAGAAGAGGCCCACCACCCCGCCGACGCAGTGCCGGTAATCGTCGAGCTCCTCCCGGGTTTCGTACCCGGTGTGCGAGAGGTCCTGGCGCAGGCCCCGCAGCATCCCCTCGACCCACGCGGCAGGAATCTGGTAGCGGCGGAGCGTGTCGGCAAAGGCGGGCCAGAAATCACTTTGCGGCACGGCCTCAGGGTCGCCGGGTGACTGGGCCACGCGCCGGCTGACATTCGCGAAGCGTTGAAACTCCCCCACGACGTCGTCGCCGGCGTTGGGGGTGTCGGCGATGTCATCGCCCAGTCGCATCCAGGCGTAGACGCTGTACATCGCGGAGCGGCGCGGCTCGGGCGTCAGACGCAGCCCGTAGTAGAAGTTCTTGGCGTGCTCGCGCACGATCCGGTGGCAGTATTCAAATGACGCGGCGGCGGCGTCGGTCTGCATCTGTGGACTGGTTGACTGAGCCGCTGCGTTCATGCATCCTCCATCGCAAGGCGAATGTGCTCCCGCACCAGCAGTGCGAGCCGTGCGGGGGCGCTGATCTTTGGCCGCCGCCTGAGCACATCCGACCCGGCTCGCCTGACCAGCGCGAGCACTCGTTTACCACCAGCCGCGAACAACCGAACCGGCCCAATCACATCCCTGCCCGGCCCGGCCTCCAGCATGGGGATCAGCTGGTCGCCCGCGTCGAACAGGTCTTGAGTGCGCTGAAGCAGCGGGGCGACCGCCGCCTCATATGCACCCGGGGCAAAGCCTTGGCCCCCACGCACCACCCTCGCCAAGTCGTCAAATGACAACCCGATTTGGGAAAGGGGAAGGTATACACGATCTCGCTCCAGCAAATCACGGGCGACATCCTGCCAGAAGTTGATGAGTTGGAGCGCGGTGCACGTGCAATCGGAAGCGTGCAGAACGCACCCGGGGCCCCGAACGCCGGCGATGGCTAAGACCAGTCGCCCCACAGGGTTAGCACTTCGGGTCGAGTAGTCTTCCACCTCTTGCAGCGTCTGGTAACGCGTGACGACCTGATCCTGTCGGAAGGCGTCCAGAAGGTCAAAAAAGGCCTCCACCGGCAAATCCCGCTCGCGGATCGACTCGGCCAGCGCCACAAACACCGGGTGCGACGCTTCGCCCGCGGCACAGGCTTCCAGCTCCTGCCCCCAGGCGTCAAGCAGCAGCAGGGAGCGTTGGCGGGCGGCGTCGCCGGCGCCGGTTTCGTCGGCCAGATCATCCGACCAGCGGCAAAACGCGTAGACCGCCGCGAAATGCGGCACGAACGTGTCGGGCACCAGCCCGGTGAGCACGCTGAAGTTCTCTTTGAAGTTGAGGGCCAGGCTGCGAACGTACTCCTTCGCGACCTCCGCACTGCACCCGCGGGGCGGGGGCACGAGCCCGGAGGGCGGCGACGCCAAGCTGAAGGCGTCGATGGCCGCAGTGGCTGAAGTATCAAGAACCAGCGTGCTCACTGCTGCGAGTCCCCCGTACACAAAGAAAAGCAGTGGTTCGTCATGAGAAAACCCAAAGCGGGTTGGATGCCGCGTACCATTCTCGGTTCCAAAGCCGCCCACACGCGGGGCAGCACAGCATAAGGCACCGGAGAAGCGATGCGCATCATACTTTGCAATCCTCGTGGTTTTTGCGCCGGCGTGCGCATGGCGATCGCCGTGGTCGACCAGGTCATCGAGCTCTTCCCCGGGCAGACGATCTACGTGTACCACGAAATCGTGCACAACAAGCACGTGGTGTCGCGGTTTGTCGATCGGGGCGTGGTCTTCGTGGAAGAAATCTCCGAAGTGCCCGAAGGGGGCATCGTGGTCTTCTCGGCCCACGGCATCTCCCCGGCGGTGCGTGAAGCCGCCCGGGCCCGCCGCCTGAACACCATGGACGCCACCTGCCCGCTGGTGACCAAGGTTCACGCCGAGGCGGTGCGCTACGCGCGCCAGGGGTACCAGATTCTGCTGGTCGGCCATCGCAACCACCAGGAAATCGTCGGCACCTATGGCGAGGCCCCCAACGCAACGCAGGTGGTCGAGTCGCCCGATGACATCCCCAAGCTCAAGATCACCGACCCAAACAAGCTGGTGTACCTGACGCAGACGACGCTCTCCACCGACGACGCCGCCATCGTCATCGAGGCCCTCAAGCGGGCCTTCCCGAGCATCAAAGAGCCCCCTAGCAGCGACATCTGCTACGCCACCACCAACCGCCAGCACGCGGTGCGCCAGATCGCGCCCGAGTGCGACCTCGTGATCGTCGTCGGCTCGCGCAACAGCAGCAACTCCGTGCGCCTTACCGAGATTTCCGCCAATGTCGGCACCCCCAGCCGTTTGGTGGATGACGCCGACGAGCTCGACTGGTCGTGGTTCAAGAGCGGCCAGGAAACGGTGCTCGTGACCGCCGGCGCGAGCGCGCCCGAAGACCTGGTGGCCGATGTGTGCCGCGCCTTACTCGCCAGATTCGGTGGCGACATCGAGCAGCGCGACATCGATATCGAAGACGTCGAGTTTTCGCTCCCTGGCACGGTGCGCAAAACCTTGCTGGCCCGGGGCATTGACCCGGAGACCCGCCGGATTCATGTGCACGCTCCGGTCATCACCCGCGAGGAGTACGGCGCGATTCCGGTTTCGATCAGCGCCCCCGCGCGGAAAGCCGCGTCGACGCACTGACGCGGAGCGTTTGTACTCAGTTCTCATGCAGCATCCCGCGCATCACATCTTCGAGTTCACTCCGGAAACTCTTGCCGAATGGTGCGCCGAGCGCCGCATGGCCCCGTTCCGCGCCAAGCAGATTCTCGAATGGGTGTACGTGCACGGCATCGCCGACCCCGCGGCCATGAGCAACCTCAGCAAGCTCGACCGCGAGATGCTCGCCCGTGACATGGTGTTCCTCTCCGGAGACGTGCTCAAACACGCCGCGGCCAGCGACGGCACTCAAAAGCAGCTCATCCAGTGGACGGACTTTGCCGCTGCTGGCGGGGACACCGCCGACGCGCCGCCGAGTTCGCCCGCCACTTCGCTCAACGTGCTCGGCTCCGGCAGCGACACCTCGCGCCAGACCGAGTGCGTGATGATCCCTTCGCTGCCCAAAGACGACGAAGACCCGGAGCGCGAAGAAGCCGAGCTCACCCGCTTCACCGCGTGCATCTCCTCTCAGGTCGGGTGTCCCGTGGGGTGCCGGTTTTGTGCGTCGGGCCTCACGGGTTTGGACGCCAACCTCTCCGCCGGGCGCATTGTCGAACAAGTGTGGAGGCTCGGGCGTCTCGATGGCGTGCGCCGCATCAGCAACGTGGTGTTCATGGGCATGGGCGAGCCACTGGCGAACCTGAACGCCGTCGTCCCCGCGATCCGCACGCTCACCAGCCCCTGGGCCACCGGCATCTCGGCCCGCAAAATCACCGTGTCCACGGTTGGACTGCCCAAGGCCATCGAGCGCCTCGCGACGCTGCTCGACCTGCCTGTCACGCTCGCCCTCTCTCTGCACGCCCCCACCGACGAAGTGCGGCGAACGCTCATCCCCTGGGCCGAATACACCACCATCGCCGACCTCCTGCAAGCCTGCCAGAAGTGGTTCGAGAAAACCGGGCGCGAGATCACGCTGGAGTACACGCTGCTGCGAGGCGTGAACGACAAGACCGACCAGGCCGAAGAGCTCGCCCGCCTGGCCAAGACCCTTCGGGCGAATGTCAACCTCATCCGCTACAACGAAGTCGCCGGCGTGCCCTTCGCCCGCCCGGAAAACCAGCGCGTGCTCGACTTCCAGCGCGTGCTCCGGGCCCGCAACGTGAACGCCCACATCCGCGCCAGCCGCGGGCGCGACATCGCTGCAGCGTGCGGCCAGCTTCGCCACGAAAACACGGCCAAAGCCGGCGCGACCGAAGCCCAACTTGATGCCTAGATGCCTCCTGCCTCGTGCCTTCCTGTCATCTTCATCACCGCGTGCCGAGACAGCAGTACGCTTTGGGGCAACGCCATGCTCGCCCCCGCCACGCAACCCGACTGGCTAGACACCTTCCGCGCCTTTACGTGGATGCACTTTGTTGGCGTAAGCGTCTTCGCGCTCGGCACCCACGCCGCGATCCTGTACGCCCGTCGCCATCGCGGCACCCCGCGCGAGCGATCGCTGCGCCGCGTGCTGTGCGGGCTGGTGTGGCTCGCAGCCGCAGCCAACGTCATCTGGTACGCCCTCCCCATGAACTTCGCGTGGGAAAAGTCGCTCCCACTGCAACTGTGCGACCTCTCGGTCTTGTGTGCGGCCCTGGCGCTCGGCCCGGGCTGGCGGTGGAGCCGCACGCTGCTCTTCTTCTGGGGCCTCTTGCTCAGCTCGCAGGGGCTCATCACGCCGACGCTCGAGTTCGGCCCCGCGCACCCGCGATTCTGGCTCTTCTGGAGCCTGCACTTTGCCATCGTCGGCAGCGCCCTGTACGACCTGGTAGCGCTCGGCTATCGCCCCGGTTGGCGAGACCTGCGCCTGGCGTGGATTGCCTCGCTGGCCTACGGCGTAGTTGTCTCCGCGCTCAACATTCCATTCCATTTCAACTATGGCTACATCGGGCCATCCAAGCCGACGGCCGCCACCGTGATTGACACACTCGGGCCGTGGCCTCTGCGGATCGTTTGGGTCGCGCTCATCGTGCTGGGCATGCAAGCCATCGCCTGGGCCGGCTTTGCATGGGCGGCGCGGGCAAGCGGCAAGAAAAGCTAGTGCTCCCACCCCGCGCGGGAGACATCCGTTCGCGCGCCGCCCGCGTCCACCATCACCACGCCGCACCCCTCGCTCACCTCGCCGATGCACGTCACCGGCGTCTCGCCCAGCGGCCCGGGCTCGCTCGAAGCACAGAACAGCAACTCATAGTCTTCTCCGTCGGAAATCGCCTGCTGCACATCATGCACCCCCGGCGACAGCGGGATGCGATCCGCGTACAGCGTGATCGCCACGCCCGAGCTTGTCGCGACACGCGAGGCGTCCAGCCCCAGCCCATCCGAGACGTCGATCATCGCGTGCAGGTGATCGCCCAGATGCGTGCGAAGCATCGCCCCTTCGCGCACGCGGGGTTCAAACGTCATGTGCCGCCCCAGGCCGCCGGCCTGCAGCGAGCCCCCGATGTGGCCGGTGACGTACACCTTGTCGCCGGGCTTGGCCCCGGCGCGGGTAATGGGCCGCCCGCCGCACACGCCGACCACACTGAGCGAAATGGTCAGCGGCCCGTCATGCGTCTTGGCAAAGCTCGCAACGTCGCCCCCAACCATCGGGCATTTCCACGCGCTCCCCCACCGGTGGGTCGCATCCGCCAGCACACGGGCGGCCTGCGCCGGAAAGCCCGCGGGCAAGGCCGCCGAGCACAGCCCGCACCACGGCTCCCCGCCCATCGCCGCCACATCCGACACGCTCCGCGCCACCGCCTTGCGGGCGTACAGATCAAGCAGCTCGTCGCGCGAGAGATGGTCAACACCTGTGAACTGCGAACCCCAGCCGCCCGGCGGGCTCGGGGCGTGGCGCCCCTCGATGACCTGGTCAACCGTGAGCAGCAGCGTGTCGCCCCGCGGGGTGCGGACGGCCGCACAGTCGTGCCCGGGGCCGACCAGCACGCGAGGGAACGCGGCCGACTGCCCGGCGGCGATTTTCTCGATGTGGGCGAGGAGCGACAGCTCGTGTGCCATGCGTCATGATACGGACGCGCGAACAGGCAGACGGAACCACACGCGCACCAAGCCCGCGCCACGAGTGGGAGTAGGATTGCCCCGTGCAACCCGACGACGAAGTCTGCCTTTGTTTTCACGTGAGTCTGCGAAAGATTCGCGCGTACCTCGCACGTGAAAACCCGCCGGTGGCCTCGCTCATCAGCGAGTGCCTTGGGGCCGGCACCGGGTGCATGTGGTGCGTGCCGTTCCTCAAACACCTGCACAAAATGCACGCGGGCGGCAAGCCAGTCGATCTCTCGGTCAGCCCCGAGGAATACGCGCGGACGCGGTTGACGTACCACGACACAAACGAGCGCGATCCGGAAGTGGTGAAGCGAGCGACCGAGGCAGACGGCACACAGCCTTAAGAGCCGCCCGCCACTCCCGACGTGATACTACCCCACAAATAAAAAACCCCTTGCTTCCGCAAGGGGCTCTGAATGCGTCGAACTTCGTCTCTTCGTCTCTCCGGAACTTCGTCTCTTCCTTAGGCGTCCAAGATCCGCAGCCCCAGCCCGTGCTCAGCCAGGCGCTCCTTCACCTCGGTCAGCGAAGTCGCGCCGAAGTTCTTGATGCCCATCAGCTCCGCCTCGGTGTGCGACGCGAGGTCGCCGAGCGTCTGAATCGTGAGCAACTGCAGGGCCTTGCGGGCACGCACGGAGAGCTGCAAATCGCTCACCGGCTTGGCGAGGACGGTTTCCTTGCCCGAGCCCTTGTATTGCTCCATCAGCGCCCGGCGGGCGGCCCGGTGCGCATCTTCCAGTCCCTGGCCCAGCCGCAGGCCCTTCACCTGCAGCATCTTCTTAATCTCAAGCAGGCTGCTCTCGCCAAAGTTCTTGTAGCTCAGCAGTTCCGCCTCGGTGATCCGCAGCAGGTCCCCCAGCGAGCGGATGTTCATCTTCTTTAGGCACGTGCGGGCACGCACCGAAAGCTCAAAGTCCGTCACCGGCGTGTCCAGCAGCGCCTTGCGCTTGAAGATGTCGCGGTCCTTCTCCTCCACCGTCACCATCTCGCGGCTGGCCGCGATGTCCTTCATGAACAGCGTCGCGCGGGCGTGATTCGGGCGCGTCTCAAGCACCTGCCGCAAACACCGCTCGGCCGCGGCGTAGTCCTCGCGGTCCTCGTACATCACCGCGAGATTCAGCAGCGCGTTCACCATCGGAGGCTGCTGCTCCACGCAGCGCTCATAAAGCGCCAACGCTTCATCTTCCTCACCCACCAGGTCAAGCGCGAAGGCCAACCGGAACAACGCCTCGCCGTTGGACGGATCGGCATTGACCGCCTTGCGCAGCTCGACAATGTGCATCTCGCGATTGCCCTGATGATCGGCGGCCTTGGCCGCGGCGATGAACTTCGCCGCCGCCTGCGGGTCGCGGTGCGCCGCGTCAGAAACGCCGATCACGGTATCGAGAGGATCGTGGCCCATGAAACACTCCTATTTGAAGCGATCGACCGGCAACGCCGGGTTGTAAATACCTTCGCCCATCCGAATTTTCGCTCGGTTGCAACGTTAGACCGCAAGTTCACCCGACTCAAGCGCCGAACCAAACCGCCCCCAAACATGCTCATGACAGCCCGCACAGCACCCATACATGAAGATTTTCCCGCAGGCGTTGACCTTCCGCGATGTCGGCACAACACTTGCACGATGACGCAAGTATCCAAGCACCTCAGGAAGCGAACCCACGCGACCCTGGCTACGGCCAGCCCCCCGCCCGCTTCCCCGCGGCGGGCCGCCCGCGCCCGCGGGCCCATCGATCGCCTTCTCGACGCTGATCTTTTCCGCGCCCTCAGCGACCCGACGCGCCTCAACCTGCTCGCGTGTCTCATCAAGTGCGCCCGCCCGTGCGCGGTCAGTGAAATCGCTTCGTGCTGCAAGGTCGATCTCTCGGTCGTGTCACGCCACCTGGCGCAGCTCGCGCGGGCCGGGCTCATCCGGGGCGACAAGCAGGGGCGCGTGCTGCTGTATTCTCCGTGCAGCCAAGATCTCGCCTCAACGCTTCGCGAACTCGCTAGCGCGATCGACGCCTGCGCCGCCGCGTGCGAATGCGGCCCAGACTGCTGCCCAGCGCCAACCACACACCTCAAAGTCAGCGCCCTCAAGGTCCTCCCCAAGGAGCCCCGCTCATGATGTCCAATCTGCGTCTGCTTCCCGCGAGCGTCTATCTGTGCGGCGTCGCCTGCCTGCTGCTTGCGGCGTTCTTTGCCACACTCGGGGCCGGTCCCGCTGCACCCACCGACGGCCTTTACCCCGAAGTCCGCACCTATCTCGAGCAACGCGCCAAGGAGTTCGACCAGATCGCCCCCGACCGGCGCGAAGAGCTTGATCGCTTCGCCGCGTTCATCCGCGAGCAGCGGGCCGCCAAGCAAACTCCCAAGCTCATCTTCATCTGCACCCACAACAGCCGGCGCAGCCACATGGGCCAGGTGTGGGCCACCGCCGCGGCGCGCATCTCCGGGCTCGACGTCGCCGCCTACTCCGGCGGCACCGAAGTCACCAAGTTCAACCCCCGCGCCGTGGCCGCCCTCACCCGCGCCGGGCTGCACATCGAACAAACCACCGACGACGAAGACCCCATCTATCACGTGCGCCTGGGCGAAGCCCTCAAGCCCCTCACCTGCTTCTCCAAGCTCTACAGCAGCGCCCCCAACCCCAAGACCAACTTCGCCGCCATCATGACCTGCGACCAGGCCGACACCGCGTGCCCGGTTGTCGAAGGCTCCATCGCGCGCTTCCACACCGGCTACGTGGACCCGAAAGAAGCCGACGGCCGCGCCGACGAATCCAAGGTCTACGACGAACGCTGCGCCCAGATCGCCCGCGAGCTTCTCTACGTCATGCAGCACGCGGCGAACTAAGAAACCCTCGCCGTGTCACTGACCACTCTGGCGCTGCACAGAGGTCCGTGCAAGTCTCCATGACACACCCGGGGCCAACGCAAACAAGCCGAGCAGCTCGCAGCTCCTCGGCCTTCTCGCGTCCTTGATGTTTCTCACGGTGCCACGGCCACGCGTCTTATGCCGCCCGCGGGCCATCCGGGCCTTCAAACCCCTCGCCCATCAGGTCGCGCAGGTTGGCCATCGCCCGATCGATCCGGTCCAGGGCGTTCTCAGCCCCGCGGATCACGTCCTCGCTTGCGGGCCGTCCCGCCAGGCGCGGCTCCCAGCGGCGCTGCGAGTCCCGAAACGGAGTTGCCCCTTCTCCAAAGGAATCTTGGGGTGCCTCATCCGAGTCGTCACGATGCAGCTTCAGGTTGGCCACGGGGCGATCTCCCAGTCGTGGAGCGACTCCACGGTGAAGTTCGATCGGGCCGCGAGCAAACCGGATTTGGCGTGACGACATGATTCACTACCCCAGTGCGGGGAAACCCGCCCCTAGAAACGGCGTGCCCCGCACCGCCCGCACTCGGGCCGGGTCGAGAACTCCGCGGCCACCTCATCGGCCAACTTGATGAGTTTTCCCTCAGACGCGCACTCAAATAGCATGGTCCGATACGGAATATGCCCCGTGTAGGGGGTTTTCCGCGCAAGGACTGATCGATTCTTCACAAAGCCTGAGCAATTGTTGGGGAGACTTACGTTGCCTTCGCCGCCGACTTGGATCCAATCTTGGGTTCCGTGCCGGCCCGCAATCGCGAGATGTTGCCACGATGCCGCCAGATCACCAGTGCGCCCAGCACCATCGTCAGCCCCAAGTAGGGGAGCATGTGCACCACTCGCACCTCCCCATCCTGGTGGGGCCCGTAGCCCAGCGACGCCGCATGGAACCACGCCGCCACCCAGAGGGGAATCGCCACGCTCGCGGCCACCGACGCCAGGCTTACATACCTCCACACCAGCACCACCACCACAAACACCGCCAGGCCCCCCAGTCCGGGCACCGTGAGCGCCGGCCACACCCCCAGCAACGCGCCCAGCGACGTCGCCACACCCTTGCCCCCCTTGAACCCAATCCACGGACAGAACACATGGCCCAGCACACTGGCGAACATGATCGCAAGCCATATCGCGGAATCGGCCGGCCTCAGGTTCAGCCTCCCGGCATCACCAAGCACCACCCCTCCGATGAGCGTGGGAAGAAAGCCCTTCAGAAAGTCCAGCACAAAGCAAATCCAGAAGTAGCGCCGCCCCAATACCCGCCCAAGGTTGGTCGCGCCGATGTTCCCCGAGCCCTCGCGGCGAATGTCCACGCCTTTCATCCTGCCGATGATGAGCCCAAAAGGAATCGACCCGGCAAGAAATGCGACCACAATCAAGAGGGCAGGAAGCATGGGCAAAGAGCGTAGCGAGCCCGTGCCGATCCTGTACCCGCCCGCTCAGCGCACCGCCGTATCGATCACGGCAGCAACCGATACTCCCCGGGCACCTGGGCGGTCAGCAGCATGACCGTGCGCGTCCGCCGCCCGTTGGTCTGCATCCTGTCCAGCAGCAACTCCCCCAGTGTCGGCGCCGGCGGCGCGCTCGGCCCCAGTGGGTCTTTGGGCTTGGGCATCACTCCCGGCTTCGCGTCCGCCGCCGCAGGTGATTCGCCATTGCCCCAGTTCACATCCGGCTCTTCCGGCACAATCAGCAGCGCCTGGTCCCCATCGAGGGCCGCCTGCAGCTGGAGCCGCCAAAACGGAATCGGCGCCGCCTCAACCCTGTCCACCGTGTTGAAGATCAGCGCGTTCTGCTCGCGAGGGGGGTTGAAGTCCGGAACCATCTCCAGCTGCAGCACGCCGCGCGTCGCCTCATCCCCCGCCACCGGCGCAATCCACGCCCGCAGCAGCAGGCGCAGCGTCCCCTGGCTCACCGTGAGAGGCCCGTTGTCCAGGCGCATGGTCACCGGCAGGGCGATCTCCGGGCTGTGGGCCACCTCCACCCACTGGGGCACTTCACCCAGCCAGCGGTTCTCCAGGGGCCCTACCACGTTGAGCGACTTCTGCAACGCGTCCACATCGGCCTTGGGCACGGTGACGATTCGCAGCCCGCAGCCGCGCCACGCTTTGACGGTCGAACTGTTCACCAGCGAGGGTTCATTCTCATACTTCGCGAGCAGCATCGCCAGCGACGGCACCGGCCCTTCCCGTGCCGCCTCCGAGCCGGTCGACGGCAAATCATCGACCTGCGCCACAATCACCCGCACACCCGGGGCGGCAAGCTGCCCGCCCCCATATTCCGCCTTGGAGATCGTCGGCTTGAGTTCGCTTTCGCACCCGGAGAGCAGCGCGACGTACGCAACCCCAGCCGCCAGTGCGGCCCGTATGCACCACCTTCGGGCTTGGGCGTTTCCAAACGTCATGACACGCCATACGCAGCCAGCCAAAACCGGAACGCAC